>NZ_JBRRDL010000010.1:0-108414 GCF_056759635.1 Stenotrophomonas sp. STEN056
AAAACCCCCCCCCCTCTCCCCAACCCCCGCTCCGCGCCCCAGCCTTCGCTAGACGCGAAGGCGCTAGGAGAGCAGCGAATCAATGATTCGCAAGCTGCTCTCCGTCGCCCCGCCAGGGGAGAGGGGCTTTAAACCCGCGATTGCACAATACCGCCTCAGCTCGCTTCGCTCTAAGCCCCTCTCCCCTCGCGGGAGAGGGGTTGGGGAGAGGGGGAAAGAAAAACCCCCTTCCCCACAAAGCTCCTCCTGCCTCCACAGGCATGGAGCCAAAACAGGAACCCCGATGACCAACTCCCCCTTCCCGCTCGAACCCACGCCCGCCGAAGCCCAGGCCACTATTACCGAGGAGTTCTCCTTCTTTGGTGACTGGTCCGAGCGCTACCAGTACCTGATCGACCTTGGCCGCAAGCTGCCCAGCTTCCCCGAAGAGTGGAAGACCGAAGAGCACCGCCTGCTCGGCTGCCAGTCGATGGTCTGGATCGTGCCCGAAGGCGACGCCGACAAACTTGTCTTCCACGCCATCAGTGATTCGGCCATCGTTTCGGGCCTGATCTACCTGGCGCTGCGCGTATATTCCGGCCGCTCCGCCACCGACATCCTGGCCACCGAGCCCGACTATGTCGCCGCCATCGGCCTGGCCAAGCACCTGTCCCCAACCCGCAGCAACGGCCTTGCGGCAATGCTGGCCTTCATCCGCGACACCGCCAAAGCTCACCTGCAGTGAGCCTGACTGCCGACGGCTCCAGCCCCGGCGCACTGCTGCGCCAACCCGGTTTTGCGCAGCTGCTGATGTACCGCATCGCGGCGATGCTCTCCTACCAGATTGTCGCCGTCACCGTCGGCTGGCACATCTATGAGATCACCCGCAATCCGTTCTCGCTGGGGCTGATCGGCCTGGCCGAGGTACTGCCGTTCTTCTGTGTGGCGCCATTTGCCGGCTACCTGGTTGATCACCTGCCGCGCCGCAAGCTGGGCATGGCCGCCTGCCTGGGCCTGATTGCGACCGCCGTGGTTCTGGTTGCGGTGACAATGGGCTGGCTGCCGGTCAAGGGGGTGTGGCCGATTTATCTGGCAATCGCCCTGACCGGCATGGTCCGCGCGTTTCTGTCGCCGATCTACAACGCACTGTTCGCACGCGTGCTGGCCCGCGAACAGTTCGCCCGGGGCGCCGGATTCGGCAGCGTGGTGTTCCAGGCCGGCATGGTCATCGGCCCTGCCCTGGGCGGCGTCCTGGTTGCCTGGGGCGGCAAGGGCTTGTCCTACGGCGTCGCTGCGGTAATGGCGATGCTGGCATTGCTCGCACTGGCCTCGCTGAAGGTCAGCGAACCGGCGCCACCGCAGACCCGCGCGCCGATCTTCGCCAGCATCGCCGAGGGTGCCCGCTTTGTGCTCGGCAACCAGATCATGCTGGGCGCGATGGCATTGGACATGTTCTCGGTGCTGCTCGGCGGCGTGGTGGCGATGCTGCCCGCCTTCATCCAGGACATCCTGCATTACGGCCCGCAAGGCCTGGGCATCCTGCGTGCAGCCCCCGCACTGGGCTCGATCTGCGTCGGCCTGTGGCTGGCGCGGCGCCCGCTGCAGCGCAACGCCGGGCGCGTACTGTTGTTCGCCGTGGCCGGCTTTGGGCTGTGCGTGATCGCCTTCGGCCTGTCCCGGCACTTCTGGCTGTCCGCGGCCATCCTGTTGTTCTATGGCGCCTGCGACGGCGTGTCGGTGGTGGTGCGCTCGACCATCCTGCAGTTGGCCACGCCCGATGAAATGCGCGGGCGGGTGTCCTCGATCAACGGCATCTTCATCAGCTCATCCAACGAACTGGGCGCGTTCTATGCCGGAACCATGGCACGGCTGCTGGGATTGGTGCCGGCCGTGGTGATCGGTGGCTGCGCGGTGCTGGGCGTGGCCTGCGTCACCGCCTGGAAGGCGCCGCAGCTGCGCCGGCTGAATCTGCGCGATCTGCAGTAACGGCGGCCCTCATCCGCCCTTCGGGCACCTTCTCCCGCAGACGGGAGAAGGGAGCATGCCGAGCATTGCGCATGTCTTCAGGCCACCGAACGGTGGCTGGCCGTGCGGAGCGCAGAGGGTTTCCGAAGCCGGCACCCTCCCTTCTCCCGCTTGCGGGACAGCAGCCCCCTTTTGGGAGAAGGTGCCCGAAGAACTTGCCCCCGCGCAGGCGGGGGGCGGATGAGGGAGCGTTGCGCTACTGCCCTGCCTTCCACTCCGCATACAACCCGGCCTCGCCTGCCGGCCGCAACTGCTGCAGGCCAGAACCGGAAGCGGCCGGGCCTTCTGCCAGGCGCGCATACACCGCGCCAGTGGAAAGCCCAAACGGCGCGCCGTCTTCGTTGGAATACGCAAACCACGCCTGCTCGATACCGCACAGATACATCGCCGCCAGGCACATCGGGCAAGGATGTCCGCTTGCGTAGATCACGCAGCCATCCAGACGCGGGCTTGCCAGCGCGGCACTGGCCAGGCGGATGGCGCGCATCTCGGCGTGGTCGGTCGGGTCGTGGCTGGCATGGATGCTGTTGGCCGCCTCGGCCAGCACCTTGCCGTCCTTGACCAACACCGCGCCGAAGGGGCGACCGCCGCCGGCAATGTTGGTGCGCGCCAGCTCAACAGCGCGGCGCATGAAAACGTCCTGATCTGTCATCTTCACTTTCCAGAAAGGCAAAACCCCGCCGGGGCGGGGTTTTGCGTTGCTCGGCAGAACCAGGCGATCAGTCGCCCTGCTGCTTCTGCAGGTGCTCCCAACGCTCCTGCGCATCAATCGTGCGCTCGGCGGTGAGGCGCGCTTCCAGACGATCCAGGCCGATTTCTTCGCCGGTATCGACGCAGAAACCGTAGTCGCCGGCTTCCAGACGCTTCAGCGTGCTGTCGATCTTGCCGATCAGCTTGCGGTAGCGATCGCGAGTACGCAGTTCCAGCGAGTTCTCGGTCTCGCGGGTTGCGCGCTCGGCTTCGTCGCCGATGTCACGCACTTCCTCGCGCAGGTTCTCGATGGTCTGCTTCGATTCCTCGACCAGATCACCGCGCCATTGCAGCAGGCGCTGGCGGAAGTACTCCTGCTGCAGCGTGCTCATGTACTCCTCGTCCGCCGTCGGCTTGTAGCCAGCCGGCAGGATCGGGCGGCCGGAGGCCTCGTCGGTCTTGTATTCGACCACCTTGTACTTGCTGCGCGGCGCCGGAGCGGTCGAACGAGCGGTGACAGCGACGGCCACCTTGCCAACCGGGCGAACAGCAACCGGAGCGGTGGATTTGACGGGTGTTTTCACGGGGGATTTCGAAACAGGCACGGGCTTCTTGGATTGCGGGGCTTTGGCCGCCGGCGTCGGCTTGGCAGCAACCGGCTTGACGACCGGCGCTGGAACCTTCTTGGCGACTTCAGCCGGGACAGGCTTGGCCGTCACCGGCTTGACGGCCGGCTTCGGTACGGACTTGACCACGGATGGGGTGGTGGGCTTCTTGACGACTTTGGCAACGGATTTCTCGGCTGCCTTCTTCACCACCGGCTTGGCTGCAGGCTTGACGGCCTTGGCCGCTGCAGTTTTCCTGGCGGGCGCGGCGACCGGCTTGGTCACCTTGCCGGCAGGCGTTTTCTTGGCCACCGGAGCCGCCGGCTTGGCAGCAACCTTCTTGGCGACAACCGGCTTGGCCGCAGCCTTCTTGGCAACTGCCTTCTTGGCAGGCGCCTTGGTTGCGGCCGGCTTTGCAGCCTTGGCAACGGGCTTGCTTGCAGCCGGCTTGGACACCGCCTTCTTGACTACAGGTTTGGCGGTCTTCTTGGCGACCTTGACGGCCTTCTTTGCAGGTTTTTTAGCAGCCACGAAACGCTCTTCCTTGTTTCCCCCGGGGCCCGGGAAAGCGGGCCTTTATAGCCTACCCGACCAGCAGCAGCAACCGCGTCGGACACCGCTGCCTGAACGGATGCCCGGCCCGTGCTGCAAGGGTCCGGTGGCGTCACCGGACCGTTTCGCGCAGTTCGGAACGTAACCAGGCGCGGCATCCGCACCTGGCTGGCGCTGGTAAACCACGAAAGCTTTACCGGCACCGTCCCGCATCCTGCGACAAATTCAATGACAATGCCAAGTGGCATATCATTCGTGGGTGATCGGCCGCCTACTCATTGCCGTACTGCGCTTCTACAAGCGCTTCATCAGCCCCCTGCTCGGGCCGCGCTGCCGTTTTGTTCCCAGTTGCTCTGAATACGGGATGGAAGCCATCCGCGTACACGGTCCCTTGCGTGGCTGCTGGCTTACGCTGCTGCGGCTGGGCCGTTGCCAGCCCTTCCATCCCGGCGGCTTCGACCCGGTGCCCGAGCGCTCTGACTCTTCTTCTTGCCGCTGTACAGGAAAACACTGATATGTCCTCCACGCTCATCACCAATGCCCGCATGGTCAACGAAGGCCGCACTTTCGATGGCGACCTGCGCATCGAAAATGGCCGCATCGCGCAGATCGGCGCCGGGCTGGCCCCGCGCGACGGCGAGCAGGTGGTGGACGCCGCCGGGCGCTGGCTGCTGCCCGGCATGATCGACGACCAGGTGCACTTCCGCGAACCGGGCCTGACCCACAAGGGCGACATTGCCAGTGAATCGGCCGCTGCGGTGGCCGGTGGCCTGACCAGCTTCATGGACATGCCCAACACCAACCCGCCGACGCTGGATTCGACCATCCTCGAAGCCAAGTACGAACTGGCCAAGGGCCGCGCCTGGGCCAACTACGGCTTCTATCACGGCGCCAGCAACGACAACCTGGAAGCCATCCGTGTGCTCGACCCGAAGAACGCGCCGGGTGTGAAGGTGTTCATGGGCGCCTCCACCGGCAACATGCTGGTGGACAACCCGGAAACGCTGGACGCGATCTTCCGCGACTGCCCGACGCCGATCATCACGCACTGCGAAGACACGCCGATGATCGACGCCAACCTGAAGGCGTTCCAGGAAAAATACGGCGACGCGCTGACCCCGGACATGCACCCGGACATCCGCTCGCGCGAAGCCTGCAAGAAGTCCACCCTGCTGGCGTTGTCGCTGGCCCGCAAGCACGGCACGCGCCTGCATGTGCTGCACATCTCCACCGCCGATGAGCTGGAACTGTTCGAGAAAGGCCCGCTGATCCGCGCCGATGGCAGCCGCAAGCAGATCACCGCCGAAACCTGCGTGCACTTCCTGCATTTCGCGCGCCCGGACTATGCAATCAAGGGCAACCTGATCAAGTGCAACCCGGCGATCAAGGAAGTGTCCGACCGCGAGGCAATCACCGCCGCGCTCGCCAATGACGTGCTTGATGTGCTGGCCACCGACCACGCCCCGCATACCTGGGAAGAGAAGCAGAAGCCCTACGCACAGGCGCCGTCCGGCCTGCCGCTGGTGCAGTACGCACTGGTTGCCGCGCTGGAGCGCGTGCACGAAGGCAAGCTGACCCGCGAACAGGTGGTGCAGAAGTTCGCACACGCACCGGCACAGCTGTTCGACGTGGAAGAGCGCGGTTTCCTACGCGAGGGCTACTTCGCCGACCTGGTGCTGGTCGAAGACGTGCCGTTCACGGTCAAGCGCGAGGACGTACTGTCCAAGTGCGGCTGGTCGCCGTTTGAAGGCACCACCTTCCGTTCGCGCATCGCCTCCACCTGGGTCAACGGCCAACTGGTGTGGGACGGCAGCAAGCTGGTCGGCGCACCGGCCGGCCAGCGCATGACCTACGACCGCTGATGCGCTCGGCATTGATGGTCACCGCGCTGCTGCTGGCAGCGCCACTGGTCCCTGCGGCATCCGTGCAGGCGCAGGACGGCATTGGCGACCTGGTCGACAACCGTGTCGTGTTCCCGGCCAGCGCCTCGCAGGGCGCGATGGTGGTCGGCAAGGTACCGGCCGGCAGCAGCGTCCGTTACGGTGGCCGCGACCTGCGCGTGAGCGGCTACGGCAGCGTGGTGTTCGGTATCGGCCGCGACGAGAGAGGCCCGCTGCAGGTGCAGGTCCGTCGCCCCGATGGCAGCAGCGAAACCGCCTCCATCACGGTGACACCACGCGACTGGCCAACCGAACGCGTCAACGGCGTGCCGCCGAAGACGGTGAACCCGCCGCCGGCCATCGCCGAACGCATTGCCCGTGAGCAGGCACAGGTCACCGACGCGCGCAAGCGCGACGACAACCGTACCGACTTCACCCAGACCTTCATCTGGCCGGTACAGGGGCGCATCAGCGGCCGCTTCGGTAATGCGCGCATCTACAACGGGCAGCCGGGCGCCGGTCATTCCGGCATGGATATCGCCGTGCCAACCGGCACGCCAGTGAAGGCACCGGCCGCCGGCATCGTCACCTTCGCCGGTCCGGACCTTTACCTGACCGGCGGCACCCTGGTGCTCGACCACGGCTACGGCATCAGCTCCAACTTCCTGCATCTGTCGCGCATCGGCGTGAAGGTGGGCGACCGCATCGAACAGGGGCAGAACATCGCCACGGTCGGCGCGACCGGGCGTGCGACCGGGCCGCATTTGCATTGGGGGATGAATTGGTTCGATACCCGCATCGACCCGCTGCTGGTGCTGGAACGCGGGAAGTAGATCTACGCCCCTGCGTAGGAGCGCCTTTAGGCGCGAAGCTGGGATAGCTTCAGCAATCGGTCACTCCACACACGGAATATCCGCCGGCTTCGCGGCCAAGGCCGCTCCTACAGGCATTCATGCACCAGGAGCGCCTTCAGGCGCGAAGCTGGGATCGCTTCAATAATCGGCCTTCTCGCAAGCGGAACATCTGCCGGCTTCGCGGCCAAGGCCGCTCCTACGGGCATTCATGCACCAGGAGCGCCTTCCGGTGCGAAGCCCGGATCGCTTCAACAATCGGCCTTCTCGCAAGCGGAACATCCACCGGCTTCGCGGCCAAGGCCGCTCCTACCCGCGGGCAGCCCACCAACTGCGCCACAACAGTGCAGCGGGGTTGGGCTGGTATTGACCACCCTTCAAACAAGCCTGCACGCGGGCGCGGCCCAGCGATGCGTACAGCCGCCGTGGACGCGGGCCAGCAACGCGCGACGGCCATGCCGTCAGCAACTGCTTCTGCCACTGCGTTTCGTCGCCCGCCGCACGCGGCACTGCGGCCGCGCCCAGGTCCTGCACGCGCTGCGCCAACAACTGGGTCAACACGGCATCAGCGGCCTTGGCCGCGGGCTTTTCATTGAACACCGCCGCTTCCACTGCCGCGACAGCGGCGGCATATGCGGCCAATGCACTGCGCGCCTGCGCAGCATCGGCCGGTTGTTCGCGCGCCTCCATCAGGCTCGGCAACGCATCTGCCAATGACTGCCACGGCGCGCGCACCGGCTCCAACACGCGCCCCAGTGGATGCCGCGAGCGCTGCGCCGCCCAACTGCGCAGTTCCTCGCCCCACCATGCCAGCTTGGCGTCCTGCGGCGTGGTGTCGCCGGTGGCGTTCAGGATGTCGTCGAACTCCTGCAACAGCGCGAACCACGCCACTGCGCGGACGCGCACTCCCTCATCGACGAAGCGCTCCACGAAGGTCCATTCAGGCCAACGGTCACGCCATTTGTCCAGGAAGCTGTCCAGCGCACTGCTCACATCAAACCTCGTTGTTTGGATCAGGCCGAAGCCGGTTGGGTAGCTGGCCATGCGGCTGGCTGCCAAAGTTCCTGCGGCAATGCACGCTGTACATCGGCCTGCCAGGCAGAAGGGTCGTCACCGTCAAGGCGATAGCCCCACAGCGCGGCCACGGACGGCATGCCGGCGGCCCGCGCGGCGACAATGTCACGCTCGTCATCGCCCACGTACACGCAGCTGCCCGCAGCAGCCTGGATACGTTGCGCCGCCACTTCCAGTGGTAACGGATGCGGCTTGCGCTCGGGCAATGTGTCACCGCCGATCAACACCGCGCAGCGCTGCTCCCAGCCCAGTTGCGGCAGGATCAGCCGCGCCAGGTATTCAGGCTTGTTGGTGACGATGCCCCACACCGTGCCGGCCCGCTCAAGCGTTTCCAGCATCGTTTCGACACCATCGAACAAGCGTGCATGCTGGCCGATCAGCGCCTCGTAGACATCCAGAAATTCCGGAATCAGCGCATGACGCTCGCTCTCGGCCATCTGTGGAAACGCAACCGCCAGCATCGCACGCGAGCCCTTGGATACCACCGGCCGCAGTTGCTCCAGCGGCAAGGCAGGCAGGCCGCGCGCCTGGCGCATGCGGTTGGCGGTGGCGATGAAGTCCGGCGCACTGTCCAGCAGGGTGCCGTCCAGGTCGAACAACACCGCTGCCGGGAACGACGCGGCGGTCATGCCTGGTCCGGCTTGACCGCGTAGGCCAGGTAATTGATCCCGGTGCGACTGCTCAGGCGCGCGCGATTGCGCCACGGCTCGTAGGCCATGCCGGTGACGTCCTGCAGTTGCAGGTCCGCCTCGCGCAGCCACGCGCCGAGTTCGGCCGGCTTGATGAATTCCTGGTAGTGATGCGTGCCCTTGGGCAGCAGTCGTGCGATGTACTCGGCACCAACCACGGCCACCGCAAAAGCAGCCGGGGTGCGGTTGATGGTGGACAGGAACAGTTTGCCGCCCGGGCGCAGCAAGCGCTGGCACGCGGCGATGATCGCGCCCGGGTCGGGCACGTGCTCCAGCATTTCCATGCAGGTGACCACGTCGAATGCACCCGGCTGCTCGGCGGCGAGGTCTTCGGCAGCCTGCACGCGGTAGTCCACCTGCACGCCCGATTCCAGGCCATGCAGACGCGCCACCTTGACCAGCTCCGGCGCCAGATCAATGGCCGTGACCTGCGCCCCTTCCTTGGCCAGCGCCTCGCTCAACAGGCCGCCACCGCAACCGATGTCCAGCACCTTGGCACCACGCAACGTGGCGCGGTCGGCGACGTACTGCAGACGCACCGGGTTCAGTGCATGCAACGGCTTCTGCGGGCCATCGGCGTCCCACCAGCGGTTGGCCAATGCGGCGAACTTGTCCAGTTCGGCCTGATCGAAATTGGTGGAGGTTGCGCTCATCTGTCTTTCCTCTTGGGGCCGCCTGCGCGGCCCAGCTGCGCCCTCAGGCGCGGATGCTGCGGATACGGTCGCGCCACTGGCGTGCGTTGGCGGTGATTGCCGCCACGTCCATGCCAACCAGCTCACGCTGGACCAGTTTGGGTTTGCCGTCGATCCACACGTCGCTGACCTGGTGACGGCCGGCGGCATAAACCAGCTGCGACAGCACATGGTGCAGCGGCTGGGTTTCCAGCGCCGACAGATCCACGCACGCCAGGTCGGCCTGCTTGCCCACTTCGATGGAACCCACGCGGTCGCCGAAGCCCAGCGCACGCGCGCCACCCAGCGTTGCCGCGCGCAACGTGGTGGCGGCGTCCAGCGCGGTGGCGTCGTTGGCCACGGCCTTGGCGAGGATGGCCGCAGTGCGGTTCTCGCTGAACATGTCCAGGTCGTTGTTGCTGGCACAGCCATCGGTGCCGATGGCCAGGTTCACACCGGCCTTGACCAGCGCACAGGCCGGGCAGAAGCCCGAGGCCAGCTTCAGGTTCGATTCCGGGCAATGCACCACGCTGACGCCGCGTTCGGCGCACAGGTGGATTTCAGCGTCGGTCAGCTGGGTCATGTGCACGGCAATCAGGCGGTCATTGACCAGCCCCAGGCGGTCCAGCCGCGCCAGCGGGCGCTGCCCATGCAGCGCGATGGAGTCGGTGATTTCCTGCGCGGTTTCATGCGTATGCAGATGCACCGGAACATCGAGCTGATCGGACAGCATCCGCACCCGCTCGAAGTTGGCATCGCTCACCGTATACGGCGCATGCGGCGCAAACGCGGTGCCGATCAGTGTGTCGTCACGCCAGGCATCGTGCAGCTCGGTGGCGCGGGCGAAGTATTCGTCATCACTCTTGGCCCAGGCGCTGGGGAAGTCGATGATCACCGAGCCCACCAACGCGCGGAAGCCATGCTGCTTGTACACAGCGGCCTGCACGTCGGCGAAGAAATAGTTTTCGTTGGCGCACGTCGTGCCGCCGCGCAGCATCTCGGCAATGGCCAGGGTGGTGCCGTCGGCAACGAACTCCGGGCCGATCACCGCCGCTTCCACCGGCCAGATGTGCTCGCGCAGCCAGGTCATCAGCGGCAGGTCGTCGGCGACGCCGCGCAGCAGCGTCATCGGGTTGTGCGTGTGCGCGTTGACCAGTCCGGGGATCAGCGCCGCTTCCGGTCGCGATACCACCTGCTGGGCAGCAAAGCGCGCACGTGCCTCGGTGCGCGGCAGCACTGCCACGATCTTCCCGCCGGTCACGGCCACGGCGTGATCCTCCAGCACCACCGCATGCGGCTCGACCGGAACCACATAACCGGCTTCGATCAGGAGGTCACAGGGTTGGGGTTGGATGTCGCTCACGCCGTTTCACCTCTGTATCTGTTACTGAATCCATCCAGCCAACGCCGGATGCGAAAAAGGCTTCGGGCTTCCGAAAGGTCGCCCGAAGCCCAGTGTCGCCTGCGCCACGATCCCCGCCTGCGCGGGGATGCCGCAATGGCAAAGGCGTTTGCGCTTGCGCAAACGCGCCATTACGTCACTTGACGCGCGCGGAGTATTCGCCCGAACGCGTATCAACGCGGATGATTTCATCCTGGTTGACGAACAGCGGCACGCGGACCACGGCGCCAGTTTCCAGGGTGGCCGGCTTGCCGCCACCGCCGGAGGTATCACCACGCACGCCCGGGTCGGTTTCGGTGATCTTCAGTTCAACGAAGTTCGGCGGCTGCACGGCGATCGGCTCGCCGTTCCACAGGGTAACCACGCAGGACTCCTCGCCCTTGAGCCACAGCTCGGTGCCGCCCATGCCGGCCTTGGTGGCCTGCACCTGCTCGAAGGATTCCGGATCCATGAAGTGCCAGTACTCGCCGTCGCTGTACATGAAATTCATGTCGGTATCGACCACGTCAGCCGCTTCCATCGAGTCGGTCGACTTCATGGTCACTTCCTGCGTACGGCCATCCTTGATCAGACGGTACTTGACGCGGGTGAAGGCCTGGCCCTTGCCCGGCTTGACGTACTCGGTGTCGATGATGACAGCTGGCTGGTTGTTGACCAGGATCTTCATCCCGTTCTTGACGTCGTTCATGCCGTAACTGGCCATGCTGAAACTCCTGAGGTGGCAAAAACCGGCGCGTGTTGCAACCGGCCGGATTAGAATGGAACGCCCGCCATCAGGCGGGGCAACTGTTTTTCTGACCGCCAATGATAACCGCAGCCCCCGCCCACGCTCCACAACAAGCCGTCCTGACCCTGCCCACCGACCGCTGGCAAGCGCATTGGCGCCAAGCCATCCGCGCGCCGGCGCAGCTGCTGGCCGAGCTTGGGCTGGCAGCGGAAGACGTGGGGCTTTCGGCCGAAGCGCTGGCGCAGTTCCCGTTGCGGGTACCGCGCGGCTTTGTGGCCCGCATGCGCCATGGCGATCCGGCCGACCCGCTGCTGCGGCAGGTGCTGCCCATCAATGATGAAATGCAGGTGGTCCCCGGGTTCAGCTTCGACGCCGTCGGCGACGGCCAGGCCCGCAAAGCCACCGGCGTGATCCAGAAATACCAGGGTCGCGCCCTGCTGGTGGTCACCGGCAGCTGCGCCATCCACTGCCGTTACTGCTTCCGCCGTCACTTCGACTACGCCGAAGAAAACGCGGCCAAGGGCGGCTGGCACGAGGCCCTGGCAGCCATCGCCGCCGATCCGGGCATTGATGAAGTGATCCTCAGCGGCGGCGACCCGCTGTCGCTGGCCACCTCCAAGCTGGCTGAATTGACCGACGCCCTGGCAGCCATCGGCCACGTCAAACGCCTGCGCATCCACAGCCGCCTGCCGGTGGTGCTGCCCGAGCGGGTGGATGCGGAACTGGTGCAATGGCTGCGCGCCCTGCCGTGGCCGGTGGCGTTCGTGATCCATGCCAACCATGCCAACGAATTTGATGCCAGCGTCGATGCGGCGATGGCACGCCTGCGCGGCGCCGGTGCGCAACTGCTCAACCAGGCCGTGCTGCTGCGCGGGGTCAACGATGATCTGGACGTGCTGGCCGCCCTGAGCGAGCGCAGCTTCGCCGCTGGCGTGCTCCCCTATTACCTGCACCAGCTCGATCGTGTGCAGGGCGTGGCCCATTTCGAGGTCAGCGACGCCCAGGCCTTGGCGCTGCATGCCGGGCTGCTGGCCCGGCTGTCGGGCTACCTGGTGCCCAAGCTGGTGCGCGAAATCGCCGGCGACACCAGCAAGCGGCCCATGCAGGGCCCGGGCTACGAACCAGCGACGGCCTGAAGCCGGCGCCGGTGTTCACGCCAGGATGCCCGGCACCCCCGCGGTGTCGTGCTCCAGCAGCTGCACCAGGGCATCGGCCGCCAGCGGTCGGCCCAACCAGTAGCCCTGCACCAGATCACAACCGCGCTGACTGAGCAGTTCAAACTGCGCCCGCTGCTCCACGCCCTCGGCCACCACCGTGATACCCAAAGCGTGGGCCATGGCGATGATGGCGGTGGTCAGCGCCAGATCGTCCGGGTCGCGCTCCATGTCCGCCACGAAACTGCGGTCGATCTTGACCCCGTCCACCGGCACCTGACGCAGATGACTGAGCCCGGAGAAGCCGGTGCCGAAATCGTCCAGCCACACCCGGACGCCGGCACGGTGCAGTTTCTCCAGCAGCGTCACGGCCAGAATCTCGTCACCGATGACCGCCGTCTCGGTCAGCTCCAGATGCAGCCGCGAAGCGGCCAAGCCCGAGGTGTGCAGGCTGGCGTCAACTTCCGCTATCAGGTCACCGTTGCGCAGTTGCCGGGGCGATACGTTGACGGAGATGAACACCTCCTCGCCGGCCGCGTTGCGCGGCCACAGCGTTGCCTGTTCGCAGGCCGCACGCAGCACCTTCGGGCCGAGCGCCTGGATGAGGCCACTCTGTTCGGCCACGTCGATGAAGACCGACGGCGGTATCGGCCCCAGTGTCGGGTGATGCCAGCGCAACAGCACTTCGGCGCCGACCAGAATGTGGTCGCGGGTGCGGAAGATGGGCTGGTAGACCAGGCCCAGTTCACCGCGGTCCCAGGCGCCGCGCAGCTCCTGTTCCAGATACAGGCGCCGCTCCACGGCGTGATCCATGGCCCGGTTGTAGTAACGGAAGCAGTTCTTGCCGGCAAGCTTGGCCTGGTACATGGCGATATCGCCATTCTTCAGCAGCGTGCTGGCGCCGTTCGCGTCCTCGGGGAACAAGGTGATGCCGATGGAACTGCCGAGGAATATCTCGCGCTGCTGCACCTGCAGGGGCTGCGCCAGCTCCACGACCAGCCGCTCTGCAAGCTGCGCCGCGGTTTCTGCCGCGCCGCGCTCCCCCTCGCCCACGAGAATGACGAATTCATCGCCGCCAAAGCGCGACAGCAACGCCTCGCCGCCCCCGGCCTGCGCCACCGAGGTACCGATGCGCTGCGCAAACTGCAGCAGGGCATCGTCGCCAGCCTCATGGCCAAAGGTGTCGTTGACCCGCTTGAATTCATCAATGTCGATGAATAACAACGCCAGCGACCGCCCATCCAGGCGCGCCTCATGCAGCCGCTCTTCCAGGGTTTCGCGGAACGCCAGGCGGTTGGTCAAACCCGTGAGGGCATCGGTGTAGGCCATCTGCCGCACTTCACGGTCATGCCGGGCGATGCTCTGGCTCATGCGGTCGAAGGTACGCAGCAGCTCGCTGATTTCATCACCGCGCCGGCTCGGCTGTGCCTCGATCTGGTAGTCGCCCCGTTCGATACGCTGCGCAGCCCCGCTCAGCCAGCGGATCGGCCGCACCATGGTGCGCTGTATGTATAGCCCCGTGGCACAGGCAAAAACCACCAGTGCAGCCATCAGCGCGGTCAACCACATCCATTGCCGGCGCCGGGTGTCATCCAGCCGCTGGGTCAAGGTGCGCATGGCGGCCACCTCCTGCGCATGCATCGGCGCCAGGTCCATCCCCACCCGCAGCCCACCGATGCGCTGGTCACCAATATGGATGGGCAGGTCGATCTCCAGTACCGAGGGCGAATGCTGCTGCAGCATTTCCCGCGCGCCGACCGCAGCCTGCGCCAGCGGGTCCCGCATTGGCTGGCCGTAACCGGCCACATCAATGGAGCCATCGTGGACAAGGTGGCCGTCGGCGTCGTGCACCAGCACATAGCTCACCGACTCCTGCGCGGTGGTGTTGCGCACCAGCGCTCCAATGGCAGCCAGGTCTTCGTAGTACAACGGGTTGACCAGGTTGTCGGCCAAGCCCTTGGCCAGGGCGGTCCCGCGCTCCTTGATGCTCTCATCAAGCACCTGCCGGATGACATCGACGCTGTTGCGCAAGACCTCCCGCTGGACCGCCGCCTGGCGCGCCAGCATCAACGAGACAATGGCCGTCACCACCAACAAGGCCACACCGGAGGCGAGCAGGAAGCGCGCCTGCAGGCCAAAGCGCAATCGCTTCATTCCACCTCCATGCGGATGCGGGCCAACCCGGCGCGCAGGCGGTCCAATGCACGCTGGCTGTCAGCGTCCACCGGGTGAAAGCCGGTGGTGCCAAAGAACTTGGCCAGCGCCGGCCCGGCAACCGGATCACGGCTTGCCTCCAGCAGCACCCGCTGCAGACGCTCACGTACCGCCGGGTCCAGGTCGGACCTCACCATTTCCAGGGCGCGCGGCATCGGCTCGCTGCGGAAGATCACCCGCATGTCGCTGCGGAATGCCGGCGGCATGCTGCGGTCGTCCATCCAGTCCAGGCTGCTGATCACCCCGGCATCCACCACCCGCTTGTGGACGTAGGTGGAGATGTTCAGCTCGGTGCGCGCGAACACATAGCCCACCGTATCGGTGGCGGGCACATCGCCCGGCGTCAACAGGATCTCCGGCTTCACGCCCTGCTCAAGCAGCTCCATGGCCGGCACCAGATAGGCGCTGGTGGACAGTGCGCTCTGCAACGCCAGAGTACGGCCCCGGAGGTCCTGCAGGCTGCCCACCGGGCTGTCGCGGCGCACGAAGAACACACTTTCATATGAGCCAACGCCGCTGCGCTCGGTCAGCAGCAAGGGCCGCGCGCCGGCCCGCTGCTGCAGGGCCATGCCCGTGCCAGCGGTTTCGGTCACCCAATCCACGCGCCCACGACGCAGGTAGCTGCCCATCTGCTGGGCATCCTTGGCCATCAGGATGCGCCCTTCGACGATCCCGACCTCCCGCATCCGTGGCACCACGTAATCCAGCAACGGTTTGAGCTGGTCATAGTGCGACTTCGGATCATCACTGATCCGCCCCAGCACCAATACCGAACGCTCGACCGCCCCGCCTGCAACCGGCTGTAGCGCAGCCAGTCCCAATACGGCTCCCCAAAGCCATCGAAACACGCGCAAAACGGCAACTCCCCAAACGATTCGGCAAGCCTACCGGAAATCCCCGGTTGTGATGAGTTTCTCAGTCGCCGCGCTCACCGGCCAGCCGCGCCATCCGCTGCGCGTCCGCCAGAATGCCGCGCAGCAGCCGGACCTCCTGCTCGGACAGGTCCGCCTTCATGAACAGCCGGCGCAGCTTGCGCATGGCCGATTCCGGCGCACGACCCTTGTGGAAATCGATCTGGTCCAGCGTGTCGCCAAACTGGCTGAACATGCCCTCCAACTGTGCATGGCTGGCTGCGGCTTCACCAAAACCCGGCTCCCGCACCGGCGGCGCCTGCTCTTCCAACTGCGCCATGCGCACCTCATAGGCCAGCACCTGCACAGCGGCCGCCAGGTTCAGCGAGCTGAATTCAGGATTGGAGGGGATGTGAACAGCCAGATGGCACAGCTGCAGCTCCTCGTTGGTCAGGCCGGTGCGCTCTCGGCCGAACACGAAGGCCACTTCAGCACCCTCGCCGGCCTTGGCAACCGCCCGCTGGCCTGCCACTTCCGGCAGCAGTTCTTCCAGTTGCACGCGCCGCGAACGCGCCGTGCAGCCCAGCACCAGTTGGCAGTCGGCAACGGCCTCGGCCAGGGTCGCCACCACCGGCGCGTCGCCGAGCACATCCTCAGCCCCAGCCGAACGGCGCATGGCCACATCGTCCAGCGGCTTTTCCGGGGCTACCAGCACCAGCCGTGCCAGCCCCATGGTTTTCATCGCGCGGGCGGCCGCGCCTATGTTTCCAGGGTGCTGGGTACCGACAAGAACGAAACGGATATGGACAGGAGCAGACATGGATGGCAAAAAAATCAGGAGCGAGACAGCTGCAGATGGTAAACTGCGCGGCCGGCCTGTGCGCCGGGCCCGCTCTTTTCCCCCGCCAATCCGATCTCAGCCTTCACGGGAGCCTTTCGCCATGCAGAAACCCGCCGTAACCGTCATGGTCAAGGCCGCCCGCCTCGCCGGCAACGTCCTGCTCCGCAACATCAACAAGCTTGAAGCCCTCAATGTGGTGCAGAAGGGTCGGATGGATTACGCCAGCGAAGTGGATGGCGACGCGGAGAAGGTCATCGTCAAGGAGCTCAAGCGCGCCTATCCCGAATACGGCATTTTCGGTGAAGAAGGTGGCGTCCAAGGCAGCAAGCGCCAGATGTGGGTGATTGACCCGCTCGACGGCACCAGCAACTACCTGCGCGGCTTCCCGCATTACTGCGTGTCCATTGCCCTGGTCGAGAACGGCGAACCGACCGACGCGGTGATCTTCGACCCGCTGCGCAATGAACTGTTCACCGCCAGCCGTGGCAATGGCGCGGTGCTCAACGACCGCCGCATCCGCGTTTCCGACCGCAAGGACCTGGAAGGCAGCATGCTCCACACCGGCTTCGCACCGCGCGAACGCGCCCGCGCCAGCAGCCAGCTCAAGACCCTCGACACGCTGCTGGTACAGGCCGAGGACGTGCGCCGCACCGGCTCAGCTGCGCTGGATCTTGCCTATGTGGCCTGCGGCCGCGCCGATGCCTATTTCGAAGCCGGCGTGAAGGCCTGGGACATCGCCGCCGGCGTGCTGCTGGTCCGTGAAGCAGGCGGCAAGGTCTGCAACTACCGCGGCGCCACCCCGGCCCGCATGGACGACAAGGGCCCGGAGACACAGCAAATCGTGGCCGGCAACATCAAGGTCTGCGAGGCGCTGCAGAAGGTGATCGTCAATACCGGCTACGCTGCCGAGTTCGATCCGAAGTTCTGATCGACCGTTGCGTCATTCGTTGAAGAAAACGGCACCCAAGGGTGCCGTTTTTGTTTTTGGGCAGTGCTGTTTCCGCGACGTGTTGCGAGTGTTGTTGCGGCGGCTTGTTGTTGCTGCTGCTGTTGTTGCTGTTGCCGTCCCCTCTCCCGCCTGCGGGAGAGGGGTTGGGGTGAGGGCAGCCCTTGCCCTAAGCCTTTCAGGTTTTTTTTTTGCTTTTGACGCATGCCTCAGCGCTCCAAACAATGGCAACAGCAAATGCTGGAGCACAAGCCCCCTCACCCCTACCCCTCTCCCATAAACGGGAGAGGGCACGGCCAGATCAAAAGCACAGCAGCAACGCGCCACACCAAGCCTGCCTACCAAAAACGAAAACGCCCGGCACGTGGCCGGGCGTTTCCATCAAAAGCGCGTACAGGCGTCAATCACACCACGGTCGATGCCTTCAACGCGGCAATACGCTCTTCCAGCGGCGGATGGCTCAGGAACAGCTTCTTGGCAGTCGAGCCGGCAATACCGAAGGCCGCAATCTGCGTCGGCAGGGTGCTCTGCCCGTGGTTGAGCTTCAGCCGTTCCAGCGCGGCGATCATCTTCTGGCGACCGGCCAGCGTCGCGCCACCATGGTCGGCACGGAACTCGCGGCGACGCGAGAACCACATGGCAATCATCGTGGCGAACACGCCGAACACCATCTCCAGCACAAACACGATGATGTAGTAGGCAAAGCCGCGGCCGCCGCCTTCGCGGTTACCCGACAGCGCACTGTCGATCACGCCACCGACCACGCGGGCCAGCACGATCACGAAGGTATTCAGCACACCCTGCAGCAATGCCATGGTGATCATGTCGCCATTGGCCACGTGCGCGATCTCGTGGCCAAGCACTGCTTCAGCCTCGTCCTCGCTCATGTTGTGCAGCAGGCCGGTGGACACCGCCACCAGCGCATTGTTGCGGTTGGCGCCGGTGGCGAACGCGTTGATCTCCGGTGCGTCATACACCGCCACTTCCGGCATGCCGATGCCGGCCGCCTTGGCCTGGCGTGCCACCGTATCCAGCAGCCAGCGCTCGGTCTGGTTGCGCGGCTCGGTGATGACCACCGCGCCGGTGCCGCGCTTGGCCATGAACTTGGACAGCAGCAGCGAAATGATGGAACCACCGAAACCGAAGATGGCTGCCATGACCAGCAGACCGCTCATCTGCGAGGAGTTCACGCCCAGGATGGACATGACAATGCTTGCCAGGACAAGCACTGCAAGGTTGGTCAGAAGAAACAGCCCGATACGGGTAAACATGGGAAAGATCCATGGAGGTGGGAAAAATGTGCGATAAATCTGCGGCTCGCACGGGTTGAATTCAAGCACAAATCTGACCGACGATTCAGCTTCGATGCCTTCGTTTCCTTACCGCGGCCGTTTCGCGCCCTCCCCGACCGGCCCGCTGCACCTGGGCTCGATGCTGGCTGCCTTTGGCAGCTGGCTGCTGGCCCGTCATGCGCAGGGCCAATGGCTGGTCCGCATCGAGGATATCGACCCGCCGCGCGAGGTACGTGGCGCTGCAGAACAACAGCTGGCCACCCTGGCGGCCTACGGCCTGCATGCCGATGAACCCGTGCAATACCAGAGCCATCGCCACGCACTTTACCGGCGCGCAAGCGAACAACTGCTCGCGCAGGACAAGGCCTTTCACTGCCATTGCAGCCGCGCCGACCTGGCCGATCAACAT
Source organism: Stenotrophomonas sp. STEN056 (assembly GCF_056759635.1). NCBI lineage: Bacteria > Pseudomonadati > Pseudomonadota > Gammaproteobacteria > Lysobacterales > Lysobacteraceae > Stenotrophomonas > Stenotrophomonas sp. STEN056. The sequence continues at coordinate 18,853 of NZ_JBRRDL010000010.1, forward strand.
GGCATCCACCGCCGCTGCGCAGCCAGCCAGCAACGCCCGCATCCAGCCATCCGCCTGCGCGTGGCCGATGGCAGCCACATCACCTTCAACGATGCCCTTCAAGGCCGCATCACCCAGGAGGTCGATCGCGAGGTAGGCGACTTCGTCCTGCTGCGCGCCGACGGCTACTGGGCCTATCAGTTGGCGGTGGTGGTGGACGATGCCGACCAGGGCATCAGCCACGTGGTGCGCGGTGCCGACCTGGTCGATTCGACCCCGCGTCAGATCCTGCTGCAACAAGCCCTGAGCGTACCAACGCCCCAGTATCTGCACCTGCCACTGCTGCTGGGGCAGGACGGGAACAAGCTGTCCAAGTCGCTCGCGGCAATGCCGGTGGATATCGACACCCCGTTGCCGGTGCTGCGCTGGCTATGGACTGCACTGGGGCAGGCACCGGGCACCCTGGATGCTGCAGCCAGCGTTCCGGAACTGCTGCAGCATGCCGCCGCCGGCTTTGAACCTGAGCGGCTGCAAAAAGAATCACGGATCGTCCCCGGTTCGCCCCCGGGCTGACCGCAGTTTCATTAGAATCGGTGGCTCCCCGCGCAATCGCCCTGGAGCATCTGCCCATGACATCCCGCGTCGCACTGGTCACCGGCGGCACCGGCGGCATCGGTACCGCCATCTGCCAACGCCTGGCCGACCAGGGCCATCGTGTCGCCACCAACTTCCGCAACGCCGACAAAGCCCAGCATTGGCAACAGAAGATGCAGGCAAAAGGCTATGACATCGCCTTGTTCCCCGGCGATGTTGCCGACCCTGTCAGCGGCCGCGGTCTGATCGAGGCAACCGAAGCCGCATTGGGCCCGGTGGAAATATTGGTCAACAACGCCGGCATCACCCGCGACACCACCTTCCACCGCATGAGCCCCGAGCAGTGGCACGAGGTGATCAACACCAACCTCAACTCGGTGTTCAACGTGACCCGCCCGGTGATTGAAGGCATGCGCAAGCGCGGCTGGGGCCGGGTGATCCAGATCAGCTCGATCAACGGCCTGAAGGGCCAGTACGGCCAGGCCAACTACGCGGCCGCCAAGGCCGGCATGCACGGCTTCACCATTTCGCTGGCGCGCGAGAATGCCGGCTTCGGCATCACCGTCAACACCATTTCGCCCGGCTATGTGGCCACGGACATGGTGATGGCCGTACCCGAGGAAGTGCGGGCCAAGATCATCGCCGACATCCCCACCGGCCGCCTGGGCAAGCCGGAAGAGATCGCCTACGCGGTGGCCTTCCTGGTTGCCGAAGAAGCCGCCTGGATCACCGGCTCCAACCTGGATATCAACGGCGGCCACCACATGGGCTGGTGACGCGCCGTCGCCATGCTGCGCAACACAGGTATTCGTGCTGCGCAACAGGAAAACACGTTTGCGCGCCTTGCAACCTGTACTTTTGGCTGTTGCAAGGCCTGCTGCACTGCGCCATGCTGGGCGCCTACCGTGACGAGTGATGGCTTAATGGCTGCGACCCGCATCATCAAGAAATATCCCAATCGCCGGCTCTACGACACCGAGATTTCCAGTTACATCACCATCGAAGACGTGCGCCAGCTGATCCTCGACGGCGAGGACTTTGAAGTACGTGATGCCAAGAGCGGTGACGACCTGACCCGCTCGGTTCTGCTGCAGATCATTGCCGACAAGGAGCAGGACGGTGAGCCGATGCTCTCCACCCAGTTGCTCAGCCAGCTGATCCGTTTCTACGGCGATTCGCTGCAGGGCTTCATGGGCAACTACCTGGAGCGCAGCATGCAGGTGTTCCTGGACCAGCAGCAGCAGTTCCGCCAGCAGATGGGCAACCTGCTCGGGCAGACGCCGTGGGCGATGATGAATCAACTCACCGAGCGCAACATGGAGCTGTGGCAGGAATTCCAGCGCAACATGGGCGCAGGCTTCGGTCGCCCCCCGGCCACCGGCAGCAAGCCGGCCGACCCGCCGCCGCCGCCGGGCAGCAAGACCCGCGGCAACCGCTGAACAAAAAGGCCGACGCAAGCGTCGGCCTTTTGCTTTCCATGGGAACGGCGCACGCCGCGAGGCAGGCACTGGCTGCAGCGTTTGGCAGACGACCATCCTGGCATCTGATGTCCAGCACCGTGGACTGGGATGCAACCCCAGCGTCTCCATTTCGCCAATGGCTGGGATTCCATCTCAGCCAACTGTGCTGTGCGCAGGAGCCCGCGGCCTCTCCAGGCACGCCGAAACGACATTGCAACCCGCCTGATCACACGGTGATCGCAATCAGCCGGCATTGCCAGCTTCGCGGCCAAGGCCGCTCCTACCGAGCCTCAGCGCTTTGCAGGCTTGCAGGCCGAACAGATGCGCTCCACCTGGTAGCCGCGCGCGCGCAGCTTTTCGACCACGCCGTCACTGCCCAGCAGGTGCAGAGCGCCCACCACCGCCAGGGTGCTGCCCTGCCCTGCCTGAAGCCGCTGCTGCAGGGGCGCCAGCCAGGCGTCATTGCGATCCACGTTGATCCGCTGATACAGCCCGGGGTACTGCCGCTTCATCTGCGCCGCCATGTCGCGCCACAGCGTCACGTCATCGCCACGCCGCCACGCGGCATGCAGCTGGCGGCTCTGCTCGTCGCCCTTTTCCACCTGCTCCAGTGCCTCGCGCAGCAACTGCAGCTGCTCGTCGCTGCTCATGCTGTCCAGCATGCTGATCTGCGAAGACGCCGTCTCCAGCCCCGCTGCCGGTTTGCCGGCCTGCACGGCGCGCGTCATCAGATGCCGGTCCAACCCCGCCTCCGGGTCCAGCCCCTGCCTCGTCATCTGGCCGATGCTGATGGTCAGGCCAATGAACCAGGGCTTGAGCCCCACCAGCCGCTCCAGCGGCGCGTTGTTGGCGGTGGCGTAATCCTGCAGCCGCTTCCAGGTGGTCGCATCCAGTTCTTCCTTGAGCTGGCCACCATCGCGGCGCACCGCCGCCTGCATCATCTGCGTTGCCAGCGCCGGCGAATTCATGTCCTCCGGCGGCAGTTCAAACAGCAAGCGGCTCGATGCCTCGAATGCCTTGTCCACATCCGGCGACAGGGGATAGTCGTCCGGCTTGAGCAGGTGGAACGAACCCAGCAGGTAGAGCTGCGCCCCCTCCGGCCCGCTGACTTTCCACAGCAACGGCACCGGCGGTGCCGCCTTCGCCGCCGCCGGCGCAACCGGCTCGGCCTGCCGTGCCTGAGCGATGGCCGGCACCAGCAGCATCATCACCGTGCCCAGCAACACCCTCGTCGCGCGCGTCATCAAGCTCATGCGGCAACCTCCGCCTTTGGCTTCACGTAGGCCTTTTCACCGGCTTCAACCTTCATGTCCATGCGGTTCTCCGGCGGCGGCAACGGGCAGGTCGCAAACGGCGTGAACGCGCACGGCGGGTTGTAGGCACGGTTGAAATCAATCACTACTTCACTCCTGGCATCGGGCATGTCCAAGTCGACATAGCGACCGGCCGAATAGCTCTCACGCCCATTGGTGCGGTCCGCAAAGATCAGCTGCAACGGACGGCCCGGTTCACCGAGCGTTTCCAGCCGCCAGGTGCGGCCGTCGCGCTCGAACTCCACCGCCCCTGCATTGGGCACCTCGCTGGACAAGCCGGTGATGTCGACAATGGGAATGGTCTTGTTCACGTCATGCGGCACGAAGCGCGCGGTCACCCGCCAGGACGGATCGGCCGGCCAGTACGACAGATGGCCAAAATTCAGCCGCGCCGGGGCATCGGCGTGCTTCAGACGCAGCGCGTAACGCGGGCCACGATGGATCAGCGTCAGCAGACCCTTGCCGTCGTCGAAGGAGATCACCGTTGGCGACGCATCGTCATCGCTGCGGAACGGAATGCGCCCCTTCACCACCTGACCATCGGCGTGCAGCACCACGCCGGGCTCCGGCGTGAACCACACCTTGTCGCCATCGCGCGACACCATGCCCATCCGCGGCGGCCCCATGGCCAAACGAATGCCGCTGGTGCTGCCACTGCCAATGTAGTGCGCCTTGAGTTCCAGCCAGTGCAGGCCGACCAGGCTGGCCCAGCCGTCGGGCGTGATCAGCCCGGTCAAGCGCTGCTCACGCCATAACGCGTTGTCATGCGCGAACGCCGGATCCACCGGCGCTGGCTTGCCGGCATCGGCGTTCTTGTCGCCGCAACCACCCAGCAGCATCGCGGCCATCAAGGCCACGCTCCCCCATCGTTTTTTCATCAACGCCCCCGCAGGAACCAGCGGTCGATCTCCGCCAGCGAAAAGCGCGCCCAGGTGGGGCGGCCGTGGTTGCATTGCCCTGAGCGCTCGGTGATTTCCATGTCGCGCAGCAGGGCGTTCATCTCGGGAAGGGTCAGACGCCGGTTGGCGCGCACCGCGCCGTGGCAGGCCATCGTCGACAGCAATTCGTCGCGGGCGGTGGCGATGCGGCGACTCTGGCCGTGTTCGCGCAGGTCGGTCAGCACGTCACGCAACAGTCCTTCCGGTTCGGCATTGGCAAGCAACGCCGGAATGCTGCGCACATGCAACGAGCCCGGGCCCGAGCGGGTGACTTCAAAACCCAGCTCAGCCAGCGTCGCCGCCTCGCGCTCTGCAGTATCGGCGTCGCGCTCGCCTACCGCCAGCGTCATCGGCACCAGCAACGGCTGTGCGTGCAGGCCGATGCCGTCATGCGCATTCTTCAGCCGTTCGTAGCCGATACGCTCGTGCGCGGCATGCATGTCCACCACGATCAGGCCTTCGGCGTTTTCGGCCAGGATGTAGATGCCGTGCAACTGGGCGATTGCATACCCCAGCGGCGGCACGCCGCTGTCGCCGGCGGTCGGCGGCAATGCCGGCCCCGCTTCGGCAAACGACTGCACCGTACCCGCGGCCGGCGCCGAATACAGGGCCGCATACGCCGACGGCGCCTCGGCCACCTGCAGGCCCAGCGGCGATTGCCGCGCCTGCCAATTGCCATTGCCCTCACTGGCGCTGCCCGGAGGCCGTCCCAGCACATAACCCGAACCACCGTAACCGGGCGGTGCCTGCATCGGCGGCGCCGTGTCCGCCGGCTGCCCGGCTGCCGGAGCCGCTGGCGCCATGCCGGCACGGGTCTCGGCCAGCGCGTCCTTCAGGGTGCGATAGACAAAGTCGTGGATCAGCCGCGCGTCGCGGAAACGCACTTCGTGCTTGGCCGGATGCACATTCACGTCGACCCGGGTCGGGTCGAGCTCCAGAAACAGCACGTAGGCCGGCTGACGCCCGTGATAGAGCACATCGCCGTAGCCCATTTTCACCGCATGGCTGACGCTGCGATCGCGCACCGAGCGACCGTTGACGTACAGGTACTGCTGGTCGGCACTGGCGCGCGAATACTGTGGCTGGGCGATCCAGCCATGCAGGCGCAGGCCGGCTGCGCTGTGATCCACACGCAGTGCCTGCCGCGCGAAATCTTCGCCCAAGGTTTCGCCAAGGCGCGTGTCCGAATACAGATCGCCAGGTTTGTAGCGGCGTGACGGCTTGCCGTTGTGAGAGACGCGCAGCTCCACGTCCGGACGGGCCAGCGCCAGCGAGCGCAGCCACTCTTCGATATGGCCCAGCTCGGTGCGTTCGGCGCGCAGGAATTTGCGCCGCGCCGGCACGTTGTAGAACAGCTCGCGTACTTCCACGGTGGTGCCCGGCGCATGCGCACGTGGCGCAACTTCACCCAGCTTGCCACCCTCGATCTGCAACGCGGCGCCATGCTCGTCGTCGGCACGACGCGAGGCCAGGGTGAAGCGGCTGACCGAGGCGATGGACGGCAACGCTTCACCGCGGAAACCCAGGGTCGCCACCGATTCCAGATCATCCAGGCTGGCGATTTTGCTGGTGGCGTGGCGCGACACAGCCAGCGGCAACTGCTCCGGCGCCATGCCACCGCCGTTGTCGCGGATGCGGATCAGCCGCACGCCGCCTTCTTCCAGGTCAATGTCCACGCGCGTGGCGCCGGCATCAAGTGCGTTCTCCACCAATTCCTTGACCACGGATGCGGGGCGCTCGACCACTTCGCCTGCGGCGATCTGGTTGATCAGGATTTCCGGCAGGGGGCGAATCACATTCATCGCACACCACCTGCGGAAACCGACATGCGGACGCGGGGAGAGAGGGACGAATGGAGAGGGATCAGGCTGACATCATGCATGGCGATGATGATAGCCGAGCCCGGCGGCATCACCGCGCCGGGCAGTCAAACTCGTGGCCTGAAACCAGCCGGGACGGTGCTTACTTGCTACCGCCGGCAACGGTACCGGCAGCGGCGTCCATTTCGGCCTGTGCACGGGCGGCGAACAGCGTCCCCGGCGGCGGCTGACGGCTGAAGAAGGTGTGCACGCCATCCAGCACGGCACCGGCAATGCGGCGCTGGTAGGCCGGGTCGATGAGGCGACGCTCTTCGTCCGGGTTGGAGATGAACGCGGTTTCCACCAGCATGGCCGGCATGTCCGAGGTGCGCAGCACCGCGAAGTTGGCCCGCTCCAGGTTCGGCTTGTGGTTGTTGCCGATGCGCTTGAGCCCGCCCAGCACGTGCCCGGCTGCGTCTTCGGAGGCCTTCATGTTGCCACTCTGGGCCAGGTCCAGCAGCACGTTGGCCAAAGTGCCTTCGGTGCGGCTCAGGCTGACGCCGCCAATGAGATCGGCCGCGTTTTCCTTGTCAGCCAGCCAGCGCGCACGCTGCGAGGAGGCGCCCTTGGTGGACAGCACATAAACCGACGAGCCGGTGGCCGAGCGGTTTTCGGCGGCATCGGCATGGATCGAGATGAAAATGTCGGCCTTGGCCGCACGCGCACGCTGGGCACGCATCGGCAGCGGAATGAATACATCGGTGTCGCGGGTCAGGTAGGCACGCAGGCCCGGCGTGGCGTTGACCTGCCGCGCCAGCTCACGGGCGACCGCCAGGGTCACGTCCTTCTCACGCTTGCCGGTGGGGCCGATGGCGCCCGGGTCCTGGCCGCCGTGGCCCGGATCGATGGCAACCACCAGGGTCCGCATCCCTGCCTGCATGCGAATGCGTGACGCATCGCTGGGCATCACCGGACGCGGCGCTTCCGGCGTGACCGCCGGTGCCGGTGCTGATGTCGCTGCGGTGGGTACCGCAGCGGCTTGCGCCACGGTCGTTGCCGGACGGGTGTCGGGGGCTTGCGTCGATGTGGTCGCGGTTTGCCCGTTGAGGATCGCCGCTGGCGATGGTTGACCACCGCTGGCAGCGACGACGTTCGTCGCTGGCGGTGCCGAGGTGGCAGGTGCGGGAGCGGCCGGCGTTGCCGCCTGGCGGCTTACCGCAGCCGTCAGCGCAGCGGTGGCACGGGCAGCCTCAGAGCGTGCCTGTTCACTGGATTGGGCCGGCGTCTGCGCCGGAGGCGTCACGACCGGCGCTGCGGCAACAGCCGCTGGCGCACGAGCGGCGCCCTCGCCCGGCCATTCGATCACCAGCTTGCTCTCGGCGCCCTGCCCCTGGATCTGCGGCTTGAACGCTGTCACCGACTCGGCGAGGTCGAACACGACACGGAAGGTCCCCGGGGTCGGAGTACCTGTGCGCACCGCGGTCACCACACCCACGGCTGCCGGCAGCTTGAGGCTGCGCAGCGCGGTGGAATCCGGGAAATCGACGACCAGGCGGTTCGGGCCAGCCAGGCTCAGGGTTTTGTAGCTGCCGCCGCCTGCCAGCTGGATTTCAGCCCGGGTGCCGGTGCTTCCAGTGTGCAGGTTGACCCCGCGAATCTCGCCTGCCCACGCGGACGCGCTGGCGGCCAGACAGAGTCCGGCGGCGGCAACTGACAATGCAAACAGGCGGTTTCCCGTAGTCATGGGCGGATTCAATCACCGGAATTAGGCAATTGCAACATTTTTTCCCTTAATAATCCGCAACCTGCCACACCTTCCTGTGATCAGGGGGTAAAAACCCCTTGCAAGTGAGGGGATTGGCGCAGCCGCTCCAGCCACGCGCTGCCCGCCTCGCTGTGCGACAGCAGGCGGCAGCGGCGCCCTTGCCCGTCAATTTCCAGCGCAACCGTCAGGTCCACCGGCGGCAACCCGCCCGCGCCGCGTTCGGGCCATTCGACCAGCCACAGGTCCGCGGTGGCTTCGTCCAGACCAAGGAAATCCAGCTCCCCGGCATCGCCGATGCGGTAAAGATCCAGGTGCCAGGCCTCGCCGGTTTCCAGCGGATAGCGCTCGATCAGCGTGTAGGTGGGGCTGCGGATGGAGCCCTGCACGCCGAGGGCGCGCAGCAGGGCGCGCGCCAGGGTGGATTTGCCGGCGCCCAGATCACCTTGCAGATGTACGACGGCCTGCGCCGGACGGGCCTGGGCAAGCGCGTGGCCGAGCTGGTCAGTGCTTTCGGCCGTGGGAAGAAACAATTCGATCATGGTCGTCATTATGGATTGGCCAGTGCCCGCAGGTGCGGCAGCAGGTCGCGCGGCAACAGCCCGCGCTCACCTTCGGCAGCAGCGGCATCGCCGGCCAGGCTGTGCAACAAGGCCCCGGTGCTGGCCGCATCGAACAACGACAGCCCCTGCGCGCAGAGCGCGGCAATGATGCCGGTGAGCAGGTCGCCCATGCCGCCCACCGCCATGCCCGGATTACCGGCTGCGATAACGCGTGTCACCTGCCCCGGTGCAGCGACCAAGGTACCGGCGCCCTTCAGTACGACGACCGATGCATAACGCTCGGCCAATGCCTGCGCAGCGGCAAAACGGTCGCGCTGGAGGGTGGCGGTATCGGTTCCCAGCAAGCGTGCGGCTTCGCCGGGGTGTGGCGTGAGAATGGCCTGCTGCAGCGGTTGCGGCGTGGCGGCCAGCAGGTTCAGGGCATCTGCATCGATCACCAGCGGCTTGCCGCTGTTCAACACCGCCGACCACAACGCCTGCGCCCATTCGTCCTGGCCCAGGCCGGGACCGAGGGCCACCACGCCAGCGCGCTGCAACAGCGGCGCCAACGCACTTGCCTGTTCCACCGCATGCGCCATTGCTTCGGGACAACGCGCCAGAAGCGGCGCCACATGCAGGGCGCGTGTGCCCACGCTGACCAAGCCCGCGCCGCTGCGCAATGCAGCTTCGGCGCTAAGTATCACTGCCCCGCCGCTGCCGTGGTTGCCGCCCACGCACAACACATGGCCGGACTCGCCCTTGTGCGTATTGATCCGGCGGCGCGGCAAGTGTCGCGCCAGCACCGGCCTGGCCCAGCGCAGGCTGCCGGCCGCGATGCCCTCGAAGGCCGCCGCCGGCAAATCCAATTCCGCCAACAGCCGCTGGCCGGCGTGTTCCAGCGCGGCGCCGGTATGCAGGCCTTGATGCGGCACGATGAACTGCAGCACGCGCTCGGCGCGGATCGCCGCACCGGGAACATTGCCGCTGAAGGCATCCACACCGCTGGGTACATCCAGCGCGAACACCGGCGCTGCGGCCGCGTTCACCGCTTCAATCAAGGCAACGTCAGCCGCTTCCGGGGCGCGTGTCAGGCCAATGCCGTACAGCGCATCGACGATGAGATCGGCCTGCCGTAGGCAATCCATCGCTACCTCGACGTGGCCGCCGATGGCGAGATAGTCGGTACACGCGCGTTGCGCCAGCGGCGAACGCGGTGCGGCTTCGGGCAGATGCAGCACGCAGACCTCACGGCCGGACTGCCGCGCGTAGCGGGCCAGCACATAGCCATCGCCGCCGTTGTTGCCCGGGCCGCATACCACCACGATCCGGCGCGCCTGCGGCCAGTACTGCAGAACGCTCTGCCAGGCGGCCTGCCCGGCACGTTGCATCAGCACATAACCATCGCCTCCCAGGGCGGCGGTCGCCTGCGCGTCGATGCGGCGGGCAGCTTCGGTCGTGAACAGGGCAACGGGTTCTGACATGCCGGCAATTCTATACTTGCGCCATGTCTGAAGCCGTTACCACCGCCAACCCGGCGCAGCTGTCGCTGCGCATCCGTCAACTGGCACGCGAGGCCGGCTTCCAGCGGTGTGGCATCAGCGGCATTGAATTGGCCGAGGACGAGGCGCACCTGGCCGATTGGCTGGGCAAGGGCCTGTACGGAACCATGGAGTGGATGGCGCGTCACGGCAGCCTGCGCGCGCGACCACAGGAACTGCTGCCGGGCACGGTGCGGGTGTTGTCGGTGGGCATGGATTACGGCCACAAGGACGAAACCGAAGCCTGGGCCACGCTGGACGACGCCGAGCGCGCCTATGTGGCGCGTTATGCGCTGGGCCGCGATTACCACAAGCTCATGCGCAACCGCCTGCAGAAGCTGGCCGAGCGCATCGCCACGGAAATTGGCCCGTTCGGCTACCGGGTGTTCGTTGATTCGGCGCCCGTGCTGGAACGCGCCCTGGCACGCAACGCCGGCCTGGGCTGGATCGGCAAACACACCTGCCTGATCGACCGCAACGGCGGCTCCTGGTTTTTCCTCGGCGAGATCTACCTCGACCTGCCATTGCCGGTGGACACCCCCGCCACCGCGCATTGCGGCACCTGCACGCGCTGCATTGATGTCTGCCCCACCGCGGCCATCATTGCCCCGTACCGGCTGGATGCGCGCCGCTGCATTTCCTATCTGACCATCGAACACGAAGGCGCCATTCCGCTGGAAATGCGCCCACTGATGGGCAACCGCATCTATGGCTGCGATGACTGCCAACTGGTCTGCCCCTGGAACAAGTTCGCCCATCGCACCGATGAACCGGACTTCCGCGTGCGCAACAACCTGGACACCGCCACCCTGCCGGAGTTGTTCGCATGGGAAGAGGACGAGTTCCTGCGCCGCACCGAGGGCAGCCCGATCCGCCGCAGCGGCCACGAACGCTGGCTGCGCAACATCGCCGTTGCGCTGGGCAACGCCGCGCCTTCGGCCAGTGCCCGCGAGGCACTTGCAACACGCCTTGAACACCCGTCCGAGGTAGTCCGCGAACATGTGCAATGGGCGCTGCAACGGCATTCCGCAGCGCGTGAATCCCACGAGCAATAAGCGTTCACGCCATTCCATGCGACCATGGCCGCCCGCTTCATTGCCGTATTGCCCGAACCATGGAACGCAGTCCCGACATCCTGACTCCCGGCCAGCTCAACACGCTGGCGCGCGACCTGCTGGAAAGCACGTTTCCGCTGGTGTGGGTGGAAGGTGAACTGGGCAACGTCAGCCGCCCTGCATCCGGGCACCTGTACTTCACGCTGAAGGACGCACGTGCCCAGGTGCGTGCGGCGATGTTCAAGCCCAAGAGCCAATGGCTGAAGTTCGCGCCGCGCGAAGGCCTGCGCGTACTCGTGCGCGGTCGGCTCACGCTGTATGAAGCACGCGGCGATTACCAGCTGATCCTCGACCACATGGAAGAGGCCGGCGAAGGCGCACTGCGCCGCGCCTACGATGAACTCAAGGCGCGACTGGAAGCCGAAGGCCTGTTCGACCCCGCACGCAAACGGCCGATGCCGGCGCATGTGCGGCGCCTGGCGGTGATCACCTCGCCCAGCGGTGCGGCAGTGCGTGACGTGTTGAGCGTGCTGGCCCGGCGTTATCCCTTGCTGGAAGTGGAGCTGTTGCCATCGCTGGTACAGGGCGAAACCGCCGCGCCGCAGATCACCTCCTTGCTGCGCCAGGCCGATGCCAGCGGCCGCTATGACGTGATCCTGCTGACCCGTGGCGGTGGCTCACTGGAAGACCTGTGGGCGTTCAATGACGAACAGCTCGCGCGCGCCATCGCTGCCAGCAACACGCCGGTGGTTTCGGCGGTGGGCCATGAAACCGACTTCAGCCTTTCCGATTTTGCCGCCGACCTGCGTGCGCCAACGCCGTCGGTGGCAGCGGAACTGCTGGTTCCCGATCAACGCGATCTGGCGCTGCGCCTGCGTCGCCTGCAACAACGCCTGGCGCAGTTGCAGGCGCACACGTTGAATCAAGCCATGCAGCGTGCGGACCGCGCCGCATTGCGCCTGCAGGCACACAGCCCGCAATCGCGGCTCGCCCTGCTGCGACAACGTCAGGAAGCCGTGTTCGCGCGCCTGCAGGCGAACTGGCGCCAGCAGCAACAGCGCCGCAGCGCTCGCCTTGCACATGGCGCTGCGGTGTTGCGTGGCGCACACCCGCAACGACAGCTCAGCGCACTGCGCGAACGGCTGGCCAATCTTGCCCCACGCGCACAGGCGGCGATGGCGCGACACCTGCAGCGCGATGCCCTGCACCTGCGCGGTATCGCGCGCTCGCTGGAAGCGGTAAGCCCGCTGGCGACGGTGGCACGCGGTTATTCCATCCTGACCCGCGTGGAAGACGGAACACTGGTCCGCTCAAGTACGCAGACCAAAGCCGGGGACCGCCTGCAGGCACGCCTGGCCGACGGCAGCCTGATGCTCAAGGTGGAAGAGCGTACCGGCCAGGGCTGACCGCGCCCGGCGATTGCTCCGCCCCGCTGAGCCGCTCTCATCCGATGTGCATCGGTATTGCCCTGGCATCCCATCGGCGGCACGAACACCGCTACCCGCTCACAACGCTGCCGTACCACCCGTGCAGAACGTCTGCCGGTACTGCATCGCCTTGGGCATCAATGCCTGCAGGTTCTGGATGCGGGTGCCGGGATTGGGATGGGTGGAGGAGAACTCCGGCGGCGCCTGGCCACCGCTGGCCTGGCTCATGCGCTGCCAAAGTGGCACCGCCTCTTCCGGGTTGAAACATGCCGCGGCGGCCAGCATCAGGCCAACCTCGTCGGCCTGGGTTTCATGCGAGCGCGCATAGGGCAGCAGGTAGCCGTAACCCATCGCCGACATCATCATCTGCTGTTGCTGCGCATCCATGCCGCTGGCGGCACCGGCCATCTGCCCGATCTGGGTCAGCTTCTGCTGCGCCATGCGCTGCGCACCATGCCGCAACAGGGCGTGGGCAATTTCATGGCCCATCACCACCGCCACCGCATCGGCGTTCTGCGCCACCGGGATCAAGCCGGTGTAGACCGCCATCTTGCCGCCGGGCAGGCAGAACGCATTGGCCTGGTCGGACTGCAGCACATTCACTTCCCAATCGAAATCGCGTGAAAAATGCTGCGCCTGCATGCCGTGTTCCTGCGCCAGCGCGGTTTCCACCACATCGACTTTGGCGATCAGACGACTGGCGATTTCGCGCACCTGCCGGGCGATCTGGCTGTTCGGATCCACCGGCCGCTCCTGCGAGAGGATCTCCTGGTAGGCCTGCAGGCCAAGCGCCTTTTCCTCGTTGGCATCCAGCGCGCTGTCGATCAGCACTTTTTCCCCGGTATAGGGGTCGACCGTGCGGTTACCAAAGTAGTAGCAGCCACCGTAGACCGCGAAGCCCAGCAGGATGAGCCAACGTACGTTGCCGAACAGACCACCACCACGGCGCTGACCGCCAGCGCGCTGGTTGCCGAAAGGATCTTGTCGCATGCGGGCTCCGCCGGGTTCGAGGTGGGTCGGGGTGAGACGTTGGCGATGGTAACGCGCCCTGCCCCGATGGCAATGTCAAATACCGCGCACCAGGCGGAAGCCAATGCGCGCCGAGGTCACATCCGAGTCCTGCGACTGCCGCCAGGCCGCGCGGGTCTGTTCCGGGGCGTTGGCCCAGTTGCCACCACGGATCACCCGCTGCCGGCAACCGGGGTTGTACCAGGCTGCGCCGTCGGCGGGCGCCCGCCGGTAGCTGGCATGCCAGCAGTCAGCCACCCATTCGCTGACATTGCCGGCCATGTCGTGCAGCCCCCAGGGGTTGGCATTGAAGATGCCGACCGGCGCCGTACCCCAGAACCCGTCCCCGTAACCGATGAACGCGTTGTTCCAGTGCCGGCCACTGGGGGAGACGTCCAGGCTGCCGGTGAAGTTGCCGGTGTTTTCCGGCGGCACCGATGCACGCCCCCACGGGTAGCGGCCCTGCCTGCCCGCGCGCAGGGCGTATTCAAACTCGGACTCACTGGGCAGCCGGTAATGCCGCCCGGTCTGTTCGGACAACCAGGCCGCGTAGGCTTCGGCATCGCGCACGCTGACATGCATCACCGGGCTGTTCGGCGCAGCCTTCAGGCCGTTGTAGTCCGACTGCCAATCCACCCCGCTGCGACGGATGAAGTTGCCACTGCGCTCGTCATAGACAATGGAATGCCCACGCCGCGTTGCACGCGGACGTGCCTTGGCGGACTCCACGAAACGGCGGAAATCGGCCACCGTCACTTCGGTGATGGTCATGGCAAAGCCACGCTCGAAGCGCACTGGATGCTGCGGGCGTTCGGCATCCCTCGCACCAATCTCCTCGGCCGCCGCACCCATCTGGAATGAGCCATAGGGCACAACCACCATGCGTGGCCCGCGGCTGCCGTCCTGCAGCGCATCGGAAAACACCTGCCGTGGGCGGAAGCTGCCATAACGAGTGACCAGCTCGATGCGTTCGGCCAACAGCGCCACCGTACGGTCACCCGGCAAGGCGATGCGCTGGGCCTGTTCCAGTTTCAATCGGGCGTCCTTCAACCCCTTGGATGAAGTGAGGTCGCGCAGGCCGCCCTCGCGCAGGGCGTCCAACTGCGCCGTACGGATGCCTTCAATACGCAGGCGGGCGTCCGCCAGAGCAGGACTCTCGCCACGCACCGTACTGGCCTTTCCCAGCCAGGCCAGCGCAGCCGAAAAGTCCGATTCGACCGCGGCGGCATGCTCGGCCCGCCGGATCAGGCCACTCTCGATCGCCGCCAGCCCCTGACGGGCACGGCTATTGGCCGGCTCGATGGCAAGCACCTCGCGGAACGCGGCCTGTGCGCCACCACCGTCTTCACCGAACTGATGCGCGCGCAGCGCCTGTTCACCGGCACGATTGAGCGCCAGCACCCGCCGGGCGGTGACGATGCGTTGTTCCAGTTCGCGCTCGGCCTTGCCTTCCGGCGCCAGCTTCACGGCCACCCCTATCCGTTCGGCAGCCTGCGCCAGCGCCTGACGCTGGTTCTCCGGCTGCATCATCAGCGCCGTCGCCTGGGCACGCAGTTGCTGCCGGGCCTTGTCCAGCCCGCGCTTTGCCGCGCGGTCCTGTGGCTGCTGTTCCAGTATCGCCAGATACAGGGGAATCGCGTCTTCGGCCTCCTTGTACAGCCGCCCTTCGGACAAGGCCTTGTCGGCCATCCTGCGTGCCTCCGGCAGTTGCTCCGGCAACAGCTCTACCTGCGGGGCGGTCCATACCGGCAGCACGGTCATCTCCACCTTCGGCGCCGGGTCAGGTGTGATACGCGCACGCCTGGGCATGGGAATGGCCTCTGGCCGCACCCCTTCCACCTTGCGCGGCTGCACCTGCGGGGGATCCCCCGGCGGCTGCCCACAGCCCACGAGCAGCAGCCCCAGCAGCAACGTCACACCTTTCAATTGGCTGGTCCCGCGCAAAAAAGCCTCCACTTGCCCGCCTGCTTCGACGAGCACGGCCCGACGTTAGGCTATTCTCGCCTGCCTGAGCAAACCCTGCCGTTGACGGAACCCACGTGGCCTACTGGATCAAACACCCATCGGAACTGGAAGAGCGCTACCTGCAGCGCCCCGACCGCATTGGACTGGACACCGAATTCATTCGCGAACGTACCTACTGGCCACAGCTGGCCCTGGTGCAGATGGCGGTCGGCACTGAAATCCTGCTGATCGACCCACTGATCCCGGGCATGTGCGAAGCCTTGAAGCCCTGGCTGACCGACACCTCGATCACCAAGATCATGCACAGCGCCAGCGAGGACCTGGTCGCCTTCAAGTGTGCCTGCAACGCGCTTCCACGGCCGCTGTTCGACACCCAGATTGGCGCCGCACTGGCCGGTATCGGAGGCGGCATGGGTTACCAGAAGCTGGTGGCCGAAATCACCGGCGTCACCCTGCCCAAGGGCGAAACCCGCTCGGACTGGCTCAAGCGCCCACTCAGCGACGCCCAGCTCGAATACGCCGCCGACGACGTGGAGTACCTGTTTGCCCTGCATGACACCATCAGCGAGCAGTTGCAGGCCAAGAGCCGCATGCAATGGTTGCTGGACGATGGCGAGCGGATGATGGCCAGCGTCGAGCGCGACGAAGGCGAACATTGGCCGCACCTGTCGATGCGCGCCTCCCAGTTCCTTGATCCCGAATCGCAGTTGCGCCTGCTGCGCCTGCTGCGTTGGCGCGAACATCAGGCCCGCCAGAGCGACAAGCCGCGCAGTTGGATCCTGGACAATGAACTGGCCAACCTGCTCGCCCGTACCCCGCCAGCTGACTACGAATCGATGCTCAAGTTGTTCGGCCGTTTTCCCAAGGCACCGCGCAAACTCGCGCAACCGCTGTGGGACGCGCTGAACACACCGCTGCCGGACGAAAACGAAGCACCGATGGCCCTGCAGGCCACCGAGGGCAACAAGGCCGCGCTCAAGCGCCTGCAGGATGCCACCGCAAAAATCACAGCCGAACTCGGCCTTCCCGATGGCTTGCTTGCCTCTCGCAAACATCTGGAATCACTGCTCGAAAGCGGGCACTGGCCGAGCGCACTGGCAGGCTGGCGCCAGCAGCAGCTGGAACCCGTGCTGCGCCCGTTGC
Source organism: Stenotrophomonas sp. STEN056 (assembly GCF_056759635.1). Classification (NCBI taxonomy): domain Bacteria; kingdom Pseudomonadati; phylum Pseudomonadota; class Gammaproteobacteria; order Lysobacterales; family Lysobacteraceae; genus Stenotrophomonas; species Stenotrophomonas sp. STEN056. The sequence goes on from NZ_JBRRDL010000010.1 coordinate 35,376, forward strand.
TGGCAGGCAGCTGATCGACAAGCAGGTGTTCTGAACTGCTCTCACCGCCACCACCTTGCAACGCTGTCACGCAAGGCCGTCACGCGAGCCATTGCCATCGCTGCCGCTGACATGAGCAACAAGAATGGCGCCTCTCGGCGCCATTTTTGTATTGCTTGCCGGTCCAGGCCCTGGGCAAGTCGGCAAGCAGCAAACTACTGCAATACCTGGCCACACGCCTGCCACTCACTCAGCAAGCATTCTCCGCATCACTTCGCGCGCCGGCTGGGCCAGCTTCTCGTTCTCCAACGCAAAGCGAATGGTGGCTTCAACCAGCCCCAAGTGAGTACCGCAGTCAAAGCGCGTGCCTTCAAAGCGATAAGCGTTCACCGGCTCGCTCTTGAGCAACTGGGCAATGGCGTCGGTCAGCTGGATTTCGCCGCCCGCTCCGGTGGCAGTGTGCTCCAGCAGCTCGAAAATCTTCGGGCTGAGCACGTAACGGCCCACTACTGCCAGGTCGCTCGGTGCGTCCTCCGGCTTGGGCTTTTCGACGATCTGCGAGATGCGCCCCTTGCGCCCATCAAAGGCATCGGTGGCGACAATGCCGTAACTGCCGGTCTTGTCGTGCGGCACATCTTCCACCGCAATCACACTGGCGCCGGTTGCCTCGTTGAGGTCGGCCATCTGCTTCAGGGCGCCATCACCGCGGTTCCAGATCAGATCGTCAGGCAGCAACACGGCGAACGGCTCGTCGCCAATGATGGCCTTGGCGCACAGCACCGCATGACCCAGGCCCAACGCTTCGGCCTGGGTGACGAACACCGCGCGAACGCCCTTCGGCAACACGTGCCGGATCATCTCCAGCTGCTCCTGCTTGCCGGCGCGCTCGAGCTTCTGCTCCAGCTCATAGGCCTTGTCGAAATAGTCTGCAACAGCGTGCTTGTAGCGATTAGTGACGAACACCAGCGTGTCGCAACCGGCTTCGATGGCCTCATCCACCGCGTACTGGATCAGCGGGCGATCGATGATCGGCAACATCTCCTTGGGAACCGTCTTGGTCGCGGGCAAAAACCGCGTCCCCAAGCCCGCTACGGGAAATACCGCCTTCTTGATACGACCACTCATCAGTGAATCCTTCCTGCTTCTTTGGTGGGAAACTGCACAATCTTGGCCGAGGCATTGCGCGCGGCCAGCTCTTCAACCGGCTGAAACTCGGGGATGGTCGCAGACAGGATGTCACGCATCACATCCTCATCATAAGTGGCAATCGCACGTCGCAACACCGCGACATTGCTCAGCACCAGGTCCGGCGAGAACTCACGCACCCCGGCTTCCAGCACCTTCGGGTGAGCCGTGGGATGGCAATCCTCATCATCATAGAAGAGGCTTTCATGCAGTTTTTCGCCGGCACGCAACCCGGTGTACACGATAGGCACATCCACCCCCGGCACCTTGCCTGCCAGGCGGATCATCTGCTCCGCCAGGTGGCGGATGAACACCGGCTCGCCCATGTCCAACATATAGATCGCCCCCCGCGACGAGGAAGCCGCCGCCTGCAGGATCAGCAGACAGGCCTCGGGAATGGTCATGAAGTAGCGGCTGACATCCGGGTGGGTCACCGTGATCGGGCCACCGTTGCGGATCTGCTCGCGGAACAAGGGCACCACGCTGCCCACCGACCCCAGCACATTGCCAAATCGCACCGTGACAAAGCGCGTCGATGGCGACCGTTTGTTCAGGCTCTGACAGATCATTTCCGCATAGCGCTTGCTGGCCCCGAGCGAATTGACCGGATCCACCGCCTTGTCGGTCGAGATGAAAACGAAATTCTCCACCCCTGCTTCAACACAGGCACTGGCCACGCATTCGGTCGCCAGCGTGTTATTGCGCACCGCTTCGCGCAACTGCTCCTCCAGCAAGGGAACCTGCTTGTAAGCCGCCGCGTGGAAGACAGTATCTGGCCTGTAGCTTTTCAAGGCATGCCGGACCACGGCAGGATCGCCGCAGTCGCCCAGCACCCCATGCACCTGTAGATCAGGGAAGCTGCGGCGCAATTCGGCCTGGATGTTGATCATCAGCAACTCGCTGATTTCCAGGACCACAATACGGGCCGCACCATGGCGCGCCACCTGGCGGCAAAGCTCCGAGCCAATCGATCCACCACCGCCGGTGACCAGCACGGTACGGCCGCGCAGCCAACCACGGATCAACTCCCAGTCCGGCCGAATGGGCTTGCGCCCCAACAGGTCCTCGATCGCCACTTCCTTGAGCTGGCCGGGCAATGAACTGCCTTCCAGGATGTCGGCCAGTTTGGGCACCGTCCGGAACGGCAGGCCCGTGCTTTCACACAGCCCCACGACACGCTGCATTCCCGCTGCATCCAGCGTGGGAATGGCGATCACCAACAACTTGGCATCGGCTTCCCTGGCCACCGAGACCACGTCATCCAACCGCCCCAGAATCGGCACCCCACGCAACTTGGCACCCTGCAGGTGGGGCGAGTCGTCCAGCAAACCGACGGGCTCGTAATCGCCGGAGCGGCGCAGGTCCTTGATCAGCGATTCGGCGGCCTGCCCGGCCCCCAGCACCAGCACGCGACGGGCTCGCGCGTCGGACTGGACGTTCTGATAGTCCTTCCAAGCCCGGTATAGCAGCCGCGGGGTGCCAAGCAATGCAGCCAAGGCAAAGGGGTAAACCACCAAAACCGAGATCGGAATCCCGTGCAGCCGGCGGTAGGAGAAGACCACGACGATCGCCAGCAGCCCAACAAAGCAGGCTTTGAAGATGTTGATCAGGTCCGCAACGCTGGCAAAACGCCAGAGCCCCCGGTACAGGCCCACCTTCCAGAAGGCCACCGCCTGCAGAGCAACGACCACCAGCACATCCAGAGAGAACAGCGGCAGATCGGGGGCGTTCTCCAACATGGCATAACGGGCGGCAAACAGCAGTTGCCAGCACAGCCAGACCATGGCCAGGTCGTGCAGCATCACCGCGTAACGCAACCCGCTACCTGCAACGAAACGCTCTCGCAACGATGCCATCAGCTCTCTTCCTTAATGTAGTACCGCCTGCGCAGGAACAACCAGGCCACTGCAGACACAGCCAGCCAGACAATTCCCCCTGCCCATCCCCAACCTAGGGAAAGCCCTGAAAACAACGCCACAAGTGTAATTCCGCAAAGGGTAAAGAGCGAATAACAACCCGTAACGAAGGCGTGACTCCATTCACGCTTTACCAGTTGCTGGTAAAGATGCTGGGCATGCGGCTGCATCCAGCGCTCCCCATTGAGCATGCGTTTCAGCAAGGTGAAGCCGGAGTCAACAAAGAAGACGGCCGGCAGTACCAGCCAAAGCGGAAAGGCAAGGTCGGTGACGGTCAAACCCAATGCCAGCAGACCCGCCACCAGATAACCCAACGCCCCGCTCCCCACATCCCCCATGAATATGCGCGCACGGGGAAAGTTGAAAGGCAGGAAACCCAGGCAGCCGCTCGCGACCACCCACGCCACAAGGGCATGAGGCGCCGGCAGGAGGAGCGCCGCGCCGATGGCTACCAGAATCGCCTGGCTGACGGCCAAGCCATTGATCCCATCCATGAAGTTCCAGATGTTGATCAGTGACACCGCCAGCAAGGCAGATACAAGCGCCTTGATCACACTGCCACTGCCTGACCACACCAGGACGCCAAGCAGGATCGCGGCGAACACGTGAACCCCCAACCGGGGAAGCGCTGGCAATGAATGGTGGTCATCCCACCAGCCAATCCCAGCCACCATGGCCAGACCAAGGGAAAATCCCCCCAGCACGGCAGCCGTGGCCGGATACAACAGCCCGATCACCAGATAACCGAACAACACCGACACCACAATGCCAATACCGCCACCACGCGGCGTGGAGACCTTGTGGCTGCGCCGCTCCCCTGGCAGATCCATCAGCTGGCGCTTGATCGCATAACGGATCGCCAGCCAGCTCACCGCAGCGGCCACACAAAAGGTCGCCACGGGAAGCCACAGGAACAACGGAAGCACCACTCAGAGTACCGCGTAGTTCAGCAGCGGCTTGACCGTGCCCCACTCCTTGCAGCTCGGGCATTGCCAATGATGGGTACGCGCACCGAAGCCGCAACGGGTACAGCGGTAGGCAGGGTTGCGCACCAACAACTGGTCAGTGATGTGTTTGAGATCCTGCAGGGTGGCAACCGGATCAGCACCTTCAGCCAAGGTCAGGTCGATCAATGCCGATTCACCGCGCACCGAAGGACGATCCTTCAACTGGCGGCCCAGGTACGCACGCGCAGGCGCAGTACCCTCCTGCTCCTCCATCAGGTGCGTCAACGCCAGCACTGGCGCGATGCCGCGATAGTGCTCGGTCATCTCCGCGAGGAACGCTCGGGCGCCTGCAATATCGCCAACGTTGCGATAGTTCTTGACCAACTGCGGCAGGATCTCCGGCAGGTAGTCCGGGTCATTGCGGGCGGCACGTTCGAATGCCCGCACCGCAGCCTCATCATTGCCGAAATCACTTTCCAGGCGGCCTTCGATGATGCCTGCACGCACGCTCATGGCATCGGCAGCATTGGCGCGGATGATCGCCGCACGCGCGTCGTCCAGACGACCGGCCGCACGGTAACGCTCGGCCAGCTCGCACTCGAACTGACCAATCAACTTGCCCATCGGCTCATCGGTGACCTGCTCGTAGCGGGTAGCGTTCTCGATTGCCTTTTCCCAGTCGCGCTCGGCCTGATAAATGCTGATCAAGTGCTTGAGTGCCTGCGGCGCGCGCTGATCCAACTGCGCCAGCTCGGTGAACACAGTCTCGGCCCGATCCAGCAGACCGGATTTCATGTAGTCCTCGCCCAATGCCAGCAACGCCTGGACGCGCTGTGTATCGCTCAGATCCCCCCGGTTGACCAGCCCCTGGTGCAGACGGATGGCGCGATCCACCTCGCCCCGGCGCCGGAACAGATGGCCCAGCGCAACCTGCGTCTCGAAGGTTTCCTTGTCCAGCTCCGCAATATGCAGGAACAGCTCGATCGCCTTGTCCGGCTGTTCGTTAAGCAGGTAATTCAGGCCACGGAAATAGGTGCTGGAAAGACGACTGACCTGTTTTTCACTATGACGCTGGCCACCACGACGCCCCACCACCCAGCCGCCAACCGCGGCAATCGGCAGGCACAGGAAAAACCAGAACCACTCACTGATAAAGGCCATCTTCGATCAGCGCCCATCAAAAGGAGAAGGAGATTGCACGGAAGCCGCTGACTCGGGCGTCGCCGCGGAAACGGCCTTGTTGGCGCGCCGCAGTTTGGCGTACATCGGCACGACCAGCCCGGCCAGCACCATGCCGCCGCCCACCAGGGCACCAATCAACAATGAGGCAATGATCGCGACGCCAGACGTGGTCTTGAGCACCCAGAACGCCAGGCTGATTTCAAGCGGCTGCGAGTTGAGCGAGCCAACCACCAGTCCGCCGACAAGCACTGCCAGCAGGATCAATAAACGGACGATCTTCATGCGGCAGCTACTCCAGTAAGCAAGAGGCCGTAGCTTACCGAATCAGCGCATGAATGCGCAGCAAGGCAACGGCAGCCTGTCTCAGGCCGGGTCGCCTTCCAACGGCACAACGGAACTGACGCGCTCGCGCAATTCCTTGCCTGGCTTGAAGTGCGGCACATGCTTGCCCGGCAACGCCACCGACTCACCCGTCTTCGGGTTGCGGCCCAGGCGCGGCGGGCGGTAATGCAGCGAAAAACTGCCAAAACCGCGGATCTCGATACGATCCCCGGAAGACAACGCCCCTCCCATCATCTCCAACAATGACTTCACCGCCAGATCGACATCATCGGCCTTCAGGTGCGCCTGGTGGCGCGCGAGGATTTCGATCAGCTCGGATTTGGTCATTGCGTACTCGCCAATGGCAGGGTCTCAACCCTGAAGCGGCCCGGATTGATATCCGGGCCGCCCAGGTCATATCTGCAACAGAATGCCCGATTACTCGGACTTGTTGCCATTCAGCTGTGCACGAAGCAGCGCACCCAGCTGGGTGGTGCCGCCGGAAGCGGACTGGTAGTCCTCCAGCGTTTCGCGCATTTCGGCATCGTCCTTGGCCTTGATCGACAGCTGCAGGGTACGACCCTTGCGGTCCATGCCCACGAACTTGGCTTCGACCTTGTCGCCAACCTTCAGGTGCTGGGTCGCGTCGTCCACACGGTCGACACTGATGTCGCGTGCAGCCACGTAACCTTCGATGCCGTCGGCCAGTTCAATGGTTGCGCCCTTGGCGTCCACTTCCTTGACCACGCCCTCGACCTTCGAGCCCTTCGGATTGATCGCCATGAACTGGCCGAACGGATCCTGCTCAAGCTGCTTGACGCCCAGCGAGATGCGCTCGCGCTCCGGATCGACCGCCAGAACGACGGCTTCCAGGGTGTCGCCCTTCTTGTAGTTGCGGACCACGTCTTCGCCGGTGGTGTTCCAGCTGATGTCCGACAGGTGCACCAGGCCATCGATACCGCCGTCCAGGCCGATGAAGATGCCGAAGTCGGTGATCGACTTGATCTGGCCGGAGACCTTGTCGCCCTTCTTGAAGATGGCGGCAAAGGTTTCCCACGGGTTGGCAGCAACCTGCTTCATGCCCAGCGAGATGCGGCGACGCTCTTCATCAACGTCCAGCACCATCACTTCGACTTCGTCACCAACCTGCACAACCTTGGACGGGTTGACGTTCTTGTTGGTCCAATCCATCTCGGACACGTGCACCAGGCCTTCGACGCCCGGCTCGATCTCAACGAACGCGCCGTAATCGGTCACGTTGGAGACCTTGCCGAAGACGCGGCTGTTGGCCGGGTAACGACGCGAGATGTTGTCCCACGGATCTTCGCCCAGCTGCTTCAGACCCAGCGAAACGCGGTTGCGCTCGCGGTCGAACTTCAGCACGCGCACGTCCAGCTCGTCGCCGACGTTCACGACTTCGGACGGATGGCGCACGCGCTTCCATGCCATGTCGGTGATGTGCAGCAGGCCGTCGATACCGCCCAGGTCCACGAATGCGCCGTAGTCGGTCAGGTTCTTGACGACACCCTTCAGGATGGCGCCTTCCTGCAGCTTGTCCATCAGCTGCTCGCGCTCTTCCGAGTGCTCGCTCTCGACAACTGCACGACGCGACACGACCACGTTGTTACGCTTGCGGTCCAGCTTGATGAGCTTGAATTCCAGCTCCTTGCCTTCCAGGTAGGCCGGGTCGCGCACGGGGCGCACATCGACCAGCGAACCGGGCAGGAATGCGCGGACATCCTTGATGTCCACGGTGAAACCACCCTTGACCTTGCCGCTGATGCGGCCGGTGATGGTTTCGTTCTTTTCCAACGCTTCTTCCAGCTCGTCCCACACCATCGCGCGCTTGGCCTTCTCGCGCGACAGGACGGTCTCGCCGAAGCCGTTCTCGAGCGAGTCGAGAGCAACCTTCACCTGGTCGCCCACACCCACGTCGATCTCACCAGCGTCGTTACGGAACTGTTCGATCGGCACGATGCCTTCGGACTTCAGCCCGGCGTTGATCACCACCACGTCGCCACGAACGTCAACGACGGTACCGATGACGATGGAGCCGGGCTTCAGCTTGGCCAGGTTGGCTTGACTGGCTTCAAACAGTTCGGCAAATGATTCGGTCATTAGATTTACTCAGTTGGACACACGGGCAGCGGACCTGTTGCGGAAATCCGTACTGCCCAGCCTGTTGGACGACCCCATGAAAGCGGCCGCATGTGAATGAAAAAGCCCACCACGCACCATTGCGCAGCGGGGTTGTTGCAACTTCATCTTTACTGCGACTGCGGCCGATGCATTGACCGCACTCAACACTGCGTGGATCAGAGGCCCGTTGCGGGGATCAGATCCAGCACCTTGGCAACGACGTCGTCGATGCCAATTCCGCTGGTGTCGATGAGGACGGCGTCGTCGGCCGGCCTCAGGGGCGCCACTGCGCGCTGTGCATCACGGGCGTCGCGGGCCATGATCTCGCGCAGGAGGTCATCAAAGTTAACCGAAACCCCTTTTTCTTTCAACTGCTTATGCCGCCGCTGCGCGCGCTCCTCGGCGCTCGCAGTCAGGAATACCTTGAATGGGGCATCGGGGAAGATGACGGTCCCCATGTCACGACCATCGGCCACCAGCCCCGGCAAAACCCTGAATGCGCGCTGCCGCTCTTTCAGCGCGGCCCGCACCTCGGGAATGGCCGCAATCGCCGAGGCCAAAGCCCCCGTGGTTTCAAGGCGCAGCTCGTCCGTGGCATCGGTGCCGTTCACCAGCACCCGCAGGCTTTCACCCTGTTCCGTGAACTGAACCTTGGTGTCGAATGTGCAGCGCACCAGGGCCGAAGCATCGGAGGTATCGATGTCCGCCCAGCTGGCGGCAACCCCTACCGCCCGATAAAGCGCACCTGAATCCAGGTAGTGCCACCCCAGCCGCCGCGCGACGATGCGACTGACGGTACCCTTGCCTGCCCCGGACGGGCCATCAATGGTGAGAACGGGGGGGAATTGGCTCATCTGGCTGCCTGATCTGGACAAGAATCGGGGTATTCTAGCGCCCTGCGCAGCCGCTCCGGCGCCCCGTTCAACGCAACCACTTGAACGCGCATGGAATTAGCCGGTAGAATGGCGGGCTTGAACGAGCGTCATCCTGCATATCCGCGGCCGCGCTCTTGAAATTTCCAACAGTTATCCGCCGAGGTATGCAATGAAAGTCCTGTCCTCCCTGAAGTCGGCGAAGACCCGTCACCGTGATTGCAAGGTTGTTCGCCGTCGCGGCAAGATCTTCGTGATCTGCAAGTCGAACCCGCGTTTCAAGGCTCGCCAGCGCTGAGCCGGTCGGCGCAAGCCGGCACCGGAATCCGAAAGGGCTCCGGCTTTTCGCAAAAAGCCGCCTCCGGGCGGTTTTTTGTTGCCGCATTTTTGCTGTAATCGTCACCTGTCCTCTGGGGAGAAGCGACCATGAAGCAAATGTTGAAAACACTGAGCCTGATCACCGCACTGATCGCAGCACCTTCGACAATGGCCGACACGCTGTTGATCGAACGCGCGCAGGAAAAACCTGCCGGCACGTTGCCGGCCCGCGGCGAAACCGCCAGCCAGGTCGAAGCCCGGTTCGGCGCACCACAGCAACGCCTGGAGCCGCGCGGCGGCCAGAAGCGCCAGTGGCCGACGATCAACCGCTGGGTCTACCCGGCATTCACCGTCTATTTCGAGAAGCAGCGGGTCATTGATGTCGTGGCCAACCAGGCCGCGCCGGATGAACTCGGCCCGAAACCGCCGATCCGCTGACGCATCCGCTCCAACACGGCGGCGGATCATGCCGGTCCGCCGCCCCGCATATGCACGAGAACATGAACGAAACGCTCCGCTTTCCAGCCGAATGGGAACCCCAATCCGGCGTCCTGATCGCCTGGCCACATGCCGATACCGACTGGGCCGACCGCCTGGCCGAGGTTGAAGAAACCTATATCGCACTGGTCGCGGCGATCACCCGTTTCCAGCCGGTGCTGATCTGCGTGGGCGATGACGACATCGAAACCTATGCCGAGATGCGCCTGCGCTCGAACCGCATCGACATGGAGCGCGTGCACTTTGTCACCGCGCAGTACGACGACACCTGGCTGCGCGATTCCGGCCCGATCACGCTCACGCGTGCCGATGGAAGCTTCCAGCTGCTCGATTTCCGCTTCACCGGCTGGGGCGGCAAGTTCGAAGCCAGCCTCGACGACCAACTGGTCGGCGTGCTGCACGGCGCAGGCGTGTTCAACACCAATGCCCAGGTGCACAGCATTCCGTTCGCACTGGAGGGCGGCGCGGTTGATACCGATGGCGCTGGCACCCTGCTGACCACCTGGCAATGCCTGCACGAGCGCCATCCCGAGCGTGACCGCGAATCGCTCAGCACCGACATGGCGCAGTGGATGCAGCAGGACCGCGTGCTGTGGCTGGACCATGGCTACCTGGAAGGCGACGACACCGATGCCCACGTCGACACCCTCGCCCGCTTTGCTTCAGCTGACAGCATCGTCTACCAGGCCTGCGACGATGCCAGCGACTCGCATCACGCCGAACTGACTGCAATGGGCAACGAGCTGGCCGCACTGCGCACCAAGGACGGCCAGCCTTACCGGCTGTTCCCGCTGCCGTGGCCGCAGCCGGTGATCGACGACGGCCGCCGCTTGGCCGCCTCGTATGCGAATTTCCTGATCATCAATGGCGCGGTGCTGATGCCTGCCTATGGCGACGCCGCCGACGACGCCGCGCGTGACGTGCTGGCACAGGCCTTCCCGGACCGCGAAATCGTGCAGGTGCCCTGCCGCTCGCTGATCTGGCAGAACGGCAGCCTGCACTGCATCACCATGCAGTTGCCGGCCGGCCTGCTGAAAAACTAAACGGGGCACAGGCAGTGCCGAGCCATGCTCGGCGGCTTTACCAGTAAAGAGCCACCCTCGCCCCAACCCCCGCTCCGCGCCCCGGCCCTTGCGCTGGCGCAAGGGCGTTCGATGGGCAACGAACCAATGGTTCGTAAGCTGCCCCTCTCACCCCGCAAGCGGGAGAGGAGCTCAAAGCGTGGCGCCGAGCGATGCTCGGCTGCCCTTCGTTCTGCAGCTGTGCAATCCGGACCTGCCACGCACACGCTCAGCCGAGCATGGCTCGGCGCTACCTGAAAGCGCCAGCACCCGCGCACGCACACCACAGCCCCCTCTGTTCAGCCCTGGCCGCATTGCGGGCGCGCATCCGCGTTAACATGCGCGTTTTCCACCGCAGGATCGCAGCATGAACTCGCGCAGCCCCCTTACCGTCGCCCTCATCCAGGAGCGCAACCACGGTGATGCCGCCGCCAATCTGGCGGTGATCGACGCACGTGTGGCCGAAGCTGCCGCGCAGGGCGCGAAACTGGTGCTGCTGCAGGAACTGCATAACGGCCCGTATTTCTGCCAGCACGAATCGGTGGACGAGTTCGACCTGGCCGAGCCGATTCCCGGCCCGAGTACCGAGCACCTCGGCGCGCTGGCCAAAAAGCACGGCGTGGTGATCGTCGGCTCGCTGTTCGAGCGCCGCGCCGCCGGCCTGTACCACAACACTGCGGTGGTCTTCGAAAAGGACGGCATCCTGCTGGGCAAGTACCGCAAGATGCACATCCCCGACGACCCGGGCTTCTACGAGAAGTTCTACTTCACGCCGGGTGACATCGGCTTCAAGCCGATCGATACCTCGGTGGGCCGCCTTGGCGTATTGGTGTGCTGGGACCAGTGGTATCCGGAAGCCGCGCGCCTGATGGCGCTGGCCGGTGCCGAACTGCTGCTCTACCCGACCGCCATCGGCTGGGACCCGGACGACGTGCAGGACGAGAAGAACCGCCAGCGCGACGCCTGGGTATTGAGCCATCGCGGTCACGCCGTGGCCAATGGCGTGCCGGTGCTGAGCTGCAACCGTGTCGGACACGAAACCTCGCCACTGGGCGCATCGGGCATCGATTTCTGGGGTAACAGCCATGTGCTCGGCCCGCAGGGTGAATTCCTGGCCGAAGCCGGCACTGAAGCCACGGTGCTGATCTGCGAGGTGGACCTGCAGCGCAGCGAACACGTCCGCCGCATCTGGCCGTTCCTGCGTGACCGCCGCATTGATGCCTACGGCGACCTGCTCAAGCGCTACATCGACTGATGCAAGGCCTGCCGTGAACCTGCAGCTGCGTCCGGCCACTGCGGCCGACATTCCCGCCATCACCGCGATCTACGCGGTGGAGGTGCGCGAGCTGGTCAACACCTACGAATACGAGGTGCCGGCCGAAAGCGAAATGGCGCAGCGCATGAGCGACATCCTCGCGCGCGGCTTTCCGTACCTGGTCGCCACGCTCGACGGCACGTTGGCCGGCTACGCCTACGCCAACACCTACCGCGGTCGCATTGCCTACCAATGGACCGTGGAAAACTCGGTCTATGTCGATGCCCGCTTCCAGGGCCACGGCGTTGGCAGCGCGCTGATGCAGGCACTGATCGATGAATGCACCGCACGCGGCTTCCGGCAGATGGTCGCCGTGATCGGCGAGCCCACCAATACCGCATCAATCAGGCTGCACGAACGCTTCGGCTTCCAGCTGGTTGGCATCTTCCGCGGCCTTGGCCGCAAGCACGGGCGCTGGCTGGATACAGTGCAGATGCAACGCGCGCTCGGCGACGGCGCCGACAGTGCCCCCACCAATGAATGACCCCATGAATGAAACCCCTATTGATGCTGGCGACGATGTGCTCGCCGGCCAGCCGGTGCGCATCGTCGAACGCGATGGCGTGCGTTACACCCTGCTCGGTACGGCACATGTCTCGCAGGCCAGCGTGCAGGCGGTGGAGCACGCCATCGGCAGCGGTCAGTTTGATGCCGTCGCAGTCGAGCTGGACCCGCAGCGCCTGCAGGCACTGACCAACCCGAACGCACTTGCACAGCTGGACCTGGTTGAGGTGATCCGCAAGGGTCGCGTGGCACTGTTTGCTGCCAACCTGGCGCTCGCTGCCTACCAGCGCCGCCTTGCCGAGCAACTGGGCATCGAGCCGGGCGCCGAGCTCAAGCGCGCGGTGACGTTGGCCAACGAGAAGAACCTGCCGGTGCACCTGATCGACCGCGATGTCGGCCTGACCTTCCGCCGTGCATCGCAGCAGCTGGGCTTTTTCGGCAAGCTGAAGCTGGTGGCGGGCCTTGGCGCCGGCCTGTTTTCTTCGGAGGACGTGGGCGAAGACGAAATCGAGAAGCTCAAGCAGGGCGACATGCTCGAATCGAGCTTTGGCGAGTTCGCCAACGAGAGCCCGGCGCTGTACGAAGCCATCATCGGCGAGCGCGACCGCTACATGGCCACGCGCCTGCGCCAGGAGCACAACCGCGAGCAGCGCAACGTGCTGGCGGTGGTAGGTGCTGGTCACCTGGCCGGCCTGGCCCGCTACCTGGAAAGCGATACCGAGGCACCCGATGTGCTGCGGGAGCAACTGGAGACGGTACCGAAGAAGCGCAACATTCCCTGGATCACGCTGGGCATTCTCGCCATCGTGCTGGGCGGCATTGGTTTTGGTTTCTGGAAGGGTGGCATGGGCATGGGCACCGACATGCTGCTGACCTGGGCAATGTTCACCGGCGGCCTGGCTGGCCTGGGCGCGCTGCTGGCGGCCAGCCATCCGTTGAGCATCCTCACTGCGATTGCTGTTGCCCCGTTCAAGCCGTTCCGTTTGAGCATTCCCACCGGCGCGTTCTCAGCCTTGGTGGAAACGCGCCTGCGCAAGCCGACGTATCAGGATTTCCTGCAGTTGCGTGATGATGCGCAGACGCTGAAGGGCTGGTATCGCAATCGTGTCACCCGCGTTGTGTTGACCTTCGTGCTGACCAACCTGGGCAGCATGCTGGGTTTGTGGCTGACGGGTTTCAGTGTTTATGGGAAGTTGGCTGGGTGAGGCTTTGGCGTTGAGGAATTGGCTTTGAGGACTTGGCTTTGAGGCTTTGGCTTTGGGGCTTTGGTTTAGAAGCTGTAAATGCTGTAAAGGCTTAAAAGCGCCCTCACCCCTACCCCTCTCCCGTAAACGGGAGAGGGGATTGGCTCTCATGCATTTTCTTTTGATGCTGCGTCATCAGCTTCGGCAGCCTGATCGCCAGCTTTGGCTTTGGCTGTTGCTTTGGCCTTTGATCCAGCCTTTGCCTTGGCTGTCCCCTCTCCCGCTTGCGGGAGAGGGGTTGGGGTGAGGGGAGCGGTTGCTTCTGATGTTGCTGTCGCATTCGCTTTTCGCAAACTCAGCAACTACAACCAGCCTCCCGCCCATCAGCCCTCGGCAGCAACCCCCTGCCCCACCGGCGGCAAGCCGCGTGCGCGCCGCACCAGTCGGGCAGCGCCAATGCGCAGATCATCCAGAATCGCGTAGATGGTGGGCAGGAACAGCAGGCTGACTACCGTGGAGAACGCCAAACCACCAGCGATCGCGCGCGCCATCGGATAGTACGGCGGCATGCCGTCGGCGGTGGTCGTGTTCAAGGCAATCGGAATCATCGCCAGGATCGCCGTGCCCATCGTCATCATGATCGGGCGCAGACGCTCGCGACTGCCTTCGATCAAGGCGTCCGTTCGCGGCATGCCACGCCGTCGCAGGTTGTTGATGTGCTCGATCATCACGATGCCGTTGTTCACCACCACGCCCATCAATACCAGGATGCCGATCACCGCCATGATGTTCATCTCGGTGCCGGTCAACCAGAACAGCCAGTACACACCAAAGATGGAAAACAGCACGCAGGACATGATCGCCGCCGGGAACAACAGCGACTCGAACACCGCGGCCATGATCACCACCATCAGGATCAGCGCGATCAAGATCGCCCGCAGCATCTGGTCCATGCCGTCGAAGTTGATGTTGAAACCCGCACCGCTGAACGTATAGCCATAGCCTGGCGGGAACTGCACGCGGTCCAGCGTTTCTTCCACCGATTTGCGTGCCTGGTCCATCGGCACATCCTTGGCCAGGCCGGCTTCGATGCGCAGCATGGTCTGCCGGTTCAGGCGCTGGATCGAGTTCGCCGCCGGGTTGACGTTGACATCCACCATCGCCAGTAACGGGATTTCCTTGCCGCTGGAACTGCGCACCATGAACGAGGACAAGTCCTCGATGCTGTACTTCTCAGAACCTGAAAAACGCACATTGACCGGAATTTCCACATCATCACGATGGAAATCACGCAGTGACGAGCCACGCAGCGCCATGCCGACGAACTGCGCCACCTGCTGGGCACTGAAGCCATACGACGCGGCACGCTCGCGGTTCACCCGCACCGCCAACTCGGAGTTGGCATCGCCCACGTCCACACGCACATCGCGCAGTTTGGGATCACGCGCCAGGATCGGCACGATGTCATCGGCCAGCTCGCGCAGGGTCTGGCTGGAATCACCCACCAGGCTGAAACGCAGGCCCTGCCCATCGCTGCCCATGCCGCCCGGCCAGCCGATGCCGATCTTGGCGCGCGCCGACTGCGGCAGGCCCTTGCGCACTTCTTCTTCGATCTTCTTGCTCTGCTCGCGGTCGTCGATGCTCAGGTACAGGCGCGTCTGCGCCCAGCCCTGCTCGGCAAAACGGCTGTACACGCGTTTGATCTTGAACTCGTCACGATGCGCATTGACGAAGTCCTCCACCCGCTCCACTTCCTTGCCCATCTCCTCCTTGGAGTAGGAGCCCTTCCACTGGTAGAAGATGTTGATCTCATCCGGATCGTTGTCATCGCCGCCACCAACGGTATGGGTCATCGGCCAGACGCTGATCAACGACACCAGCGCGATGCCAGCCACGCTCCAGCCGCGGTTCTGCAGGGTCCAGCGCAGCGCGCGGGCATAACGGGCCTGCAGGCGGCTGATCAACGGGGACTTCACCGCCGGCGGGGTTTTCATCCGCGCCGACAGCATCGGGATCAGGCTCACCGCCACCAGCCACGAAGCCAGCAGCGAGAACGAGATGGTCACCGCCAGCTGCGAGAGGTAGATGGTGATGATGTTCTTCTCACCGAACATCATCGGCAGGAACACCACGCAGTGACACAACGTGCCGGCAGACAACGCGATGGCCACATGGCGGGTACCGATGATCGAAGCCATCTCCGGTTTCCCGGGGTACTTCTCGCGCTCCTGGTAGATGCTCTCCACCACCACCACGGCGTTGTCCACCAGCATGCCCACCGCCAGCAGCAGGCCCATCATCGAAATGATGTTCAGGCTGATGCCGGTGAAGTACATGAAGCCCAGCGTCATGATGAAACAGATGGGAATCGCCATCGACACCATCAGCGTCGACGGCCAATGTCGCAGGAAGGCATACAGCACGATCACCGACAGCAACAGGCCGATGGCGCCGGCTTCGGCCAGTGCCAGCAAGGAACTGGTGACCGCCTTGCCCGAGTCCCACGCCACTTCGATATCGACGCCGCGCAGGGCCGGGTCTTCGCCCAGCCGCTCGACTTCCTTGTTCACCGCCCGCGACAGGTCCACCAGGTTGGCCGAACGTTCCTTGTAGATGTCCACGCCGACACTGGGCTTGCCTTCCATCCGGCGCACATAGCTCATGCGCTGTGGCTGCAGGCTGACCTCGGCGATGTCGGACAGACGCGTGCCCCGGTTGTTGATCGGCAGGTCGCGCAGCTCCTGCACTTCCAGCAGCTCGCCCTTGGGCTGCACCCGCAGGCGTCGGCCGTCTTCGGTGATCTGCCCCGCCGAGACGGCGAAGTTGGCCGCCTGCAGCTTCTGCACCAACTCATTGAGCGCCACGCCGTGCGCACTGATGCGGTCCTTGTCCAGGGCAATCAGCACTTCCTGCTTGGCCACGCCTTCCACTTCGACACGGGCCACGCCGGGCAGACGTTCCAGACGCTGCTTGATGGTGCGTTCGATCATGTCAGCGCGCGCGGTCAGGTCTTCCGCACTGTTCAGGCGCAGGCTGATCGCTTCCTGGTCGCTGGTGCTCCAGCGCTGCACGTAATAGCGGCGGAAGTCGTCCGGCAGCTCGTCGCGTACCGCGTCGATGCGCTCGCGCGCTTCGGAGGCCGCCATGGCGATGTCGCGGTCCCAGTCGCTGAATTCGACCTGGATCTGGCCGCCCTCTGCGTTGGCCCGCGAGTTCATCGTCTTGATGCCCGGCATCGTGGCGATGGCCTCTTCCACCGGCCGCAGCAGATTGCGCTCCACCTCTTCGGGCGTGGAGCCCGGGTACGGCAAGGCAATGAAGAAGAACGGAATGGACGCTTCCGGCTCGGCTTCCAATGGCAGCTTGAGCGCAGCGATCAGGCCGATCACCACCATCGAAACAAACAACATGATGGTGGTGACGGGGCGGCGGATGGACAGCTCGGTGATATTCATCCGCTCAGTCCCTGATGCCGCCGATGGCGTCCTGTTCGTGGCTCAACACCTGCTCGGCCTGGGCCATTGCCTGCCGCGCACGACGACCACGCTCGGCGTAGTACTCGTCCGGTTTGCGGTCCAGCAGGTCGTACACCACCGGGATGACCAGCAAGGTCAGCATGGTCGAGACCAACAGGCCGCCGATCACGGTGATGGCCATCGGCGAGCGCACCTCGGCACCTTCGCCGAAGGCCAGAGCCAGCGGCAGGAAGCCGAACACCGCGCACAAGGTGGTCATCATGATCGGACGCAGACGCGAGCGCGCACCTTCCACCAGCGCCTCACGCTTGGCCACACCTTCCTCGCGCAGCTGGTTGACCTTGTCGATCAGGATGATCGCGTTCTTCACCACCAGGCCAACCAGCAGGATCAAGCCAATGAACACCACCACCGAGACCGGCGAGCGCGCCAACAGCAAGGCCGCCACCGCACCGACCAGGGCCAACGGAATGGTGAACAGGATGACAAACGGATGCAGCAGTGATTCGAACTGCGACGCCATCACCAGGTAGACCAGGAACACCGCCAGTGCAAACGCGAACAGCAGCGAACGGATCGATTCGCCCAGCTCCTGGCCCTGGCCGCCGATGTGCATGCCGACATCCGTACCCAGCGGGTTCTTGGCGACCATGGTCTGCACTTCGGTAATGGCCTTGCCCAGGTCGATGTCACGCAGGTTGGCCGAGACAATCGCCACGCGACGCTGGTCGGCGCGGTGGATCTCGCTGGGGCCGGTGGTGGCGACCACATCGGCCACCGAGCCCAGCTCGATCGGCTTGGCGCCGGTCGGGTTGACGATCAGGCGGCGGATGTCATTCACCGAGGAACGCTCCGACTCCTGCACGCGCACCAGTACGTCGATCTTGCGGTCACGGAAGCTGTAGCGCGTGGCGACGTTGCCCTTGACCTTGTTGACCACCGCATCGGCGATCTGGCGCGTGGTCAACCCCAGTGCCGCGGCGCGGTCCTGGTCGAACACCACCTGGATTTCCGGGAAGCCCTGCTCCACCGTCGACTTCACATCGGCGTAGTGCGGACTTTCGCGCAGCATGCCAGCCAGGCGATTGCCGGCGATGCGGATGTCCTCGAGATTGTTGCCCTCGATTTCAATCTCCAGCGGCGGCGACAGCGCGAACAGTTCCGGGCGGGCGAAATCCACCTGCGCCGACGGCCAGGCCTTCATCGTTTCGCGCAGCTTCTCGGTCAGTGCCGGTTCGAGCTTGGTGTCATTCATCACCACTGACAGCTTGCCGATGTTCTCGCCGCTCTCGGTCGGGCTGGCATCCAGCCGCGTGCCGGTACCGGACACGCCGTACAGCAGGCGCACGCCGTCTTCGTTGGCATGCTTGCGCTGCACTTCGCGCACCAGTGCGTCGGTCTGCGCCAGCGGCGTGCCCGGCGGCAGCTTGGCGGTCATCTCAAAGCGGTCCTGGGCCAACTGCGGCAGCAGGTCCACGCCCAGCAGCGGCAGCGCTGCCAAAGTCAGGGCGAAGGCCAGCGTGGCAAAACCCAGCACCGGCCACGGACGCTTCAACGCCGCCGGCAGCGCGCGCAGGTAACTGGCTTCGGCACGACCGTAAGGCGCCATCGCCAGATCACTGGCCTTGCGCATCACCGGGCCGACCACCGCAGCGATGCCACGGAAGATGCGCACCACGCTCCAGGCCAGTGCATAGAAGCCGTAACGGAACATCGCGCCAATGCCACGGCCCGCATACGCCGCCGGCTTCTTCCAGCGGCTTTCCGGACGCCACGGCTGGCGCGGGTCCTCGGCCGGGAACTCCAGCGGCGGGCGCCCCTTCAGCGCGCTCAGCATCGGGATCAACGTCATCGACACGACGAGCGACACCGCGATGGCGATGGACACCGTCAGCGCCTGGTCACGGAACAGCTGGCCGGCGATGCCTTCGACGAACACCAGCGGCAGGAATACCGCGATGGTGGTCAGGGTCGAGGCAACCACCGCCATGAACACTTCGCGGGTGCCCTTGATCGCCGCCTCCAGGATGCCCATGCCGCGCTCACGCGCCTTGGCGATGGATTCCAGCACCACGATCGAGTCATCCACCACCAGGCCGGTGGCCAGCGCCAGGCCGCCCAGCGACATCACGTTCAAGCTCAGGCCCAGTTGGCCCATGAAGAAGAACGTGGCGATGATCGAAATCGGCAGCGACAGCGAAATGACGAAGGTGCTCCAGCCATCGCGCAGGAACAGGAAGATGATCAGCACCGACAGCAGGCCACCGATCACCGCATCGATCTTGACGTCCTTGATGGCGTGGCGGATGAAGACCGACTGGTCTTCCACCATCGTCATCTCGATGTCCTTGGGCATTTCCTTGCGGATCTGTTCGAGCTTGGCTTCCAGCGCATCGGCGGTGGAAACGGTATTGGCATCGCCTTCCTTGTAGACCGCCAGTTCCACGGCCTCATGGCCGGCCGCGCGGATCACCGCCTCGCGCTCCTTGTAGCCCTGGCGGACCTCGGCCACATCCTTCAGGCGCACGCTGGGTGCACCGCTGCTGCCATCACTGCGCAGTGCGGCAATCACGTTGGGATCGCTGCTGCCGAGGATGGCCGACATCAGCTGGCGGTTCTCGCCGGTGGAACTGGCGGCACTGGAACCACTGGCCGTGGTCAGCAGCATCTCGCGCATCTGCTCGACCGTGGTGAACTGGTTGACGGTACGCACCAGGTAACGCTGCGAGCCTTCTTCCAGGCGACCGCCGGACAGGTTGACGTTTTCCTGCTGCAGGCGCTGGATCACGGTGTCCAGCGACAGACCAAGCGCGGCCAGCTTGCGCTGGTCGATATCCACCTGGATTTCATCTTCCAGGCCACCGCCGACCTTGACCGCGGCCACGCCGCTGACCGGCTCCAGCTTGCGCTTGAGGTCTTCGTCGGCATAACGGCGCAGTTCCATCAGGCGACGTACCGCATCGGCGTCGTTGCCGGCTTCCTGCTTGGACGACAGCGCCAGGCGCATGATCGGCTGCGTGGACGGATTGAAGCGCAGCAGCACCGGCGGCTTGGCCTCCAGCGGCAGCTGCAGCGTCTCCATCTTGTCGCGCACGTCCAGGCCGGCCTGCTGCATGTCCGTGCCCCAGGCGAACTCCAGCACCACGTCGCTCTGGCCGGTGCGCGAGATCGACTTGAGCTTGCGCAACCCTTTGACGATGCCCAGCGCTTCTTCGGCCGGCTGCGAGATCAACGTCTCCACTTCTGCCGGCGCGGCACCTTCGTAATCGGTACGCACGGTCAGGGTGGGATAGCTCAGGTCCGGCAGCAGTTCGACCTTCAGGCTGGACAGCGAGATCAGGCCGAACAACACCAGGGTCAGCGTCATCATCGCAATGGTGACGCGGCGGCGGGTGGCGAACTCGATCAGATCGAAGCCACCGCCGGAACTCGACGGTTGGTGCGCACTCATTGCTTGGACGCCTGTGCAGCTGCCGGCGCCTTGGCCGCCGTCGCTACTGCCTTCTCCTTGCCGATCACCTGCACCGTGCTGCCTTCACGCAAGGCCGCCTTGCCGGCGATGACCACTTCATCACCCAGCTGCAGACCGTTGCGGACTTCGATGAAGCCTGCATCGTCATAGCCCAGCGCAAGCTCGGTGCGCACGACCTTGCCATCGCGCACCACGTAGACAGCCGGCTTGCCGCCGTCTTCCAGCAGGGCCGTACGCGGCACCACCAGGGCATCGGCACGCTGGTCGTAGTTGATGCTCAGGCGGCTGAACATGCCGGCCTGCAGTTCCTGGTCACCGGAGAAGCTGGTCACCACACGGAAGGTACCCGAGCCGGTGTCCACGACAGGCGCCACGCGGTCCACTTCGCCGGTGAACTGCTTGCCCGGCAACGCATCAACCTGCAGCGACACCGCCTGGCCCGGCTTGAGCTTGGCGATCTCGCGCTCGGGCACGTTGAGCGTGGCTTCCAGGCGGCTGCTGTCAACGATGCGGATGATCGGCGAGTTGATCTGCACGAAGTTGCCCGGCTTGATATCACGCGAGGCAACCACGCCGGAAATCGGCGCCTCCACCGTGGTGTAGGACAGCTCCAGCGTGGCCATGCGGTACATGGCGCGCGCGTTCTCCAGGTCATAGCGCAACTGGTCCACGTCGGCGGCGCTGACCAACTGCTGCTGCACCAGCTTCTCGGCGCGGTGGTAGCTGTTTTCCAGCTTGCGCATCTGCGCTTCGCTCTGCGCCACGCTCAGGCGGGCACGGTCCGGGTCCAACCGAACCAATGGCTGCCCGGCGCGTACCTGCTGCCCTTCTTCGACCAGTACTGCCAGCGCCACACCGGAAGTCTTGGCGACCACCTGCGACTCCGCGCGCGGCTCCAGCGTGGCCGTGCCCGCATAGCTGGCGGCAATCGCGCGGCGCTCGGCCTTGGCCACTTCCACCGGCACTGCATCACTGGCCTTCTGCTCATCCGGCGTCTTGGCCTTGGCCTCTTCGCCACCCGCCTTGCAGCCGCCGAGCAACAGGGAAGTGGTGATCAAAAGTGCAGCGGCGCAGCTTCCGGTGCGGCCGTGCTGAGAGAAGAATCGCGACATCGTCAGGTCCCTGGGGATGCATTGGCATGGTGTTGTAGCAAAGTATTGCACCACCCCACATGCACACCATGCGCCAAAGGTCATGGGTATGCCCTGTCTGGCGGCCGGCATTGCAGAATGAGTGACGCGCCGCAGCATCGGCAAGCTGTTCCGAACAGGTAAATACGCGGGCTATACTCGGGCCGTTCCGTGTCCCCACGGCGGAACCCCAGACCCGCACACCGGACAAGGAAACCATGCGCTCGCAGCCGCTCGCCGCTTGTTTCGTTCTGGCTTTCGCCCTGCCCATCGGGGCCGCCAACGCTGTTCCGCAGTCTGATTCCGCCGCATCGCCCGCGCCGGCCACCCCACTTGTCGGCCAGCCCGACACCGGGCGCACACTGGCCTATACCTGCCAGGGTTGCCACGGCATCACCGGCTACAAGAATGCCTATCCCAGTTACCGCGTCCCCAAGATTGGTGGGCAGTCGGCCGAGTACCTGACCCAGGCACTCACCGAGTATCGCCAAGGCAAGCGCAAGCATCCGACGATGCAGGCGCAATCGATGAGTTTCAGCCCGCAGGAAATCGCTGATCTCGCCGCTTACCTGTCCACCGTCAAATAGGCATCGCCCATGTCGAAAGCAACGCACGCAACGCGCTTGTCCGTCGTCCTGCTGGCCGCCTTTGCATTGGCCGCCTGTTCGCAGTCGCAGGTGGAGTCGGCCGATAAATCCGCTGCCGACCCCGGCCATGCCAGCGGCGAACGCAACGCCAGTTCTTCAGCCGGGCTGCCGCAGGGGCGCATCGCCGCCGGCGAGCATCTGGCCAACGCCAAGGGCAAGGCCACCGGCCAAAGCTGTATCGATTGCCACGGCGCCGACGGCAACCAGCCCATCGACCCCACCTATCCACGGCTGGGCGGTCAGTACGGGGACTACCTCGCTCACGCCCTGCAGGCCTATCGCAGCGGCGACCGCGAGCAGATGCTGATGACGCCACAGGCTGCCGGCCTCAGCGACCAGGACATCGCCGACCTGGCCGCCTACTTCGGTTCGCGCCCCAGCCAGCTACGCGACCTGCATGGCGTGAACTGAGCAAGCACCGTAGTCCGAATGGAAGAAAGCTGCCTGATGGGCGGCTTTCTTTTTTGGCTTGCCGTCGGTGAAGCCCGCCCCCTTTCTCTCGCCCCTCCCCTTGCATCCATCCCGAATTCTGGATTTCGTGGGACACGGAAACGCCACGGGAGCAGCGACGCAATGATTCGCAAACTGCGTTCTTTCGCTTCAAGCGGTTCGGCTATCTATAGACCGAAACGCACTCAGCGACTGCTGTTTTAAAGCCCCTCTCCCCTCGCGGGGCGACGGGGAGTAGCTTGCGAACCATTGATTCGCTGCTCCCCTAGCGCCTTCGCGCCCAGCGAAGGCCGGGGCGCGGAGCGGGGGTTGGTGAGAGGGGGCGCAGAGCAAAAGAAAGACAATCAACGACTGCCGTTGTCTTCCTGCAATTCCTTCTTGAATGGGATATCCGGCGGCGGCCGTGCCTCGGCCGGTTGTTCCTGCATGTTGGGGTTGGTCAGCCCACAACCACCGCCAAACTGCAGCATCGACACCACGCAGGAAATCCGGGTGCTGGTGCCGGGGATTGGAATCTCCACGCTCTGGATTCCCTTGCGCACCCATTCGGCCAGCAGCGATTCGTTGGGCACCCAGTATTTGTCGAACGAGGTCGGCGTGTAGTCATACGGCGGGCGCTTGAGCCACGTCCCGGAGTCGGCAATGCGCTCGCGCGTCCACGAGTCCGCATCGCCACCCGGTGCACCGCGCGTGCGTTCCTTGCCGGCGCCATCGTCCGCCAGGCGCACACCGCCGTCAGCATCGAACAGGCCTCGCCCCTTGTCCGACTGCCCGCCGGCAGCCCCTTCCACCTGTCGCTTCAATGCACCCCAGTCATCCGAACGAACCGCCGAATCCCAACCGCCACTGCGGTCCTGCGTCCTCGGCCCGGCACCCGTACTGGTCCCCGGGCGCACGGAATTGTTGGCCGCAGCACTGCTCCCTTGTGCAGCCGCATTCTGCTGCGCGGCGCTTGTCGCAGCGCTGCTGGTCGCACTGTCAGGCTTGCCGGCAGCAGTTGCAGGCGCCGCGCTCGACGCCGCGACATCCGGCACGCCCGGGAGCTGCCGTTCGCGCACGGCAACCGTTGGCGTCTTGACGGACACGCTGCTGCTTTCGCTGGAGCGCACCTGCGCCATGGCAACCGGCTGCGTCGGCGCCGCTTCCACCTGCCGCTCGCGCACTGCCATTTCCGGCTGGGTCACCCGCACGTCGGCCGCACGCTGGCGCACCTGCGCCATCTCGATCTGCTGCTGCGGCGCGGTGTCGATCCGGCGCTCGCGCACTTGGACATCCGGCACGCTCAGCTGCGGCTGCACGCTGGGCAGCGCGCGCGCGGACTGCGTCACCTGCGGACGCTCTGCCGCCGTTTCCACCACCCGTTCGCGCACCTGCACCTCAGGCACGCTGACGCTTGGCACGGTCACCGTCGGCGGGCGCAATGTCGGCGCAGGCAGCACGAAGTCACTGCTCGGCTGTGGTGTCTGGGTCACCTGCAACGGCTGGGCCGTTGGCATCTCCGGCGAAGGCTTGGACACATCAATCGGCACCAGGCCTGCCTCGGCATCAGCGGCATCCGCTGCGGACGACGCCGCAACCGCTGCTGGCTCCACCACCGCCGCCTCCTGTGGCTGCACGGCAGGTGAGGCACTGGCAGCCGCGCTTTGCGCAGCCGATGTGTTTGATGCAGCCGCCGAAGCCTCGGCCTGCTGCTGCCCCTGTGCCTGCGGCGCACCGCCGCCCTCTTCGTCCGGCGTGCCGCGGCCGATGTACTCGATCTGCACCCGTTCGCCTTCTTCGGCACTCTGCTCCGGCACCGGGCTGCGTATCAATGCCACCCATACCAGCAGCAAGCCAAACAGCAGATGCAATGCCGCACTGATGAAAGCGGCAAACCCGCGCATCAGGCGCTGGTCCCGTGGCGGCGGATCACCGCCCTGCCAGAGCAGCAACAGCATCGTCAGCAGGAACGGACGCGGCGGTAGTACACGTTTGCGTGGCGGCTCGGGCCGGGCCGCAACCACGGCCGCCACATCGGCATCTGCAAACGCCGACACCGCCCTGGATGCGCGCGTGCGCACCCAATGGCTCCAGCTGTAGGGCATGCCGGTACGACGGTCGTGCAGGATGCTTGCCTGCCGGCGCGCGGTCAGCAGATCAATCAGGTCGGTAACTGAAGTCACCGGCATGCGGCAGCTGTCGCCTCAGCCCGCACGCGGGATATACGGGGCCTGACCTGTGTCATGGTCAGTGGCATCGCGCACGGCGGTCACGCCCGGCACCCGGCCCATCAAGGTCTTCTCGATCCCCTGTTTCAAGGTCACATCGGCCATGCCGCAACCGTGGCAGCCACCGCCGAAGCGCAGCAGCACCACGCCCTCGGCGGAAACTTCCTGCACGGCTACGCGGCCACCGTGGGAGGCCAATTGGGGATTGATCTCGTTCTCGACCACCCAATGCACGCGCTCAACCATCGAGGCGGCATCGCCGGGCGCTTCACCCTTGATCTTCGGCGCCTTGATGGTGAGATGCTGGGTGCCGGCCGCCTGGGTGACGAAGTCGATCTCGGCACCGTCCAGCCAACCCACGCTCGTGGCAGCTACATACAAGGTGAAACCATCGCAATCGACCGCCCATTCGTCGCCGAGCAGTTCGCTGGGGTCGGCAAACTCCAAGCGCGCGTCGGCACGCGGCGTGCCGGGCTCCACGGCGCTCAGGCGCACGCCCATGCCGGGCACGGCCTCGCGTTCGATCAACTTGCGGAAATAGCTTTGGGCGGTATCTGAGATCTGGATCATGCGGGTATTCTAGCCGTGTCTTGGTTGACGCTGATGGGACACTGATTCCATCGGCGACACTGTTCAGTCACTGCCTGATGGAGGTTCCCATGGCCCCTGACCTGATTCCCCTGGCGCAAGCCCACTGCATCCCACGCAAGGGCAGCGAACACCGGCTGGGCCAGGCCCGCCTGGCCGAACTGATGCCGCAGCTTCCCGGCTGGGAACTGGCCGAAAATGGCCAGGCGCTGGTGCGTACATTCCGCTTTGACAACTACTACGGCACGATGGCTTTCGTGAACGCGCTGGCGTGGGTCGCCCATGCCGAAGACCACCATCCGGACCTGGGCGTGCATTACGACCGTGCCGTGGTGCGCTTTTCCACCCACGACGTGGGCGGCCTGAGCGAGAACGACTTCATCTGTGCCGCCAAGGCATCCGCACTTACGGAGCAATGACATGAAACCGCGTCTGCTGCTGGGTTGTTTTGCTGCCGCCGTCTCGCTGGCCGCGTGCAACTCTTCCGACCAACCCGCCACACCGGCAATCGCCCCGACCCAGGTTGCCGCCGTACAGACCCCGCCGCCGGACTATCCGGCCGAGCTGGCCTGCACCGGCGTGGGCGGCAAGAGCGTGCTCAAGGTCGTCGTCGGCCCGCAGGGCACCCCGACCGAAGTCGCGCTGATCACCAGCAGCGGCAACAGCCAACTGGATGACTCGGCCATCGCCCGCGTCCGCGAGTGGAAGTTCAATGCGGCCACCCGCAACGGCCAGCCGGTCCCCACCACCATCCAGGTGCCAGTGAGCTTCAACCCGCCCAGCCCGAAGCCAAATGAGTGCTTTGCCATCGAAGAACGGGCACGCCGCGGCGGCTGACCGCCCGGCCATTACATGCACGGAATCTCTACTGACAATCTCTGGATTGCTTTCGCACTGACCTTCGCGGCCGGCCTGGCTACCGCCATCGGCAGCCTGATGGTGCTGTTCTCGCGCCGCCCCAACCCGCGCCTGCTGGCGTTCGGGCTGGCCTTTGCCGGCGGCGCGATGGTGTATGTGTCGCTGTCGGAAATCCTGAACAAGTCCATCGCCTCATTCGCCATCAGCTACGGCGACCGGCTCGGTTTCACCTACGGCACGCTCTGGTTCCTTGGCGGCGTGCTGCTGGTGGTGCTGATCGACCACCTGGTGCCCAACCCGCACGAAACCCTGGACAAGCAGGACCCTGCCTTCAAGGAAAAGAACCGCAGCAGCATCCGCCGGGTCGGCCTGCTCAGCGCCGTGGCAATCACCGCGCACAACTTCCCGGAGGGCCTGGCGACGTTCTTCGCCACGCTGGAAAGCCCGTCTGTCGGCCTGCCCCTGGCATTCGCCATCGCCATTCACAACATCCCCGAGGGCATTGCCATCGCGGTGCCGGTGTATTTCGCCACGGGGCGCAAGCTCTACGCCTTCGGCGCCAGCCTGCTGTCAGGCCTGGCCGAACCCGTGGGCGCGGCGATCGGCTACTTCGCCCTGGCCGGCTCACTCTCCCATGCCACCTTCGGCGCCGTGTTCGGCCTGATCGCCGGCATCATGGTGTTCCTGGCACTGGACGAGCTACTGCCAGCCGCCAAGCGCTATGCCAAGGGGCACGAAACCGTCTACGGCCTGGTGATCGGCATGGCGACGATCGCCGTAAGCCTTGTGCTGTTCAAGTGGTAGTGGGGCCGGGATTGGGGATGTAGTGATTAGGGATTGGCAAGTGCCGACCTCTGGCCTCCCTTCAGCGGCGGCAGTGCTGCCTTTGCGAATCCCCAATCCCGACTCACCAATCCCAGCCTCAGAGCCTGTCCAACGCCTCGACCAACTCCGGCGCCAGCGGGGCATTCAATACATAAGGTGTCTTGCCCGCATCCAGCGCGAACTCGAGCGAGGCAGCATGTAGAAACAGTCGTTTCAGGCCGATCTGCTCACGAAGCCGCTTGTTGACTGCAGGATCGCCGTATTTATCGTCCGCTGCCACGGCATGGCCGATGTGTTGCGCATGCACGCGGATCTGGTGGGTGCGCCCGGTCTCGATCCGCACCTCGCAGTAAGAATGCCCACCGCGGCGCTCCAGCACCCGGAAATGGCTCAGCGACGGCTTGCCCGCCGGGTTCACCTGGACATGACGCTCGCCGCCCTGTCTCAAACCAACATGCAACGGGGCGTCCACACTCATCACGCCATCAGGCATGCGGCCGACCAGCAGGGTCAGGTAACGCTTCTGGATGCCGCCACGGTCTTCACGCATCAGCGCCTGCAGCTCGGTCAACGCCGAGCGCTTCTTGGCCATGATCAGCAAGCCCGAGGTATCCCGGTCCAGGCGGTGCACCAGTTCCAGATTCTGGTTCGGACGCAGCACCCGCATGGTTTCGATGGCGCCATGGCTGATGCCGCTGCCACCGTGACTGGCCACGCCCGAGGGCTTGTTGATCACCAGCAGCCGGGCATCCTCAAAAACGATGGCCTGCTCCATCCGCTCCAGGAAGCCGGCCGGCGGCGCCGTTTTTTCTCCCACCTCATTGAGATTGACCGGCGGCACCCGCACCTCATCGCCCGCCTCCAGCTTGCGCTCGGCCTTGGCACGCCCCCCGTTAATGCGGACCTGGCCACTGCGCACCAGTTTGTACACCAGACTGCGCGGCGCGCCCTTGAGCTGGCCGAGCAGGAAGTTGTCCAGACGCTGCCCGGCGCGGTCTTCGGAAACCTTGATCATGCGCACGCTGGTCTTGGCGGCGGGCGGGGTACTGCGGTGGTCGGAGTCAGTCATCAGCCTATTTATTCTGCTACACTCGGGCCGCGATATAAGGGTTTGATTTCGTTGGAAGTTGGTCAGGGCCAGAAGCCCCGCTCCCTACGGATCCGGCACAGTGCGCGGCCACCGCCCCCGGGGCGGCCATGTTAGCGGCTCGTCGGCGTTCCCGGCCATCGCCGGGTGCCCAAAGCACCTGAGCTGGACGAAACACATGTCCCGTGCGACGCCCGGCCACGGCCGGATCGGCCGCCGGCCCTGAAACACCTTAAAACAAGAATAGAAGCGCTCCCGCGGCCTGCCGTGGTGTCGTAGCGCTGGAAACCCAAGCTGCCCTACCCGCGCCTGCGCGATTGGACGGCGACCCGTGTCCAGAGGCGAAACCCCATGGCGTTCCGCGCGGTAGCAGCGCGCGAGGAACGCACAATGAAGCGAATGCTGATCAATGCCACGCAGGCTGAAGAACTGCGCGTGGCCATCGTCGACGGGCAGAACCTGTACGACATCGACATCGAACAGCCGTCGAAGGAACAGAAAAAGTCCAACATCTACAAGGGCCGCATCACCCGCCTGGAGCCGTCGCTCGAGGCTGCCTTTGTCGAGTACGGCGGCGAACGCCACGGCTTCCTGCCGCTGAAGGAAATCTCCCGCGACTACTTCCAGGCTGGCGTTGACCACAACAAGGCCGGCATCAAGGAGCTGTTGCGCGAAGGCCAGGAAATCGTTGTCCAGGTTGACAAGGATGAACGTGGCAACAAGGGCGCCGCCCTGACCACCTTCATCTCGCTGGCCGGCCGCTACATGGTGCTGATGCCCAATTCGCCCTCCGCCGGCGGCGTTTCGCGTCGCATCGAGGGCGAAGACCGCGCCGCCCTGAAGGAAGCGCTGGACAAGCTCGACATCCCCAACGACATGGGCGTGATCATCCGCACCGCCGGCGTTGGCCGCGATGCCGAAGAGCTGCAGTGGGACCTGGACTACCTGCTCCAAGTCTGGCGCTCGATCGCCGAAGCCGCACTGACCAAGCCGGCCCCGTTCCTGATCTACCAGGAATCGCGCCTGATCGTGCGCGCCCTGCGCGACTACCTGCGCTCGGACATCGGCGAGATCCTGGTCGACACCGAAGAGCTGTACGAGACCGCACGCGAGTTCATGCAGCAGGTGATGCCGCAGACCCTGCGCAAGCTCAAGCATTACAAGGACGACATCCCGCTGTTCAATCGTTTCCAGATTGAATCGCAGATCGAGGCGATCTACGAGCGCAACGTGCGCCTGCCTTCGGGCGGTTCGATCGTGGTTGACCAGACCGAGGCCTTGACCGCCGTCGACGTGAACTCGGCCCGCGCCACCAAGGGCAGCGACATCGAGGACACCGCATTCCAGACCAATCTGGAAGCCGCCGAGGAAGTCGCCCGCCAGCTGCGCCTGCGTGACCTGGGCGGCCTGGTGGTCATCGACTTCATCGACATGTCCTCCAGCAAGCACCAGCGCGAAGTCGAGAACCGCCTGCAGAACGCCCTGAAGTACGACCGCGCGCGTGTTCAGCTGGGCCGCATCTCGCGCTTTGGCCTGATGGAAATGAGCCGCCAGCGCCTGCGCCCGAGCCTGGGTGAATCCAGCCAGATCGTCTGCCCGCGCTGTGACGGCCAGGGCCGCATGCGCAGCATCGAGTCGCTGTCGCTGTCCATCATCCGCGTTGCCGAAGAGCACGCCATGAAGGAGAACACTGGGCAGGTGCTGGTCCAGGCCCCGGTGGAGATCGCCAACTATCTGCTCAACGAGAAACGCAGCGCCCTGCGCGAGATCGAAACCCGTCACGATGCGCCGATCATCATCGTCGCCGACGAGCAACTGCACACCCCGCACTACGAAGTCACGCGCCTGCGCGACAACGAGCTGGGCGAAGAATCCGGCCGCCCGAGCTACCAGCGCGGCACCCCGCGCAAGCTGCCGGTGCACGCACTGACCAAGGCCCAGCTGAACATCCCGCCGACCCCGGCCGTGACCCACGTCAAGCACAGCCAGCCGGCACCGCTGCGCGAAGTGGTCGAAGAAGCCGCGCCAGCACCCGTTGCCGCCCCGGCAGTCGCCCCGGCAGCCGGCGGCGTAATGGGCTGGCTCAAGCGCGTTTTCGGTGGTGAAGCCGCCCCGGCAGCCCCTGTTGCCGCCCAGCCGCAGCGCCAGGAGAGCGGCCGCAACCGCAATGACCGCAACCAGCGTCGCGACGGCCGCAACGGCAACAATGGCCAGCAGTCGCGCAATGGTGGCAACGCCAATGCCGGTGGCAACCGTCGCGACGAGCGCCGTGAAGATCGCCGCGAGGAGCGTCGCCAGGGCAACACCAACGCCCAGGATCAGAACAACGGCCAGTCGCAGAAGCCGCGCAACGAGCAGCCACAACAGGGCAAGCAGCCGCGCAATGAGCAAGGCCAGCAGGGCAAGCCGCGCAACGAGCAGCCCAAGCAGCAGAAGCAACCGAAGCAGCCCAAGCCGCAGGATGCCGAGAAGGTCGCCCAGCAGCAGCCGGTGAGCGAAAAGCCGGCGCGCCAGGCGCAGCCGGAAGCCACGCCGGTGGTCAGCACCGTGGCCGCAGCCAGCGTTGTTGCGGTTGACGCGATCAACACGCCCGTGACGCTGGTCAGCGCAACGGCGCCGGTCACCGATGCGACCACGCCCGCTACTGCACCAGAGGAACAGGCTGTCGTGGCACTTGCCGCCAGCGATGAAGCGCCCGCAGCCGCAGGCGAAGAAGGTACGGGCGAAGGCGGCAGCCGTCGTCGCCGTGGCCGTCGCGGCGGTCGCCGCCGTCGTCGCGGTGGCGCCGAAGGGGCCGCCGCAGGCGAAGTGACTGCCACCGATGAGGAGGGCATCGAAGATCTGGA
This sequence comes from Stenotrophomonas sp. STEN056, assembly GCF_056759635.1. NCBI lineage: Bacteria > Pseudomonadati > Pseudomonadota > Gammaproteobacteria > Lysobacterales > Lysobacteraceae > Stenotrophomonas > Stenotrophomonas sp. STEN056. The sequence continues at coordinate 66,383 of NZ_JBRRDL010000010.1, forward strand.
AGACGGCGAGGTTGCCGAGGCAGCTGCCACGCCAGCCAACAACCAGCCTGAATTCGACTTCGATGATGAGCCCAACACCGCCGCACAGGTGAAGGCTGCTCCGGCACAACCTGTGGCCGCAGCCAACACGGCGGCCGTTGTCGCCCCTGCGGTGGTCGCCGTTGCCGAAGCCAAGCCTGTTGAGGCCAGCCCGGCGCCGGTCACACCAGTGGCGCCTGTTGTCCAAGCCCCGGCAACCCCGGTTGCTGCGGTGGACGCTCCTCAGGAAGCGGCAATCGCACCGGCCGAGGTCACTCCCGCCGCACCGGCACCACAAGCGACTGAAACGCCTGTCGTCGCCGAAGCGCCGGTGGCTGAAGTCGCCGCGGTCGCGGCAGCACCGGCTGTGGTCGCATCCTCGACGCCGGACTCCCCGGCTGTCGAAAATGCGCCCGCCCCGGCAGCCACTGCGGTCGAAACGCCGGCGGTGGTTGAAGCACCTGTGGTGGCTCCGGCTACTGCTGAAGCCTCTCCGGAACCGACCGCACTGGTTGCCGCTGAACCCAAGGAGGCCGCGCCTGCAGCACCGCAGAATGGCCAACTGTTCGCGGCCCCGCAGGACGAAGCCACGCCGGTCGTCGCCGAAGCAGCCAACGCCGCGGATGTGACGAAGGATGAAGTGGAAGAAGAGCAGCCCCGCAACGGCTGATCGGCTACACGAAAGAATCAAAAAAGCGGCCCTTCGTGGCCGCTTTTTTGATGTTCAACTTTCTGGCAGCACAGGCAAAAATCCTTCCCGGCTTCAGGCAGCGCGCCCCCTCGAACACGAAGACCGCATGCTGCCCAGGCCATGCAAGCCCCTGCCGATGGCTGGGTCTTCCACACACATCAAGCTGCCCGAGCAGAAGCATGGCTTCCTGCTGTCATTGGCAAGCCAGGCTATGCGCACCCGTATCGGCGGCGAGGCTACATGAAAAAAGGAGCAGCCGAGGCTGCTCCTTTTCAATACTGCATTCCCGTGCGCCAGGCGGCAGGAACAGTGCCGATATCAAAGCGCCCGTGAGGGATCACCAATCCCGTACTGGCCCGCCAGGCGTGCCAGCGCGATGTTGTCCTGCACGCCCGCCTTCTGGAACAGGCGCGCCTTGTGTGTGTTCACGGTCTTGGCGCTGAGACACAAACGCCGCGCAATCTCTTCCTGTCGATGCCCCTGGATAAGCAGCAATGCCACTTCCAGTTCTCGCGGAGACAGCGCATCAAAGGGCGAGTCATCCCCTTCGAGATTCGACAGTGCAAGATTCTGCGCAATGCTGTTGGCCAGGTAGCGCTTGCCCAATGCCACGTCATGGATCGCCCGGATGAGTTCACGCGAATCCCCCGCCTTGCCCACATAGCCGGAAGCCCCCGCCTCCAGCAGGCGCTTGGGCATGGGCCCGTCTTCCAGCACGGAAACAATGATGACGCGCGTACCGTGGTCGCCCTTGACGATGCGCTCGGTGATCTCAAGCCCACTCAGCCCCGGCAGGTGCAGGTCGCACAGCACCACGTCAGGCTTGAGGCGACGAATCTGTGGCAGCGCCACCTCGCCGCTGTCCGCCTCCCCCACAACCTCGATTTCGGTCTGTCCAGAAAGAATCAACCTGATACCAGTACGTACCAGTGCGTGGTCATCAATGAGAAAAACCTTGATCGTCATGACGCATTCCTCTTGGCGAGGTGACAGTTGAAGCCTTGGCCAATCCCCGGAAGCCGGAAATCCGGAGCGACGGCCTCCCCCGTCCCCCCATGGCACAGACCGTGCGTATTATCGACCAGAAGTGACCAAACCCAGCACAATTATTGGCTGGAAAACATCAGATTAGTCATCCCCGTGGTGTCAGGACAGCAGCAGAACAAGTCCGGCTGATGTCGTGGCCACTATGTAGCAGGAGCAAAGATGCTTCTATCAGCCCATTTCTTCGATACAAATAGGACTTTTCCGAGCCAAAATTAATGGCAATTCGGAGGGTCGCGTCAGGGTGCCGGCAGTGACCAGCGACGCCGGAACATCACCATGTAAACGCCCAGTACCCACACCAGCGCAGCACACCAGCCCCCCAGAATATCCGACGGATAGTGCACCCCCAGGTACACCCGTGACGCCCCCACCAGCACCGCGAATGCGGCCGCGCCGCACAGTGCCGGCCATCGCCAGCGGGTATTCCACAGCAACAGGACGACCGTCACTGCCAGCGTCATTGAGCCCATTGCATGACCGCTGGGGAAGCTGAAGGTGCTTTCCGGGGCAATCGACTCCCAAAGCCCGGGGCGTTCGCGCTGGAAAATCTGCTTGCTGCCCAGATTGAGCAACGCCGAACCGATAAAGGCCGTCGCTGCGAAAGCCGCCTTGCGCCAACGGCGCATCACCAGCAATACACCGACGATCAGCACATCCACGGGGATCACACCCCACTCGTAACCCAGCTTGGACATCAGCATGAAGAAGCTGTCGAGCGCAGGCGACGCCAGGGCATGCATGCGCCACAACAGGGCGTCGTCAAAGTGGAAGGCTTCGGCTTCGTGGATTTCGTCGGCCAGCGAAACGAAGCCCGCCAACGGAAGCAGCACGCCAACGAACAACAGCACCAGCCGCCACGCGTTGTGGCCAAGCCAGCGCCGCAGGCCCGCGGCCTCGCTCCGGGAATCAACCGGAGCTTCGGGCATACCTGTTCTCAACGTAGTCGTCGATCAGCGCGACGAATTCCCGGGCGATGTTTTCGCCGCGCAGGGTCACTTTCTTCTCACCATCAACGAACACCGGCGCCGCCGGCGTTTCGCCGGTACCCGGCAGCGAGATACCAATGTTGGCGTGACGCGATTCACCGGGGCCGTTGACGATGCAGCCCATCACCGCGAGCGTCATGTTCTCCGCACCGGGGTGGCTGATGCGCCAGACCGGCATCTTTTCGCGCACGTGGTTCTGCACCACCTTGGCCAGCTCCTGGAAGAACTCGGAGGTGGTCCGGCCGCAACCCGGGCAGGCCGTCACCATCGGCGTGAAAGCGCGCTGGCCGGTGGTCTGCAACAGTTCCTGCGCGACGATGACCTCCTGGGTGCGCGACTGGCCCGGCTCGGGCGTCAGCGAGATGCGGATGGTGTCGCCGATGCCTTCCTGCAGCAGCACCGCCAGCGCCGCCGACGAGGCCACGATGCCCTTGCTGCCAATGCCGGCTTCGGTCAGGCCCAAGTGCAGCGCGAAATCCGAGCGGCTGGCCAGGTCGCGATACACCGCGATCAGCTCCTGCACGCCACTGACCTTGGCCGACAACACGATGCGGTCATGCGGCAGGCCCAGCTCAACGGCGGTCTGGGCCGAGTCCAGCGCCGAGCGGATCAGGGCTTCGCGCAGTACGCGGCCAGCATCCCAGGGCTGGGCACGCTGGCTGTTTTCGTCCATTAGCTTTGCCGCCAGCGCCTGGTCCAGCGAACCCCAGTTGGCGCCGATCCGCACCGGCTTGCCATATTGGATGGCGAACTCGATCAGCTGCGCGAACTGGGTGTCCTTCTTCTTGCCGAAGCCGACATTGCCCGGGTTGATCCGGTACTTGGCCAAGGCCTCCGCACACGCCGGCTCCTGGCTCAGCAGTTGATGGCCGTTGTAGTGGAAGTCACCGATCAGGGGCACGTCGATGCCCATCATCTGCAGCTTCTCGACGATGCACGGAATCGCCGCCGCCGACTCGGGATTGTTGACGGTCAGCCGCACCATTTCCGAACCGGCGCGCCACAGTTCCGCGACCTGCTTGACGCTGGCCGCCACGTCGGCGGTATCGGTGTTGGTCATTGACTGCACGACCACGGGGTGGCCCCCGCCCACCTTGATCCCGCCGATATTCACGGCTTGGGTGATGCGGCGGGGCCAGGCGGTGGCGTCGGCAGGCGGAGTTGGTCGGGTCACGGCGTCATGCATGGGCGGCATTTTACCGCGCCGGCCGCCTCCCGGGGATGAACCTTCCGTTGTGTGTCAGCGGGCCTGACAGCATACGATTACGCCATGAATTCGTCGGACACCTCGTTTCTCCGCACCTTGTGCAGCCTGCGCTGGCTGGCCACCGCCGGCCAGGCCGCGACCATCCTGGTCGCCACCTGGCTGCTCGGCCTGGAACTGCCGCAGCTTCCGCTCTGGAGCGGTGTGTTCGTGCTGGCGCTGTTCAACCTCTACGCGCAACTGCGGGTGCACGACAGCAACCCGGCGCCGGTCACTGCCTTCGGCCACATCCTGGTCGATGTCACGGTACTGACCTGGATGGTTGGCTGGAGCGGCGGCATCGCCAACCCGTTCGGCTCGCTGTTCCTGATCCTGATCGCCCTGGCTGCGCTGGCACTGCCTCTACGCTGGACGCACGCAGTCGCCGCCGCCTGCGTCGGCGGCTATGCGTTGAGTGCGATCTTCGGCTTGCCACTGCAGGGCGGGTATTTCAACTCACTGGACCTGCACCTGTGGGGCGCGGCGGCCAACTTCCTGCTGTCCAGCGTGGTGGTGCTGGTGTTCTCCACCCGCCTGGCCGCCGCCCTGCGCGAGCGCGAAAACCAGCTGGCCCTGCTGCGCGAACGTTTTGTCCGCAATGAGGGCATTGTCGCCCTGGCCACGCACGCTGCATCGGTGGCGCATGAACTCAACACCCCCCTGGCGACCATGACCCTGCTCACCGACGACATCGCCGAGCAATGCGCCGACAACCCGGAAATGCGCGATGACCTGGAAACCCTGCGCGAGTTGCTGGTGCAGTGCCGTGAACGCGTGCTTGCCCTGGCGGCGCCGGCCGAAGGTGCCCGCGCCCGCGCGGCGGTCTCTATCGGCAGCGTGCTCGAACAGTGGCGTCTGGTCCGCCCGACCATCCAGCTGCGACGCAATGCCAACGCGCCGCTGCAGCTGACGCTGGACCCGGGCATCGGCCACCTGCTGCAGGTACTGCTCAACAACGCCGCCGATGCGGGCGAATCCAGTGGACGACCGCAGATCGACCTGGACATCCGCGTGCGCGACGGCCAACTGTATGGTGAGGTCCGCGACTATGGCCCGGGTTTCAACGCCAATGATGCCGCCCTGCCCGGCACCCTGTTCAACAGCAGCAAGACCGAAAGCATGGGTGTCGGCCTTGCCCTGTCACATGCCACCATTGAACGCCTGCATGGCGAACTCTGGATGCGCCCTGCCGAAGGCCTGGGAGCGCGCGTCGGCTTCCGCCTGCCGTTGGACACCACCGAGGTAAATACATGAATGCTCCCGCCACACACGGGTTGCTGGTCGACGACGATCCCCTGTACCTGCGCACGCTGCAGCGTACGCTTGCGCGGCGTGGCATCGAGGCCGTCACTGCCACCGACATCACCAGCGCACTGCAACTGGCCACGCAGACGCCACCGGCATTTGCACTGATCGACCTGAAGCTGGGCAGCGAATCCGGCCTCACCTTGATTCAACCCTTGCGCGAACTGCGCCAGGACATGCGCATCCTGCTGGTCACCGGCTATGCATCGATCGCCACGGCGGTGGAGGCCATCAAACAAGGCGCCGACGACTACCTGCCCAAACCGGCGACGGTGCAGATGATTCTGCGCGCACTGGGCGAGGAAGATGAGGCTGGCGAGGAGCCGGAGGAGATCGAACCGCCGGATTCAATGACCCCCATCAGCCGCCTGCAGTGGGAGCACATCCAGCAGGCAATGCATGAAACCGGCGGCAATGTTTCGGCCGCGGCGCGCCTGCTGGGCATGCACCGGCGCTCGTTGCAGCGCAAGCTGACCAAGCGGCCGAGCCCGGAGCGCGATCCGAACAGATAACCGCCATGCTCAAAGCCCCTCTCCCGCCTGCGGGAGAGGGGTTGGGGTGAGGGCCGCTTTTGACGTTCGCTTGAACAGCAAAAGCCCGCCCCTCCCCAACCCTCCCCCTGCCTTCGGCCAAGGGAGGGGGCAGATCAAGGTCGCGCTCCCGCATGCGAGGGGCAAAAGAAAAGCCGCGCATATCTGCGCGGCTTTCTTGGAACGACAATCTGTTGTCAGCGCAAAACGATAACCGGCTGGATTCAGCGCAGGCGCGCCAGCACTTCGCGCGTCATCGGATCAGCGATTTCAACCGCCTCACCCTGCAGTGCCGGCAGCAACTGGTTGGCCAACTGCTTGCCCAGCTCGACGCCGAACTGATCAAACGCGTTGATGCCCCAGACCAGCGATTGCACGTAAACGGCATGCTCATACATCGCGACCAGCGCGCCCAGCGCCTGCGGCGTCAGTGCATCGATCAGGATCAGCGTGCTCGGGCGACCGCCCGGGTATTGGCGATGCGGATCTTCGCTGTCCTGCCCGTTGGCCAGCGCCTCGGTCTGCGCCAGCAGATTGGCCAGCAAGGCCTGATGATTGACCGTATACGGGTTGTCCGCCTGCACGCAGCCGATGAAATCGGCCGGCACGATACTGGTGCCCTGGTGCAGTGCCTGGAAGAAGCTGTGCTGCACGTCGGTGCCCGCCCCGCCCCACCATACCGGCACGGTGTCGGCGTCAACCGGACTGCCATCGAGCTTCACGCGCTTGCCCAGGCTTTCCATCACCAGCTGCTGCAGGTAGGCCGGCAGCAGCGCCAGGCGCTGGTCGTAGGTCATCACCGCGTGCGTGGCATGGCCGAGCACGTTGCGGTTCCAGATATCGGTCAGTGCATGCAGCACCGGCAGGTTGCGTTCCAGCGGCGCGGAGGCGGCATGCGCATCCATCTCGGCAGCGCCGGCCAACAACTGCCCGAAGCGCTCAAAGCCAATGGCCAGCGCAATCGGGAAACCCACCGCCGACCACAACGAATAGCGGCCGCCCACCCAATCCCACATCGGCAACACGCGTTCGCTTGCGATATCAAAGGCCTTGGCAGCGCGCTCGGGATTGGCGCTGACCGCGTAGAGACGCTCGCTGCCGCCCAGCCAATCGCGCAGGATGCTGCCGTTGAGCAACGTCTCCTGCGTACCGAAGGTCTTGGAAATCAGGATGCCCGCGGTCGTCGCCGGGTCCAGCGTGGCCAAGGTGCGCTGCATCGCTGCACCGTCGACATTGGAAACAAAATGCACACGGAAACGCGCACCGCTTGCCGGGCGCAGTGCATCAGCCACCAACCGTGGACCGAGGTCTGAACCGCCAATGCCGACACTGACGATGTCCGTGACATTACTGGCTTCCAGCTGCTGGATCAGCGCACCCATGCGCTGCTGCACGGCGGCAGCTTCTGCATGCGCAGCCACCGCTTCCGGGGTGCTGCCGACATCACCACGCAGCGCGCTGTGCAGCACGGCGCGGTCTTCGGTGGTGTTGATCTTCTGCCCGCCGAACAGGCGCTGGAACCCACCGGCGACATCACGCTCGGCAGCCAGCGCCAGCAAGGACTGCAATGCCGCGCGGTCGTACTTCTGCCGCGCGAAATTGACATACAACGGACCGACGGTGAGCGCCAGGTCTTTCACCCGGTCCGGCTCGGCGGCCATCAGCGTGGGAATGCTCGTGCCCTGCAGTCGCTGGGCGTGAGCGTGCAATACGTCGAATCCGTTGTATCTGGTCATGCGGCCTGTGTGGGAATTGAAGTGTTGGTGTGGGAGATGCGGTTGTTGCCGTCCACGTAAACCAGCGTCGGCTGGAAGGCGTCGGCCTCGGCTTCGCTCATGCTGGCAAACGCCGCGATGATGATGATGTCGCCTACCTGCACGTGGCGCGCAGCGCCGCCGTTGAGCGAGATGATGCCGCTGCCTGCTTCTGCACGCAGCGCATAGGTGGTGAAGCGTGCACCGTTGGTCACGTCCCAGATATGCACCTGCTCGAACTCCCGGATGCCGGTGGCCTGGAGCAGGTTGTCGTCGATCGCGATGGAGCCTTCGTAGTTCAGCTCCGAATGGGTGACGGTGGCGCGGTGGATCTTGGTCTTGAGCAGGGTGAGTTGCATGGCAATGCCGAAAACTGCGTGAGAAAGAACGCAGTCTAGCACCGGCGGGAGGCCCTGCCCGCACTGCAACATACCTTTGCAGGGACGGCACTCCAGACACGCCGATGGCGCCACATGGGCGCCATCAGGGGTCAATTTCCAGGCTCGCGACGGACAGGAGAAGTCCCGTCCAGCCCTGCTCAGAACTCGATGTTGTCGATCAACCGGGTATTGCCCAGCTTGGCAGCCACCAACGCCACCCGGGCACCGGGCTGATCGGCCTCCGGCTCGCTCAAGCTCGGTAGCCGCACCACGGCGTAGTCCACCTGAAAACCGGCCGCCTCCAACTGCGCAACGCCCTCCGCCTCCACCTTGTCGCGTACCACGCCGGCCAGGCTGGCATCACGCATGGCCAGCAGCACGCGACGGATGACGGTCGCGTGCGGGCGCACCTCCGCGGTCAGGTACTGGTTGCGCGAGCTCATGGCCAGGCCGTCGTCTTCGCGCACGATTTCCCCACCCAGCACCTCGATCGGGAACGCCAGGTCGGTCACCATCTGCCGGATCACCGCCAACTGCTGGTAATCCTTGCGACCAAACGCGGCCACATCCGGCAGCACCTGGTTGAACAGGCGACTGACCACGGTGCACACGCCATCGAAGTGCCCGGGACGGTGCGCGCCTTCAAGCAGGCTGCTCACACCCGGCACATGCACCTTGGCAGCCAGCTCCACGCCAAACGGGTACATCGATTCGACGGTTGGCAGCCAAAGCACGTCACAACCGGCCTTCTCCAGGCCGCTGGTGTCAGCCTCGGGGGTGCGCGGATAGCGGGTGAAATCCTCGTTCGGGCCGAACTGGGTCGGATTGACGAACACGCTGGAAACCACCCGGTCGGCATGCTGCCGCACCAGTTTCACCAACGAATAATGGCCCGCATGCAGGTTGCCCATGGTGGGGACGAAGCCCACGCGGAGCCCTTCGCGCTTCCAGCCGGCAACAATCGCGCGCAGCCGGCTGAGTTCGGTGACAGTCTCAATCATGATGCGTACGCATGCTCCGCGTCGGGGAAGGTGCCATCGCGCACGGCGTCGGCGTAAGCGCGAACGGCACCGGCCACGGAACCGCCTTCGACCAGGAAATCCTTGACGAACTTGGGCCGGCGGTGGCCGCTGTCCAGACCGAGGAAATCATGCAGCACCAGCACCTGCCCGTCGCATTCCGGGCCAGCGCCAATGCCGATGGTGGGGATGGAAATCCCTGCGGTGACGCGGCCGGCAATCGGCGTCGGCACGCATTCCAGCACCAGCAGGCTGGCGCCGGCCTCGGCCACGGCCTTGGCATCGTCCAGCAACTGCTGGGCCGCATCGCCACGACCCTGTACCCGGTAACCGCCCAGGCGCAGCACCGACTGCGGCGTCAGGCCCAGGTGCGAACAGACCGGAATCTCGCGCTCGACCAGGTGCCGGATGATGTCCAGCTTGAAACCGGCACCTTCGATTTTCACCATCTCCGCGCCGGCCTGCAGCAACTGCAGGGACGCTTCCAGCGCGCGCTCAGGCGTGGCATCGGCACCAAACGGCAGGTCTGCAACCAGCAGGGCGCGCTGCAGGACACCAGCCACGGCCCGTGTGTGATAGACGACATCGGCCACGGTGACCGGCAGCGTGGAGTCATGCCCCTGCACCACCATGCCCAGTGAATCGCCAATCAGGATCAGATCGACGCCATTGGCATCAAATGTGCGGGCAAAGCCGGCATCGTAAGCGGTCAACATCACCAGCTTCTGACCAGTGCGCTTGGCCTCGGCCAATGCCGGAACCGTCCAGGGCTTGCTGTCTGCGTGGGTGCTCATGTGGGGATAACGATTGGTGATGAGCCGACCATTATCCGCCTATCGGCTCGATATCGCAGGTTTTCATGTCAGCCAGCACGTCACGCACTGTTCCATGCCCGGGAATCAGCACCCCCGGAGCCACGTCCGCCAGTGGTCGCAGGGCGAAGGCACGCTGGTGCAGGAACGGATGCGGCACTTTCAGCTGCGGCAGGCTGATGACCTGCTCGCCGTAAAGCAGCAGATCCAGATCCAGCGTGCGCGGCCCCCAGTGTTCGCCGGCTGCGCGCACCCGGCCGAAGACCTGCTCGGTGGCGAGCAGGTGCTCCAGCAACACCGGGGCGGCCAGCCCGGTCTCCAGCGCCACGGCGGCGTTGATGAAATCCGGTTGGTCCTCATTGCCCCAGGCCGGCGTCCGGTACAGCCGCGAAGCCGCCACCAGACGCGTCTGCGGCAAGCCATCCAGTACCTGGATGGTTGCGCGCACCGTTGCCTGTGCGTCGCCCAGGTTCGCTCCCAGGCCGATGCAGGCAAGCACCATCCCGGTTTACTCGCCGGCCGTTGTCGCGGCGCCGCTGCTGCCGCTACGACGGCGGCGGCGACGGCGACGCGGCACGTCGCCCTCCAGCCCGGCCTCGGCCTGTTCCGAATCCGGCGCGGCTTCAAGCTCCCGCCCGTTCTGCAACTGCGCCTCGCGCCAGAAGGCGATATCGGCCTGATGCTCGGCCGAAGCTGTTTGACGCAACAACAGGAAATCGAACGCTGCGCGGAAGCGTGGATGGCTCAAGGTACGCAACACCCGCTTGCGCTGGCGCGAGCCGAAGCGCGACTGCAGCAGCCAGATTTCCTGCATCGGCAGCGAGAACCGACGCGGCAGGGCAATCGTACTCAGCTGGTGCAATGTCACCCGGTCGGCTGCGCGGCGCTGCGCCTCTTCCGGCGCCATGCCCTGCTTCTGCAGGCCGATCAGGGCACGACAGAATGCCGGCCACAGCAACAACGCGAACAGGAATGCCGGCGACACCGGCTCCTCGTTGGCCACGCGCTCATCGGTGTTGCGCAGCCCTTCGACAAGAATGCGGCGCAGCGCGCCGGTGCGGTTGCTCTTCAATGCCGCCGCACTCTCGGGGAACAGCACCGCCAGCAGGCCGTAACGCTCCAGCCCTTCAAAGCTGGCAACAGCGTGACCGGACAGGAACAGCTTCAGCACTTCCTCAAACAAACGTGCTGGAGCGGCCTCGCTCAACAGGCTGGCAAGGCGCGGCAGCGGCTCGGCCGTGGGGCCATCGATCTCGAAGCCCAGCTTGGCGGCCAGGCGCACCGCGCGCAGCATGCGCACCGGATCTTCGCGGTAGCGCTGTTCGGGGTCGCCGATCAGCCGCATGCGCCGCGCCATCACGTCCTCGAAACCGCCGGTATAGTCGCGCACCGAGAAATCCTCGATGGCGTAATACAGCGCATTGCAGGTGAAATCACGGCGGACGGCATCGTCCTCGATGCTGCCGTAGACGTTGTCACGCACCAGCATGCCGTTTTCGACCTCGCGGTCGCCGCTGCCGTCATCGCTGTTGGCGCGGAACGTGGCGACTTCGATGATCTCGCGGCCAAACACGACATGGGCCAGGCGGAAGCGCCTGCCAATGAGGCGGCAATTGCGGAACAACTGCTTGACCTGCTCGGGCGTGGCATCGGTGGCCACGTCGAAATCCTTGGGGCGGCCACCGACCAGGAGGTCGCGCACGGCACCACCTACCAGGTAGGCGCCAAAACCGGCCTCGCGCAGGCGATACAGCACGCGCAGCGCATTGGGGCTGATGTCCCGGCGCGAAATGGTGTGCTGGTCACGCGGGATGACGTGCAGGGTGAACGGTGTTGTAACTGTGGAATTGATGTCGGCGATTCCAGTTGGGGTTGCGGGATTGCCGAGCGGCAACCAGATGCATATACTAGCGCGCTCGCCAGACGCGACCAAACGCTCCCTTCGTCTAGTGGTTAGGACGTGGCCCTCTCAAGGCTAAAACAGGGGTTCGAGTCCCCTAGGGAGCGCCAATTCAAGTCTGCGAAACCAAAAAGCCCCGCCCTGCGGGGTTTTTTTGCTTCAGCCCCTCAGCCGGCCCGCCCGCATCGGCAGCCAGCCACCGGCATTGAGAATCCCACCGCCCACTCCCCGCATCCTGCACTAGAATTGCCGGGATCAAAGCCGGACCCCGTCATGCCTTTTGTCGTTACCGAAAACTGCATCAAGTGCAAACACACCGATTGCGTCGAAGTCTGCCCCGTGGATTGCTTCCACGAAGGCCCCAACTTCCTGGTGATCGATCCGGACGAGTGCATCGACTGCACGCTGTGCGAGCCGGAATGCCCGGTCAACGCCATCTTCCCGGAAGATGATGTGCCGGCTGGCCAGGAGATGTTCGTGGCGCTCAACGCCGAACTCGCCAAGGAATGGCCGGTACTGACCGTGCGCAAGGATCCGCCGGCCGATGCCGCCGAGTGGGACGGCAAGCCGGACAAGCTCAAGCTGCTGGAGCGCTGAGCAACGCAGACAGATACGAAAACGGGCGCCCTCGGCGCCCGTTTTGTTTTTGTCTGCAACTACTGCGGGCTTCAGCCGGCCAGCTTGGCCTTCAGCTCGGCGATCAGCTTTACTGCGGCAGCGTCGGTTGCCGGCAGGCCACGCGGATCCACCGCCGACACATACACGCCCGAATCCACAGCCACCACGCGCACCAGGAAGTTGCTGCCTTCGTAGCCGATGTCGTAAGAGCCCAGCAACTGTGCGCGGCTGGCGATGTTCACGCCATCGATGACAGCCAGCGCATCACCGACCTTGGCGAACACATCCTCACGGTTGCCAGCGATGGTGAAGCCACTTACCGAGGCAGCCGGTGCCGCCTGTGCACCAGCGGCCGGCTTGACGGCCGAGGCCAGCGCGGGGATCGCCGTGGCACCGGAGGTGTTGGGCACATTCAGATCCGGCGGCACTTCCAGCGGGCGCACTTCCGGTGCAAGCGCGTAATCGCCGCGCGCACCCCGGTGGCAGCCCGTGGCGGCGACGGTTGCAACGGCCAGCAGCGCCAGCGACAGCACACGAACGGTAGAGGTTTGACGCATGGGTGAATCTCCAGAGTTCAGGCCACTGCAATCAGTGGCTGGATAGTTCTTCCAACGCCCCCACGTCGGCCGCCAGGTGATCGGCGGCAGCGTGATGCTGCGCAGAAAGCGGGAGCAGCGGCAGGCGCAACCCGTGGCCGATACCCAGACGCTGCATCAGCGCCTTCACCGGAATGGGGTTGGACTCGACGCCACAGAAATCGTGGTACGGCTGCAGACGGGCATCCCAGGCTTCGGCCGCCTCATGCTCGCCGGCACGGGCCAGGTCGCACATGGTCCGGTAAGCGCCCGGCAACGCATTGGAACCCACCGAAACCAGGCCATCGGCCCCGGCCAGCATGGAACGGGCGGCAGTGCCGTCATCGCCGCTGAGCAGGGTGAAGCTGTCACTGCGCAACGCCAGCAGCGCCTTGACCCGGGCAGTCTCGCCCACCGCTTCCTTGATGCCGACGATGTTCGGATGCGAGGCCAGTTCGGCCACGGTTTCCGGCAGCAGGTCGCAGCCGGTGCGGCCCGGCACGTTGTACAGCACCACCGGCAGGCCACCCTGCTCGGCTACCGCAAGGTAGTGCAGGCGCAGACCTTCCTGGGTGGGGCGCACATACGGCGGCGCGACCACCAGCGCATGGGTGGCGCCATTGGCCGCCGCGCGCCGGGTCAGGGCGATGGTCCGGGCCGTACCGGACAGGCCGGTGCCGGCGAACACCGGCATCCTGCCACCGAGCGCGGCCACGGCGCTGCGCAGCAGCCCGTCATATTCATCATCGGACAGCGTGGACGCCTCGCCGGTCGAGCCGGCGACCACGACGCCCTGGACGCCCGCTTTGAGCTGCAGGGCCAGCAAACGCTGCCAGGCATCTGAATCGAGTGCGCCGTCAGCCTGGAACGGGGTCACCAATGCGGTGATGAGGCCGGAAATGGACAATGGGTTGGTCGCTCTTCGTGGGGGTGAAGAAGCCCGCCAGCGGGCGGGTTCGTAACCGAAGGCATGTTACTTGCCGGTCGAAAGCACGGGCAAGTATGCTGGGCACCAGTGTTCGGCCCGTCCCCGGCGCCGTTCAGACTCTCAAGCATTTCCGGAACCATCTTGACCGACACCACGCCGCGGCAGTTGCCGACCGAAAACCACCTCCTGATCAACGCCTACACGACGCATCCGGAGTCCCCCCTGCTGTCCGTTACCCGTCGCATTGCCGACAGCGGCTGCAATCTGGTCGACGCCCGCCTTTCCACGGTTGGCCGCGACGTTTCCGTCACCACCCTGGCAACCGGCTCGTGGGATGCAGTGGCCAAGCTCGAAGCCATGCTGACCCGGCTTGAGCGCGAGGAAAACCTGAAGCTGGTGTGGTACCGCACGGCCGCCAAGCAGGTGCAGTCCAACCTGCTGCCCTACATCGTGGAAGTGGTGGCCGCCGACAAGCCGGGCATCCTGTTCCAGCTGGCCGATTTCTTCGACCGCCAGGGCATCACCATCGAAAACCTGCAAAGCACCCGCTACCAGGCCATGCAGACGGGCGCGGAAATGTTCTCGGCGCAGATCACCATCGGCGTCCCTTCCAACATGCACATCGCCGCATTGCGCGACGATTTCCTTGAATTCTGCGACCACCTCAACCTGGACGCGATCATGGACCCCATGAAGTTCTGAACATTCGCGCGCCCATCACAGGCGCGCGGCGTTTCATGTAATTGCAATCGAACTACCCCAGGCTCCGGAAAGGATCTGATGAACATCGGCGATACCCTGGACCGCACCACTCTCGACCTGCCGCTGGCCCTGTCCGGCGGCGCCACCACCACCCTCGCCGAACAGGCCGGTCACTGGCTGGTGCTCTACTTCTACCCGAAGGACAGCACCCCCGGCTGCACCACCGAAGGGCTGGACTTCAACGCACTGCTGCCGAAGTTCAAGCGCGCCGGCGCGCAGGTGTTCGGTGTTTCCCGCGATTCGGTGAAGTCCCACGACAACTTCTGCAGCAAACAGGGGTTCAAGTTCCCCCTGATCAGCGACGCCGACGAAGCCCTGTGCAACGCGTTCGACGTGATCAAGATGAAGAACATGTACGGCAAGCAGGTGCGAGGCATCGAACGCAGCACCTTCCTGATTTCGCCCGATGGCGCACTCGTACACGAATGGCGCAAAGTAAAGGTCGCCGGCCACGCCGACGCCGTACTCGAAGCCTTGAAGGCCGCCCAGACCAAGTGACCCAACTCCCGTCCCAACCCACGCCATCGCCCTGCCCCGCAGGTGTGATGGCGTGACCCTGTCCCGCCACCAGGAATCGACGATGACCCGAGGCAAGCGCATCTACGTACTGGATACCAACGTGCTGATGCACGATCCGACCGCGCTGTTCAAATTCGAGGAGCACGATGTCTACCTGCCCATGCAGGTGATCGAGGAACTGGACAACAGCAAGAAGGGCACTACCGAAGCAAGCCGCAACGCCCGCCAGGTGAGTCGTTTCCTGGACGAACTGATTGAAGCGGCAGGCATCAGCAGCGTGCAGAAAGGGGTTCCGCTGACACGCCCGCAGGGCCTGCAACTGCGCGGCGCACAGAGTGCTGGCCGCCTGTACTTCCAGACCAGCCATTTCGATGCGGGCAAGAGCTTTGGCAAGGTCATTCCCGACAACGCCATCCTCGGCGCCATCCTGGTACTGAAGGAGCAGTCGCCGGACGTGCCGGTGGTGTTCATCTCCAAGGACATCAACCTGCGCATCAAGGCCGCCATCGCCGGCATTGATTCGGAGGATTACGAGAACGACCGCGCGCTGGACGACTTCAGCCTGCTGTACACCGGCGCCACCGAGCTGCCCGAAGACTTCTGGAAGAAGCACACCGACAACCTGCGCAGTTGGAGCGACAAGGGCCGCACCAGCTACGAGATCCTCGCCGCCGACGACGAGGACTGGCACCCCAACCAGTACGCCTACCTGCCCGGCGAGAACGAAGTCGAGCTGAAGGTTGCCAAGGTCGAGGGCGATGGCCGGGTCACACTGTCGCTGGTCAACGATTTCCGCCACACCTCGCATGCGGTCTGGGGCATTGCCGCGCGCAACCGCGAACAGAATTTCGCGCTCAACGCACTGATGGACCCGGAGATCGACTTCGTCACCCTGCTCGGCACCGCCGGCACCGGCAAGACGCTGCTGGCACTGGCCGCGGGCCTGGCGCAGACCATGGATACCCAGCGCTATCGCGAAATCATCATGACCCGCGCCACGGTCAGCGTCGGTGAGGACATCGGCTTCCTGCCCGGAACCGAAGAAGAAAAGATGACGCCGTGGATGGGCGCACTCACCGACAACCTGGAAGTGCTCACCCACAACCAGGACGGCGGTGCCTGGGGCCGCGCCGCCACCAACGACCTGCTCGCCAGCCGCATCAAGATCCGCTCGCTCAACTTCATGCGCGGGCGCACCTTCCTGTCGCGCTACCTGATTCTGGATGAAGCACAGAACCTCACCCCCAAGCAGATGAAGACGCTCATCACCCGTGCCGGCCCCGGCACCAAGATCGTCTGCCTGGGCAACGTCGAGCAGATCGACACGCCCTATCTCACCGAAACCACCTCCGGCCTCACCTACGCGGTGGACCGCTTCAAGAATTGGCCGCACAGTGCGCACATCACACTGCGCCGGGGCGAACGCTCGCGCCTGGCCGATTACGCTTCGGAGGTTCTGTGAAACACCTGCATGTCCTGCTGTCGGCCGGCGCACTCCTTGCGCTGGCCGCCTGCACGCCGCCCAACATCAAACCCGGCGCGAGTGTGCCGACCGCGATCAAGGCCGGCCAGTCCTGGGTCGTCACCCGCCCGGTTGTCGCCGCGCAGGTGCTCGACACCTGCTCGCGCGACAGTCCCGCACGCCATCCCGGCGTCGTCAACGGCTACTGGGCACCAGCCCGTGCCGACATCGAAGCACTGGAGGGCCAACTGCCACAGCTGGCCTCCCAGGTCGCCGAACCGCACCTGTCCAACCGCCAGTACGTCGGTTTTGAATCCAGCGGCAAGCGCCTGATCTACATCAACGCCTTCCCGCTGCCGGACCACAGCGACATCGACCCTGCACGCCAAGCCATCCGGGCATGTGACGGCGGCAAGCAGTTCTGGGGCGCGGTGTTCGACCCACAAACGGCCACGTTCTCCGACGTGCAGTTCAACGGCCCACCGCCAACGCCCTGACGGGAGGCCGGCATTGGGAATGCGCCTGCCCCGCTGGGTCTGGATCGGAGCGATCGCGCTCTCCTGCGTCGCCGGGATGGTCAACGTGGTTGGCTTTCTCGGCTTCGAGCACCAGGCCGTCAGCCACCTCACCGGCACCACCAGCCAACTGGGCATGGTGCTGGTCCAGGGGGATCTGCGCGCCATCGGGCATCTTTGGGGGCTGCTCATTGCGTTTTCGCTCGGCGCAATGCTCAGCGGCCTGATCATCCAGGATGGCGTCCTGCAGCTCGGCCGCCGCTACGGCGTCGCACTGGCGCTGGAATCGGCACTACTGCTCCTGGCCATCCCCTTGTTCAAGCAACAACAGATCTGGGGCGCGATGCTTGCGGCAATGGCCTGCGGACTGCAGAACGCCATGGCCACCACGTTCAGCGGCGCCGTGGTGCGCACCACCCACCTCAGCGGCATGTTCACCGACCTGGGCATCGGCCTGGGCCACTTGCTGCGGGGCCTTCCCCTGCCGGTGCGCCGGCTGACACTGAGCGGGCTGATCATCAGCGGCTTCCTTGCAGGCAGCGCACTGGGGGCCTGGTTGTTCCTGCGCTGGCAGTACGACGCGCTATGGGCGCCGGCGCTGCTCACCGGCCTCACCGGGCTGGGCTATGTGCTCTATCGGCAATGGGCGCTGCTGCGGGCCCGCTAAGGCACGTTGCAGGCAAACACTGCACAATCGCAGCATGACGCCTTCTACCCCCGTTTCCGCCCTCACCATCGCTGGCTCCGACTCCGGTGGCGGCGCCGGCATCCAGGCCGACCTGAAAGCATTTGCCGCACACCGCGTGCACGGGTTGTCCGCCATCGCCGCACTCACCGCACAGAACACCCGCGGCGTCACTGCCGTGCATGTGCCACCACTGCCCTTCCTGCAGGCACAGCTTGACGCCTGCTTCGATGACTTCGACATCCACGCGGTGAAGCTGGGCATGCTGGCCAATGCCGATGTGATCCACCTTGTTGCCGACACGCTTGAACAGCACCGTCCGCCGCACATCGTGCTTGATCCGGTGATGGTCGCCACCAGCGGCGCCCGCCTGCTCGAAGACAGCGCATTGCGCGCGATGCGTGAGCGCCTGCTGCCGCTGGCGACCCTGCTCACCCCCAACACACCCGAAGCCGAGCTCCTGCTCGGCCGCCGCATCACCAACGCCATTGAGGCCGAAGATGCCGCCGCCGCGCTGATCGACATGGGCGCTGGCGCGGTGCTGCTCAAAGGCGGCCACCTGCATGAAGGCAACCGCGTCATTGATCGCTACTTCGACGGCGTCACCCGCGAGGAATTCAGCCATCACCGCCTGCCCGTTGATGCCCACGGCACCGGCTGCACCCTCGCCTCGGCCATTGCCGCGCAATTGTGCCGCGGCCTGTCGTTAGCCAACGCCTGCGAAGCTGCCATCGACTACATCGCACGCGGACTGCAGACCGGCTATCACCCCGGTCGCGGCGATGTGATGGTCCTGGATCACTTCGGCGCAGCGCCCTCTGCATGAGTGCCCCCTCGCGCCTGCAGGTCACCAGCGCTGACGGCCATCGCTTCGAGCTGCTTGCCCACCTCCCTGCGCAACCTGTCGCAAGCCTGCTCTGGCTGCCGGCGCTGGGCGTCTCGGCACGCAACTATCAGGCCTTCGCAGACGCACTGGCAGCGCAGGGCATTGCCGTGTTTCTGCACGAATGGCGCGGCAATGGCAGCAGCAGCCTGCGCCCTGGCCGCCAGCACGATTGGGGCTACCGCGAACTGCTGCAATACGACCTGCCCGCTGCAGAAGCTGCCATGCGCCACGCATTGCCCGAGCTGCCGATGCGCCTGGGCGGCCACAGTCTGGGCGGCCAGTTGAGTTGCTGCTACGCCGGCCAACGCAGCGCAGATCTGCAGGCGCTGTGGCTGGTGGCAAGCGGCACGCCATGGTGGCGCAGCTTTCCAGCACCACGCCGCTACCTGCTGCCCCTGGCCTATCGCTCCCTGCCATGGCTGGCCCGCAAACGCGGCGCATTGCCCGGGCGACGCGTCGGCTTCGGCGGCAACGAAGCCCGCGGCCTTATCCGCGACTGGGCCCGCGTCGGCCTGAGCAATCACTACGCTGCCCACGGCCTGCCCGTAGACTTGGAAGCCGGCATGCGCAACGTCAACGCACCGATCTGCGCACTTGTACTGGATGCGGACTGGCTGGCCCCGGCCGGTTCAATGCAATCCCTGCTGCAGAAGATGCCAAGGGCCAAGCACGCGTTGCGGATGATGTCCGCCAACGAGCTCGGCACCCCTGCCGATCACTTCAGCTGGATGAAGTCACCGCAAGCGGTAGTTGCCGCGTTGATCCGTCACGAAGATTAAGAAAATTTCACAAAAGCGTTGACGCAAACGCAGCATATCCGCATAATCTCGCTCCTGACGACGCGCCCGTAGCTCAGTTGGATAGAGTACCTGGCTACGAACCAGGCGGTCGGGAGTTCGAATCTCTCCGGGCGCACCACGTCAGAAAGCAGAATCCAATTCTGCAAGCTTCAAACAAAATGTAATGCGCGCCCGTAGCTCAGTTGGATAGAGTACCTGGCTACGAACCAGGCGGTCGGGAGTTCGAATCTCTCCGGGCGCACCATTTCAAAGAAACAGCAGGCATTGCCTGCTGTTTTTTTATGTGCGCGATTTGAAGCGACACAACCGCAATAGATCCACTCCTCACCGTTTCACTCTGCCCTGCAAAAGCTGCAGCGCGCTCCCCACAGCGGCAGACAGCCCGACAGCCGCCACACGAACACCAGGCACAAAGCACACACCGCTGCTGCACCCGAATGATCCATTAGCGGCAACGCGCTCCAGAGGCCGCACATAAGGCACCGACGCACGACAAACACCACGCGCGCGCCCACCCTGCAACATCACAAGCGCAGTCCATCCACACCCCCGCCCGGATGAGCCCTGCCACGCGCTTCGCCGCAAGGAAGCCATTTCCGCCCACACAAATCGCAGGCAACAAAAAAGCCCCTGAAAGGGGCTTTTTTGAACTGGCGGAGTGAGAGGGATTCGAACCCTCGATAGAGCTATAAACCCTATACTCCCTTAGCAGGGGAGCCCCTTCAGCCACTCGGGCATCACTCCGTTTCTCTTGCCCGCTGCGTATTCCGTAGCGGGGCGCGAAGAATAACGTTTAACGGGGTAAAAGGTAAACCCTTATTCGGAAGTTTCTTCACTTCCCGATGCAGCAGGCTCATCACCGCGCTGGATCCGCTGGAAAATTTCCTCGCGGTGCACCGCCACATCCTTCGGCGCGGTGATACCGATACGCACCTGGTTACCCTTGACACCAAGCACGGTGACGCTGACCGAGTCTCCGATCATCAAGGTTTCGCCTACGCGGCGAGTCAGGATCAACATTTTTGCAAATCTCCATGGAACCGGTTGGATTCCCCACCGGCATTGGCGCGCTTCCTAGGACTGCGCCCCACGACAAAGGGAAAAGACTCCCAATGTTACCGGCAGGGCGCAAATACCTTCAAGGCGCCAGACTGTTCACATTCAGGCGAGATGTGGCTGGACCCAGGCAAGCACACCGTCAAGCGCAGCCTGAAGCTTCGGGCCATCCTCACCACCACCTTGCGCCAGATCGGGACGGCCACCGCCCTTGCCCCCGATCTGACCGGCCACATGGGCGAGCAGTTCCCCGGCCTTGACCTTGCCCATTGCCGAACCATTCACACCCGCCACCAGCGCCGCCTTGCCGTCCTGGACGCCCGCCAGCAGGATCACGGCATCACCCAGCTGCTGGCGCAGGCGATCCACCGCCTCACGCAGGGCCTTGGCATCGAAGCCCTCCAGACGCACCGCCAGGACCTTCACCCCCGCCACATCCACGGCGGAAGCTCCCAGGTCAGCAGTCGCTCCGGACGCCAGCTTGGCCTTGAGTGCTTCCAGCTCGCGCTCCAGCTTCTTCTGCCGTTCGCCCAGCTGACGCACCTTGTCCACTACATCGCCCGCACTGCCACCCAGCAACTGCGCAGCCTCGTGCAGACGTCGCTCTTCATCGGCAACGTAGTCCAGCGCGCCCTGCCCGGTCACCGCCTCGATGCGGCGGACACCGGAGGAAACACCCCCTTCCGATGTGATCTTGAACAGCCCGATATCGCCGGTGCGTGAAACGTGGGTGCCGCCACACAGCTCGGTCGAGTACTCGCCCATCTTCAGCACGCGGACGTTCTCGCCGTACTTCTCGCCAAACAATGCCATGGCGCCGAAGTCCAGTGCCTCCTGCATGCCCATGTTGTGCACTTCGGCGGCGTTGTTGGCGCGCACCTGCTCGTTGACCTTGCGCTCAACCAGTGCAAGTTCTTCGGCGCTGATCGGCTGGAAGTGAGCGAAGTCGAAGCGCAGGCGGTCCGGCGCCACCAGCGAGCCCTTCTGCTGCACATGGGTGCCCAGCACTTCGCGCAGGGCCGCATGCAGCAAGTGGGTTGCCGAATGATTGAGGATGGTAGCGCCGCGACGCGCCGCATTCACGCTGCCAGACAGCACATCGCCGATCTTGAGGTTGCCCTGGCCCACGCGGCCGACATGGCCGTGGAACTGGCCGGCGAATTTCTGCGTGTCGGTCACCTCAATGCCCACACCTGCGCCCGACAGCACGCCGGTATCGCCGACCTGACCGCCGGACTCGGCGTAGAACGGCGTCTGCGCCGTGAACACGATGACCTCGTCACCGGCCTGCACCGCATCAACCGGGCGGCCGTCCTTGATCAAGGCGACCACGCTCAGGCCATCAGCCTGCAGCTTGTCGTAACCGAGAAACACGGTTGGCGACAGCGTTGCCACCAGGTCCGCCGGCAGCTGCACGCCGCCGCCGAACTTGCCGGCGGCACGCGCCATCTCGCGCTGCTGCTCCATGGAAGCTTCAAACGCCGCCATGTCCACCGTCATGCCGCGCTCACGCGCGATGTCGGCAGTGAGGTCGACCGGGAAGCCATAGGTGTCATACAGACGGAACGCATCCACGCCCGGGATCACGCCATTGCTGACCTTGGCCGCGACGTCGTCGAAAATCTTCATGCCGGCATCCAGCGTCTCTGCAAAACGCTCTTCCTCGGCCTGCAAAGCGCGCACGACGGTATCTGCCTGTGCAGGCAGCTCCGGATACGCTTCGCCCATCTGCTCGACCAGCGTCGGCACCAGCTTGTTGAAGAACGGCTGGCGAACACCCAGCATCCAGCCGTGGCGCAGGGCGCGGCGGATGATCCGGCGCAGCACATAGCCGCGGCCCTCGTTCGACGGCAGCACGCCATCGACAATCAGGAACGAGCAGGCGCGGATATGGTCAGCAATCACGCGCAGCGACTTGTTCTCCAGGTCAGCCATGCCGGTCAGTTCACTGGCCTTGCGGATCAGTGCCTGGAACAGATCGATTTCGTAATTGGTATGGACGTGCTGCAGGATCGCCGCCAGACGCTCCAGGCCCATGCCGGTATCCACGCACGGCGCCGGCAACGGCACCAATGTGCCGTCGGGCTGACGGTCGAACTGCATGAACACCAGGTTCCAGATCTCGATGAAACGATCACCATCCTCATCAGGCGAACCCGGAGGGCCGCCTGCGATGTGGTCACCATGGTCGTAGAAAATTTCGGTGCAGGGGCCGCATGGGCCGGTCTCGGCCATCTGCCAGAAATTGTCGGAGGCAAATGGCGCACCCTTGTTGTCGCCAATGCGCACGATGCGGTCTTCGGGAACGCCAATCATGTCGCGCCACAGGGCATAGGCTTCGTCATCGGTCTGATAGACGGTGACCAGCAGGCGCTCGGCCGGCAGCTTCCAGACCTGGGTCAGCAGCTCCCAGGCCCAGGCGATGGCGTCCTTCTTGAAGTAGTCGCCAAAGGACCAGTTGCCCAACATTTCAAAGAAGGTGTGGTGACGTGCGGTATAGCCAACCTGATCCAAGTCGTTGTGCTTGCCACCGGCACGCAGGCAGCGCTGGACGTCGGCCGCGCGCACATAGCTGCGCTTCTCCGCGCCAAGGAACACATCCTTGAACTGCACCATGCCGGAGTTGGTGAACAACAGGGTCGGATCGTTACCCGGCACCAGGGGCGCCGACGGCACGATGGTGTGGCCCTTGTTCTTGAAGAATTCGAGGAAATCGCTGCGGATCTGGGAGGTCGTGAATTTGGCAGGTGTATTCATGGGGACTGGCTGTAAGCTGGCAAACGGGTCCCGGTCGCCCTGCGGGCGCGGGAATTCGGGACAACCGAAACCCTGAAAGGGTATCAGGCCCAGCCCTGTCAGTCCTCAGGATCGTACCGGGTCGCGGTGCGGATACAGCTACCGTCAAAACCCCGCCGCGCCAGCAGGTCTGCGGCCTTGCGCCGCTGCGTCAGCTCCTGCGGGCCATCTTCACCAAAACGGCGACACACAAGGTCACGCGCATTTTCGACCCAGTCCCCCTCGAAGGTCGCCATTGCCGCCTCGATCTGCGCGCTGTCCAGCCCATGCGTGCCCAGCTCCGCCCGGATATGCACGGGCCCGTAGCCACCGTTGGCACGGTTGCGCACCAGCATCT
This sequence comes from Stenotrophomonas sp. STEN056, assembly GCF_056759635.1. NCBI lineage: Bacteria > Pseudomonadati > Pseudomonadota > Gammaproteobacteria > Lysobacterales > Lysobacteraceae > Stenotrophomonas > Stenotrophomonas sp. STEN056. The sequence continues at coordinate 90,007 of NZ_JBRRDL010000010.1, forward strand.
CTGCGAACCGGGTGTCGTCCTGCCAGCCCTCATCGGCGAGCCGCGCCACGGCCGCATCCACCTCATCGGCCTCGATGCCGCGCGCTTTCAGCTTGCGCCCCAGCTCCTTGCGCGAATGCTCGCGCCTGACCAACAGGCCCAGCGCCCGCTGCAATGGCGTCTGCTCACGCCGGCGCTTGCCTCGACCGGCCGCTGGCTCATCAAACTCATTCGTCACGTCTATTGCCCATCAGGATTGCGCCATCCATGGCGCCTGTCCTCCTGGAATCAATGCCGCGGGAGCGGGACAGCGTCACTGACGATGCGCCACCCGCCCCCGCGGGAAACTCATGCTTCGTCCTGCTCGTCGTCGCCTTCTTCGCGCGATGCTTCGGCCGGCTGGAACCGCTCGCGCAGTTCTGCCTCAAGCTTTGCCGCAACCTGCGGGTTGTCGCGCAGGTAGCCACGGGAGTTGTCCTTGCCCTGGCCAATGCGCTCGTCACCGTAGCTGTACCAGGCACCAGCCTTCTCGACCAGTTTGGCCTCCACGCCCATGTCGATCAGCTCACCCTCACGGGAAATGCCTTCACCGTAAAGAATCTCAGTGACGATCTGCTTGAACGGCGGCGCCAGCTTGTTCTTCACGACCTTGATCTTGGTCTGGTTACCAATGATCTCGTCACCCTTCTTGATGGCGCCGATGCGACGGATGTCCAGGCGCACGGAGGCGTAGAACTTCAGCGCGTTGCCGCCGGTGGTCACTTCCGGGCTTTGGCCCGGCATCATCACACCAATCTTCATGCGCAGCTGGTTGATGAAGATCACCAGCGTATTGGAGCGCTTGATGTTGCCGGTCAGCTTGCGCAGTGCCTGGCTCATCAAACGAGCCTGCAGGCCGGGCAACTGGTCGCCCATCTCGCCTTCAATTTCCGCCTTGGGCGTCAATGCGGCAACCGAATCGACCACCACGATGTCAACCGAGCCGGAACGTACCAGCATATCCGCGATTTCAAGCGCCTGCTCGCCGGTATCCGGCTGCGACAGCAGCAGATCATCGACATTGACGCCCAGCTTGGCAGCGTAGATCGGGTCCAGTGCATGCTCGGCGTCGATGAAGGCGGCAGTGCCGCCCAGCTTCTGGCATTCGGCGATGGCCTGCAGCGTCAGCGTGGTTTTGCCCGAGGATTCCGGGCCATAGATCTCAACCACGCGGCCCTTCGGCAAGCCGCCGATTCCCAGAGCGATATCCAGCATCAGCGAGCCGGTTGGAACGACCTCAACGGGTTCGACCACGCGATCGCCCATGCGCATCACCGAGCCCTTGCCGAACTGCTTTTCGATCTGGCCCAGTGCTGCAGCAAGTGCGCGCTTCTTGTTCTCGTCCATCGTGGTCGTCCTCGGGGTTGATTTCGTTGATTTCGTCATGGGGTCCACTGTAAAGGCGTCGTATCGCAAAGGCTGAGACTGCAGGCGAGACGACAAAATAATCGGGGCTGCAAGGATACCGGCAGCAGCACACCGACCTGCCCCACATAGGAAAAACAAGGCATTGCAGCTACGGATTGCGCTGATTTCACCTGTTCGGCCTCAGCAAACCGCAGTACAGCCCTTCTATGGCGAAATCCTGGTCAGGCAGGACTTCAATCGGCGCATAGTCGGGATTACGAGGCAGCAGGCGGATGCGGTCCTTGCCGATCTTGAGCAGCTTGACCGTGATCTCGTCGTCGATACGTGCCACCACGATCTGGCCGGAATGCGCGTCACGGGTGCGGTGCACGCCAATCAGGTCACCGTTGAAGATGCCTTCATCGATCATCGAATCGCCCTGCACTTTCAGCAGGTAATCCGGCGCCGGCGAGAAGAACACCTTGTCCAGCACCACGTAGTCGTCAGAGCCGATATCAGCACCGATCGGCAGGCCGGCGGCAACGCGCCCGAGAACCGGCAGGCGCAGCACCTGGTCACTGTCCACCGGCGCCAGATCGGCCGGGGCGTCAGCCACATCCGGCCGTACCAGGCGGATGCCACGTGCCCGTCCGGGAACACGCTCGATGGCGCCAGCCGCTTCCAGGGCATCAAGGTGATATTGGGCCGAGCGCACGCCCTTGAAACCAAAGGCGCGGGCGATTTCGGTCTGTGATGGCGGCACGCCCTCTGCATCGATGCGCTCTGCGATCAGATCGAGGATGGCCTGCTGGGTGTCGGTCAGGTTCATGATTAGTAGTATTACTACTAACAAATGCAGCGTCAACAGGCCCTGCTCACACTCACACGGTCTCCAGCCCGCGCAACGCCGCGGCCACGGTTTGTCTGCGTACTGCATCGCGGTCGCCATCGAAATGGAACAGCTCCGCACGGGTATAGCCGCCGCGGCGCTTCCAGCCTATCCACACCGTGCCGACCGGCTTGTCCTCACTGCCGCCGCCGGGCCCGGCGATGCCGGTCACTGCGACAGAAATGCTGGCGCCGGAATGCACCAGGGCGCCGGACACCATCTCGATCACCGTCTCGCGACTGACGGCCCCCTGGCTCTCCAGCGTCTGTGGACGGACGCCCAGCAACGCCTGCTTGGCCTCATAGCTGTAAGCGACCATGCCGCAATCGAACCAGTCCGATGAGCCAGCCACGCCGGTCATCGCTTTCGCAATCCAGCCGCCGGTACAGCTCTCTGCCGTGACTACGCTGTCGCGGGCCGCCCGCAACCGCTCGCCCAGGCGGCTGGCCAATTGATCAAGTTCACTATCGGTGGGGAGAATCATGGCGCTTTCCAAAGGGATCCCCAGCGTTGTATCGCAATTTGTTCGCCCGTGCGCGGCCAGTAGCGCTGTGCCACTGAACAGCAAAGGGCCGCAATGCGGCCCTTTGTGTGATTCCCCCATGGAGAGTGTACGTCACCATTCCGGCTCCGGCTCCGGCAGGAGGGCACGGATCACCGCACCGTCTGCGCTGGCCGCGAGCTTCTCGGCTTCGGCAATGGGGATATCCACTTCCACCAGCCAGCCCTCTTCATCGGCCTGTTCGCTGCGGATGACCTCCAGCTGATGCAGGCGCGAGCGCAGGCGGCCGGCACTTGGCGGCAAGCGCACACTGCCAGTAACGTGCTGCAGCCCCAGGCGCTTGCCCAGTACCGATTGCAGCAGTTCCAGGCCCCGCCCATCGCGCGCGGAAATCCACACCCGCTCACGCCGCGACTCGTCCGGCACGCCGTCCTGGGCGTCGTGGCGCACTTCGGCGCCTTCGATGCGATCAATCTTGTTGAACACCAGCAGCTGCGGCAGTTCCCCCGCACCTACCGCTTCCAACACCTCATCTACCTGGGCAATGCGTTCTTCGCGCAGGGGATCGGCCGCATCGACCAGATGCAGCAGGAAATCGGCCTCGCGCGCCTCGGACAGGGTCGAGCGGAACGCGGCTACCAGCTCATGCGGAAGATCGCGCACGAAGCCCACCGTGTCGGCCAGCATCGCGTTGCCACCGGGCAGTGCGATGCGTCGCACGGTTGGGTCCAGCGTGGCGAACAACTGGTCAGCCGCATACGCCTCAGCGCCGGTCAGGGCGTTGAACAGCGTGGATTTGCCTGCGTTGGTGTAGCCCACCAGGGCGATGCGCGGCATTTCACTGCGCACGCGAGCGCGGCGCATCTGGGTGCGCTGCACTTCCACTTTCTCAAGCCGTTTTTGCAACTGCTCCACGCGCTTCTGCAGCAGACGACGGTCGGTTTCGAGCTGGGTTTCACCCGGACCACGCAGACCGATGGAGCCACCGCGCTGACGCTCAAGGTGCGTCCAACCGCGTACCAGGCGCGTGGCGAGATGGCGCAACTGCGCCAACTCAACCTGCAACTTGCCTTCGTGGCTGTGCGCACGCTGGGCAAAGATGTCCAGGATCAGGCCGGTGCGGTCGATCACACGGCGCTCCAGGAAGCGCTCCAGGTTGCGCTCCTGCACCGGCGAGAGCTGATGGTTGACCAGCACCAGATCGGCGCCGGTAGCGTCGGCGGCAGCCTTCACTTCATCCAGCTTGCCACTGCCAATCAACGTTGATGGATTCGGGCGATCCATGCGCGCGGTGAGCGTCGCTGCGATGCTGGCACCGGCGGAACGGGCCAGATCGGTGAACTCCTCCAGCACATCTTCTTCCAGCCGCCCAACATGCGGCTGGATCAACAGCGCATGTTCGCCCTTTTTCGAGCGGTCAAACATGCGCCGCTACCTGCTTATTCGTTGTCGTTGTCTTCATCGCCTGCCTGACTGCCATCGGACGACTGCACGTAGCCACCGCCCGGCCCAACCTTTACGTTGCGCGCCGGCACGACGGTGGAAATGGCGTGCTTGTAGACCATCTGGCTGACGGTATTGCGCAGCAGCACCACGAACTGGTCGAACGACTCGATCGTGCCCTGCAATTTGATGCCATTGACCAGGTACACCGACACCGGCACGCGCTCACGACGCAGCGCATTCAGAAACGGATCCTGCAAAGACTGCCCCTTGGACATCGTCTACTCCTCGTTATTGTTCTTATGGGCCGGATTCAGCGACTCCCCGTGCGCCGATCCGGAACAGCGATGGTACACCGCCGGGCGGCTTCTCAGCTTCCCAGAAACAGCGAAACGGCGTTCTGCAGGCGTCCGGAGTCACTGGCAGGATCAAACCAGCGGGCATCCCGCTCGCCCCGCAACCAGGTCAACTGGCGTTTGGCCAGCTGCCGGGTAGCAAAGATGCCCAGGTCACGGAATTCAGCGGCGGTGCCCTGCCCGTCCAGAAACTGCCAGGCCTGCCGGTAGCCCACCGCCCGCACCGCCGGCAGGTCCAAGGGGCGCTCCACCGCCGCCATCTGCGGCAAGGCACGGAGCTGGCGCACTTCGTCCAGGAAACCATTGGCCAGCATCAGATCGAAGCGCCTGGCTATGCGCTGGTGCAGTACGGCGCGGTCGCTGGGCGCCAGGACCAGTTTGAGCACACGGGCCGGCAAACGGGCGATGCCCGGCTGGGTCTGCCAATAGCTGATCGGCTTGCCGGTCAGCCGGTAGACCTCCAGGGCCCGTTGGATACGCTGTGGGTCGGTGGCGTGGATACGTTTGGCCGCGACGGCGTCCACGTCCGCCAGTTGGGCATGCAATGCCGGCCAACCCAGCACTTCCGCTTCGGCGGTGATCTGCGCGCGCAGGCCTGGGTCCGCTTCGGGCATCGGCGACAGCCCCTGCAGCAGCGCACGGAAATAGAGCCCGGTACCGCCTGCCAGAATCGGCAGCTTGCCACGCGCTACGATATCGCCCACCGCAGCGGCGGCGGCTTCCGCAAATTCGGCAGCCGAATAGGTTTGCCACGGGTCGCGCAGATCCAGCAGGTGATGCGGGATGCCCGCCTGTTCTTCGGCATCCGGCTTGGCCGCGCCGATGTTCAGGCCCCGGTACACCAGTGCCGAATCAACGCTAACGATCTCCCCGTCATATGCCTTGGCCAGCGCGATGGCTGCTGCGGTCTTGCCCGAAGCGGTCGGCCCCATCAGGGCGATGGCCAACGGGCGCTGGTCGACGGACATCAATCCTCGTCCGGCCAGCGTGGCATTGCCGGGGTATCGATACGCGCTGACGGAACCGCATCCATCGCTGCCAGCACCTTCAAGGCATCCACCGTTGCCGCGACATCATGCACGCGGACCATCATCGCGCCACGCTGCACCGCCAACAGATGCGCCGCCACCGAGCCCGCAAAGCGGTCCGCGGCTTCGGCCCGGCCGGTAACATCACCAATGCAGCGCTTGCGTGACAGGCCTGCCAGCACCGGCACACCCAGCGCCAACAGCCGCTCCTGCGCCGCGAGAAGCGCAAAGTTCTGCGCGAGGTCCTTGTTGAAACCGTAACCGGGATCGATCACCAGGCGCCCACGGCCAACACCCGCCATTTCCGCGGCGAACACCCGTTCCGCCAGAAAGCGTTGAACCTCCCCGGAAATGTCGTCATACGCCTGCGCGACACCGGCATCGTAAGGGCCACCTACGGCATGCATCAGCACCACGGCGGCCCCGGAGCCGGCAACGGCATCCAATGCACCCGGCTGCCTCAGCGCCTGCACGTCATTGACCATGCCCGCACCGGCGGCCAGCGCGGCGCGCATCACCTCTGGCTTGAACGTATCCACGCTTATCGGTACGCCGGTGCGCGCCAGCAATCCTTCAATCACCGGCACCACACGATCGATTTCTTCCTGCACCGACACCGGCGTGGCGCCGGGGCGCGTGGATTCGCCGCCAACGTCGAGCAGATCGGCGCCCTGCTCGACCAACGACAGCGCGTGGGCGACGGCCATGTCAGTACTGAAATGCTGCCCGCCGTCGGAAAAGGAATCCGGCGTGACATTGACGATGCCCATCACCTGCGGGCGATCCAGCCGCAGCAGGCGGCCAGCACAATCCAGAGTCGGCGCGGTATCGAACATCAGCGTTTGTTCCTTGAGCGGATCTTGTGGCCAATCAGGCTCAACACCACACCCAGCACCACGCCGATGAAGACGCCCGTCAGGTAGTTGTCCAGCTTCACGCCGAAGGCGACACCCACCACGGTCGCGATGATCATCTCCGGCATATACAGCGGCGGCGGTTGTGGCGGCTTGGAGTCGTTCATGGCGGTACCCGGAAAGCGGAAGACAGGCCTATTCTCGCCCACCGCTGCGGTGGACGCATACGAAAACGGGCCGGTAAACCGGCCCGTTTTCTACAGCTATGACGCGAAAATCAGTGCTGGCCGGCCGGATCGGTGATCGGCGCCACCGGGCGCTGGTCATCGCCGCCCTTGCCGTCATCGGCACGGTCATTGTTGCCAGCCTTGGCCACCCAACCCGCCGGCGGCGACGGCTCGCGGCCTTCCATGATCGCCTTGACCTGGTCGGCGTCGATGGTTTCCCACTCCAGCAGCGCAGCGGTCATCGCCTCGACGACATCACGCTTCTCTTCCAGGATTTTGTAGGCAACGTCGTACTGCTCGTCGAGGATGCGACGGATTTCCGCATCCACCTTCTGCTGCGTGGCTTCGGAAATCGTCTTGCTGTGCATGCCATAGCTGGCTTCGTCGTCGGCATAGACCATGGTGCCCAGCACGTCGGACATGCCGTACTTGGTGACCATGCCACGGGCCAGCTTGGTAGCACGCTCGAAGTCATTGGACGCGCCGGTGGACATCTGGCCGACGAAGATCTCTTCGGCGATGCGGCCACCGAACAGAATGGCCAACTCCTCCAGCATGCGGTCCTTGTACTTGCTGATGTGGTCGTGCTCCGGCAACTGCCAGGTCACGCCCAGCGCCCAGCCGCGCGGCATGATCGTCACCTTGTGCACCGGGTCGGCCTTGGGCAGCGACATCGCGACAACCGCGTGACCGGACTCGTGGTAGGCGGTGTTGCGACGCTCGTCCTCGCGCATGACCATCGAGCGGCGCTCCGGACCCATGTAGATCTTGTCCTTGGCGTCCTCGAAGTCCTTCATGTCGACTTCCTGCTTGTTGCGACGAGCCGCAAACAGGGCGCCTTCATTGATCAGGTTGGCCAGGTCGGCACCGGAGAAACCCGGAGTACCGCGCGCAAGCACTTCCGGACGCACGTCATCGGCGGCCGGCACCTTGCGCAGGTGCACGCGCAGGATCTGCTCGCGGCCCTTGATGTCCGGCAGGCCGACCATCACCTGGCGGTCAAAACGGCCCGGGCGCAGCAACGCCTTGTCCAGCACGTCCGGGCGGTTGGTGGCGGCGATCACGATCACGCCCTCACCGCCCTCGAAGCCGTCCATCTCGACCAGCATCTGGTTCAGGGTCTGCTCGCGCTCATCATGACCACCGCCCATGCCCGAACCGCGGTGACGGCCCACGGCATCGATTTCGTCGATGAAGATGATGCACGGTGCGTGCTTCTTGGCCTGCTCGAACATGTCGCGCACGCGGCTGGCGCCAACGCCGACAAACATTTCGACGAAGTCCGAACCGGAAATCGCGAAGAACGGCACCTTCGCCTCGCCGGCAATGGCACGGGCGAGCAAGGTCTTGCCGGTACCCGGCGGGCCGACCATCAGCACGCCGCGCGGAATCTTGCCGCCCAGCTTGGTGAACTTGGTCGGGTCACGCAGGAACTCGACCAGCTCGCCGACTTCTTCCTTGGCTTCGTCGCAACCGGCGACATCAGCAAAGGTGACCTTGATCTGGTCCTCGCCCTGCAGCTTGGCGCGCGACTTGCCGAAGGACATCGCGCCCTTGGCACCGCCGCCACCGCCCTGCATCTGGCGCATCATGAAAATCCAGAAGCCGATCAGCAGCAGCACCGGCAGGAACTGCAGCACCAGGCCCCAGAAACCCGGGCCGGTAGCCGGCTCCTGGCGGGCCACTTCGACGTTCTTGGAATACAGCTGATCCAGCAGCTTGGGATCGGCCGGGGCAAACAGCGCACCTTCCGAACCATCTGAACGCTTGAAGCGCAGGTGGTTGGTGGTCAGCGTGGTCTTGTCGGTGTACTCGACCGATTTGATCCGGCCCGAGTCCACTTCCTGCAGGAACTGGGTGTAGTTGCGCGCATCACCGGCAGTCACAGCCGCGCCGCGGGGGGCAAAGCTCTGGAACACCACCATCAGCACGACGGCGACAACCACCCATAGCAGGAGGTTCTTGGTCAAGTCGTTCATCCTCATCGGCTCCGGCGTTCCTCTATTTTCTGACGCAATTCGTATGGTTGAGCTTACTTGATCTGCGCACGCTTGCCCTGACCCAAGGCATAAACCTCAGGTGAACGCCTGCGTGAAGCGTCCGGCTTGCGAATGGCGACTTTTTCATAACGACGGCGCATCTCGCGCACATAGTCATCAAAGCCCACGCCCTGGAACAACTTGATCAGGAACGCGCCGCCCGGCTTGAGATGGTTGTCGGCAAAATCCATGGCCAACTCCGCCAGGTGCATCATCCGCGGCTGGTCGACCGCATCCATACCACTCTTATTGGGGGCCATATCCGACAGCACAAGGTCCACCGGCGCATCGCCGACCATCGCTTCAAACTGCGATAGAACGTCCTGCTCCCTGAAGTCGCCGTGAAGGAACTCCACCCCGGCCAGCGGCGGCATTTCCAGGATATCCAGCGCCAGCACGCGGCCGGTGTCGCCCATCTGCCTGCGCACCTGCTGCGACCAGCCGCCCGGCGCGGCGCCCAGGTCGACCACCACCATGTTCGGCTTCAACAGCCGGTCACGCTCCAGCAGCTCTTCCAGCTTGTAGGCGGCACGCGAACGCATGCCCTCCTTCTGGGCCTTTTTCACAAAAGGATCGGAGAAATGTTCCTTCAACCAGCGCTGGCTGCTCTTGCTACGGGAGGACATCGGCAATAGGGCTCACAGGGGTGGTCATGATACCCTGAACCCCCTTGATAACCCGTAATCCTGCATGTCTATTGTCCTGACCCCGGCCCAGAACCGATTCCTACGCGGCGTCGCGCACGATCTGAAAGCACTGCTGCAGATCGGAGGCAAGGGGGTTACTCCAGCCTTCCTGGCTGAACTGGACGAAGTGCTGGAACGCCACGAGCTGGTCAAGGTGAAGGTCGGCGCGGAGGACCGCGAAGCCCGTGAAGCCATGGTCAACGAGCTGGTGCAGGCCAGTGGCAGCGCGCTGGTGCAGCGCATCGGCCACGTCGCCGTGCTGTATCGCCCGGCCAAGGAACAGCGCCAGATCGTGCTGCCCCGCGGCTGATACCGCCGAGGAACCGCCATGCTGCTCAGTCGCGAACTTCCTGATTACAGCTATGCCCTGCGCTCGGCTGACGGCCACCAGGCCAAGGTGAATGACCGGGTACTGACCCGCAGTTTCGTGCTGGCGCCGAACCATCTGGTGGAAAACTGGCCGGTCACCACGCCCGCCGCGCTTACCTCTGCCGACCTGGACGTGGTGCTGGAACAAGCGCCGGAACTGGTCATCCTGGCCACCGGCGAACGGCAGGTGTTCCCATCGGCGGCGGTAATGGCGGCCTGCCTGACCCGTGGCATCGGCATCGAGGTCATGAACAATGCCTCGGCAGCCCGCACCTACAACGTGCTGGCCAGCGAGAACCGCCGGGTGGTGATGGCCTTCATCCTCGAAGACGTCGCGCATTGACGCCCCCCGCGCTCACGCCGCGGATGCAGAAAAGCCCGGCACCTGCCGGGCTTTTTCGTTACGACAAACCAATGCGACAGCCCAGAACAAGCGCCCCGGCCGCTGCGGAGGGCTAGCCGCGACGCAGCGGTTCACCCTTGAGCACGCAGGCCAGCACCGCCAGCAGGGCAACCCCCATGTGGAACAGCGCCAGGCCCGCCGGCGCGACGCGCGGCGGGAAGATGAAGAAACCCGCCACCAGCAACAACACGGTCAGCAGATAGACCAACCAGCCCTGCCAGGTCAGCGGCAGTCCCCAGCCCCACCCCCAGCCACCGCGCTTGGCAGCAAACCAGTATCCGGACTTCGGCATCTCCCCTCCCTGTTGTCAGCGCCATCGCGTCGAACCTGCCGCGACGCAGGCGACCTGACATCACCCGCTCGCGCGAACTTACTTCTTCGGCAGATAGATCAGCGGATCGACCGGCTTGCCGTTGTAGCGGATCTCGAAGTGCAACATGTCACGCGAGGTGCCGGTGCGGCCCATTTCGGCGATCTGGTCACCCACCTTGACGCTCTGACCTTCGTTGACCAGACGCTTGCGGTTGTGGCCGTAGGCCGAAAGCCACTGATCGTTGTGCTTGATGATGATCAGCTCGCCGTAACCCACCAGCCCTGCGCCCGAATACACCACCACGCCCGGGCCTGCGGCGCGCACGGCCTGGCCGCTGCTGCCTGCGATGTCGATACCCTGCTTGGTCGCCTCACCGTTCACGAAACGACCAACCAGCGCGCCTTCCGCCGGCCAGCGCCAGCCAATGCCACTGTTCACCGGCGCCGGGGTGGCCGTTGCCGGCGTCGTCGTTGACGGCCGCGTGGTGGTTGTGCCGCCGGTCGTCGGGCGCGTGGTCGCTGCGGTGCTGCCACCGGGATAGAGCCGCAATGACTGCCCCGGGTAAATCGTGTACGGCTCGGACAAGCCATTCCATGCGGCCAGATCACGCGGCGTGATGTTGTGGATGCGAGCCAGCCCGTAAAGGGTGTCACCACGGCGCACCGACACGGACTGCCCCGGCTTTGCCACGGACGTGCGCGGCGTGGTCGAAGAAGCACCACTGCCGGAGGGTTTGACCACTGTTGCCGTGCCGCAGGCTGCCAATGCAGCCATCGACAGCAGTGCCGCCGCATTGCGGATCGTCTTGCTCAAGCTCGTTGCATTCATGCGAATTTCGCCCTCCAGACCAACCAACCAACCAGGCCGGCCACGATGGCCGTGGCAATCCAGCCCAGCGGTTCAATCCAGCGGCGCAACGCCTCAGCGGCGCGCGCGCCACCAAAACGGATCACCGCCGCCAATACATAGACACGCTTGCCACGCCCGACCAGCATGCTCAGCACATACTGCGGCATCGGCACGCCGACGATACCCGAAGCCCAGGTGAAGACCTTCATCGGGATCGGCATGAAGCCGCCCAGCACCAGGAAGGTAAATACCGCCCAGGGTGATTCGGCCATCTTCTGCTGCAAGGTGGCGATGCCGGCCTCGATCGCCGGCAGCATGCCCATCGCTGCAAACACCGGCTTCAACGCCTCGAAGGCGTAATGGCCCAGCGCGTAACCCACCAGCGCACCGACCATGGAGCCGGCAAGGCTGAGCGTCGCAAAGCGCCAGCCCTTGCGGGGCTGAGCCACGCACATCGGCATCAGCATCACCTCCGGCATGACCGGGAAGATGATGGCTTCGATGAAGCTCAGCACCGTCAGATAAGTGGGCGCACGCTCATGGCTGGCCCAGCGCATGGCGCGGTCGTACAGCGGCCCGAAAATCTTCATCGCGGCGGGGTTCCCTGTCTCAGTCCAACATGCCCGACAGCAGCGGCACAAAGCTCACCGGCGCCAGCTCTTCCTTGGCAATGCTGCCATCAGCCTGCCGTGTCAGTTGCAACAGCACCTGTCCGCCAGGCCCACCCACGGGTGCCACCAGGCGCCCGCCAACCGCAAGCTGCTCGATCAGGGCATCGACCAGCGCCGGCGCCGCAGCGGTCACCACGATTGCGTCATACGGACCGTGTTCGGGCCAGCCGATGCGGCCATCGTCATGTTTGCTGCGGACGTTCATGCCCAGCTGGCGGAAGCGCTTGCGCGCCTGCCGCAGCAGGTCGCCGATGCGCTCGACAGTGAATACCTCCAGCCCCAGCGCGGCCAGGATGGCGGCCTGGTAGCCGGAGCCAGTGCCCACTTCCAGCACGGTCTTCGGCTCGACGGCCAGCACTGCCTCGGTCATGCGCGCCACCACCCACGGCTGGGAGATGGTCTGGCCGTGGCCGATCGGCAGTGCGGTGTCTTCGTAAGCTCGCGAGGCCAGGGCCTCATCGATGAACAGATGCCGGGGCACGACACGCACTGCATTGAGGGTGGCTTCGCTGACGATGCCAGCTTCGCGCAGGCGATCAACCAGCCGGTCGCGCACGCGCTGCGAGGTCATGCCGATGCCCACCGCTTCGGGCTGCAGGCGCAGACGCGGGGTCATTGCGTCTTCCCCAGTGCATCGGTGAGCCCGCCGACCCAGCCGGCCACCTTCTCAAGTGCCTCGTAGCGGGTCAGGTCCACCTGGATCGGGGTGATGGAGATATGCCCGGTACGCACGGCGTGGAAATCGGTGCCTGGGCCGGCGTCCTGCTCACTGCCGGCCGGGCCAATCCAGTAGACCGTGTTGCCGCGCGGATCGGTGGCCGGGATGCAGGCCTCGGCGCGGTGCCGGTTGCCAAGCCGGGTGACTTCAAAACCGCGGATGTCTTCCCACGCCAGGTCCGGCACGTTGACGTTGAGGATGGTGTCCGCCGGCAGCGGGTCGGCCTTGAGCCTGGCCACGATCTCCACCGCTGCCTTGGCTGCGGTACGGAAATGCCTGGCTTCATGCTTGTGCGTGACCAGCGACACCGCCACCGACGGCAGGCCGAGAAAACGCCCCTCCATCGCGGCCGACACCGTGCCGGAGTAGATCACGTCGTCACCAAGGTTGGCGGCATTGTTGATGCCCGACACCACGATGTCCGGCTCGTACTCCAGCATGCCGGTCAGTGCCAGGTGCACGCAGTCGGTCGGCGTCCCGGCCACCGCGCAGGTGTAGTGGTCGATGCGGCGCAGACGTACCGGCTGGTCGAGGGTAAGTGAGTTGGACGCGCCTGAACGGTCGCGATCCGGCGCCACCACGGTGACTTCATGTCCGGCATTGCGGAGCTCCTCGGCGAGCATCTTGATGCCCGGGGCGTCCACACCATCGTCGTTTGATACAAGTACGCGCATTAAAGGCCTGAATCACTGGATCAACACGCGGCGCCCCTGTTTCGCCACCGCAATCATCGGCACTTCCGGTTGTGTGACCACCGGCCGGACCGACATGAAGGGCCATGATACCGGAATGCGCCGCGGCACTTCCGCCCAACCGGGGCTTGCCTGCGACCGGGCGCACGTTACGCTGTACGCATGTCGCACCCCGAAGATGAAGATGATGCCGCCCTGTTCCGCTCGGCCATTGGCGAAGTGACGCCGATGCGCCCGGTGGAAACGCCGGCGACGGGCAAGCCCCGCCCCAAGCCGCGCGCCCGCATGGCCGAACAGGATGAATCCGAAGCGCTGGGGGAGTTTGCCCGGCTGCTGCGTTCCAGCACACCACTGGAAGCCGGCGACGTGGCCAGCTATCGGCGGGACAGCCTGCCTGCGCGGATGTTCCAGCGGCTCAAGCGTGGGCAGTATTCCGTACAGGATGAATTGGACCTGCACGGCGCCACGGCTGCCCGCGCCGAAGCAATGCTGCGCGAATTCCTGCTGGAAGCCCGTGCGCACGAGCATGGCTGCGTCCGCATCATCCATGGCAAGGGCCTGCAGTCCGATGGCGGCGCGCCGGTATTGAAGAACCTGGTGGACCGGATGCTGCGCCAGCGCAACGATGTGCTGGCGTTCCATTCCGCACCCGCCGCGCAGGGCGGTACCGGCGCACTGCTGGTACTGCTGGCGCACCGCTGACAGGGACAACCGTGACCGCGGGAACGCGCATACGGCAGCCTGGCCGCAGCGCATGACACTTCGCTGCTTTCACTGGCTTCGCGACTTAAGCTGCGCCTACTGTGGAGCGGTATCGGCGTAGGCGCGACTGGCGTCGCGGGTCTCGCCCAGTTCATGCAGTACCGCCGTGGCATAGCAGCCCGGCGGCAGCGCGAAGGAAATCTCCAGCGTCTGCGTATCCAGCCAGGCATGTTGCATCAGCGCAGGGCGCAGTCGCAGCGAGCGACGCTCCTGCTTGAGTTCAGCCTGCTCAAGCCCCGCGCGCAATGCCAGCGCCTGCTCATCGGACAACGCCTGCTCTTCCAGAACACGCGCTGCGCCGGTTGAACGCAGTTCGCCCACGCCCCACAGCGGCGCGCTGGGATGAATGTCGAAACGCGCCAGGCGCTCGGCCAGCACCTCGCTCATCGGCTCCGGGCCGAATACCGAACGGCTGCCGTCCAGCATCCACACTTCGCCATCAAGTGGCACATCCCAGTTGCCCTGCTCCACACGCGCGGCCAGCACCCGGTTGAACAGCGCCGAGCGGGCCGCCGACAACAGCATCGAACGCTGATCCTTGCGCACGCGGCGGCCGGCAAACATCTGCAACGCCGCCGGCACATTGCCGCCATCGCGACCGAAGCGCTGTTCACCAAACCAATTCGGCAAGCCACGCGCGGCGATGGTCTGCAGACGCTCGGCGATGGCATCCCGATCACCTTGCACATCGCGCAGCACCAGCTTGAAACGGTTACCCGCCAATGCGCCGCGCTGCAGCTTGCGGTTGTGCCAGGTCGAGGCGACCACCTGCATTTCGTCCGACGCCAGCGCCGCCAGATCCGGCGCGATGCGCTTGGGCAGGTGCACACTGAAGCGCTGCGTGGTGACCGCGTGGCGATCCTTTTGCCCGGCGTAGCTCACGCTCATTTCCGGCACGCCGGCCCATTGCGCCAGGTGCTTGGCAATCGCCACGGTATTGGCACCGCGCTTGCGGATATCCAGCAGCAGGTGTTCGCCTTCGCCGGTTGCCTCGAACGCGGGCAATTCATCCACTTGGAAATCTTCGGGCACGCTGCGGATGGCGGCCGTCAGCACCGGCGCGCCAAACGCCAAAGGCAGCGCGGTCATGCCGCCACCAACAGCACGGCTGCCTGCGCCGCAATGCCTTCCTCACGGCCGGTGAAGCCGAGTTTTTCGCTGGTCGTGGCCTTGATGCTCACCCGATCCAGCGGGATATCCAGCAGCACTGCCACCTTCTCCCGCATGGCCAGCGCATGCGGGCCGACCTTGGGCCGCTCGCAGATCACGGTGACGTCGGCATTGCCCACCTGCCAGCCGCGCTCACGCAGCAGGCCGTTGCAGTGACTGACAAAGCGACTGCTGTCCGCGCCTTTCCAGCGCTCATCCGATGGCGGGAAATGCACCCCGATGTCACCCAGCGCCAGCGCGCCCAGCATCGCGTCGCACAGTGCATGCAGCACCACGTCGCCGTCGCTGTGCGCCAGCACGCCACAACGATGCGGCACGCGCACGCCACCGAGCATGATGTGGTCACCTTCGCCGAAGGCATGCACGTCGTAGCCCTGGCCGATGCGGATGGGCGGGAAAGAAGCAGAAGAATTCATGGCAATACAGTCACAGTCCTGGCAGTGCCGGCGGCAAGCGCCGACAGGGGTCAGCTGCCGCGTCGCGACAGCTCGAATTCAAAACGGGCGAGGTCAGCAGGCGTGGTGACCTTGAAATTGCTTTCATCACCTTCGACCAACAGCGGCCGAACACCCAGGCGCTCCATCGCCATGGCCTCGTCGGTCACGTCCACGCCGGCGCCGCTGGCGTCCTGCAGCGCGCGGGTCAGTTGATGGCGCCGGAACAACTGCGGCGTCAGCGCCCGCCACAGGCACTCGCGCGGCTCGGTGCGGTCAATACCGCCGTCATCACCGGCACGTTTGAGGGTGTCGCGCACCGGCGCAGCGAGGATGGCCCCGACCGGATCGGCACGCCCTACTTCCAGCAAGCGGCCCAGATCCGCGGCCGCCAGATTGGGACGTGCAGCGTCGTGCACCAGTACGAAGTCATCGGCACGGACGCTGTCCGGCAAGGCCTGCAGGCCGGCCAGCACCGATGCGGCGCGGGTGTCACCGCCCACACAGGTCAGCACCGGCTTGTCCGCGAATGCGGTCCAGCCCGGCCAGTCTGCGTCGTTTTCGGCGATGGCCACCATCACCCCGGCCACGCCGGGGTGCGACAACAGGGCCTGCAACGTATGCGCCAACAGCGGCTCACCTTCGGCCTGCAGATACTGCTTGGGCACCGGCCCGCCGAAACGGGTACCACGGCCAGCGGCAGGAACCACGGCCCATACCTGATTGATCACGGCACCGTCTCCAGTTGGGCCTGGTCGCCCTGCCCGGCGGGCGCAGCCGCTGGCGCGCGCGGTGCGGACACCGGCGCATCCTCGACCACGCGATAGAACTTCTCGCCGGGCCGGATCATGCCCAGCTCACTACGCGCACGCTCCTCGATGGCCGCTTCGCCTTCCTTGAGATCTTTCACCTCGGCAGCCAACGCATCGTTGCGCTGCTGCAGGCCATCGTTGTCCCGCTTCTGGTTGGCGACCTGGGCTTCGAGCATCATCACCTCACCCGAATTGCCCGGGCCGAACCAGAAGCGGTACTGCAGCCATCCCAGCAGTACCGCGAGCACCAGCAGCAGCCAGCGCCAGTTGCGCATCCGCGTCAGCGCTTCAGCGACACGAACGCGTCACGACCGGCGTAACGCGCGCTGCTGCCGAGGGCTTCCTCGATGCGCAGCAACTGGTTGTACTTGGCCACGCGATCGCTGCGGCACAGCGAGCCGGTCTTGATCTGGGTGGCGGTGGTGGCTACGGCGATATCGGCGATGGTGGTGTCTTCGGTTTCGCCCGAGCGGTGCGAGACGATGGCTGCGTAGCCGGCCTTGTCGGCCATGGCGATGGCTTCCAGGGTCTCGGTCAGGGTGCCGATCTGGTTGACCTTGATCAGGATGGCGTTGGCCGTTCCCGACTCGATGCCCTCGGCGAAGATCTTCGGGTTGGTGACGAACAGGTCATCGCCCACCAACTGCACCTTCTTGCCGATGCGGTCGGTCAGCAGCTTCCAACCGGCCCAGTCGTTTTCGGCCAGGCCGTCTTCGATGGTGATGATTGGGTACTGGGTGGTCCAGTCAGCCAGGAACTCGACGAACTGCTCGGAGGTCAGTCGCTTGTTCTCGCCGACCAGGTTGTACTTGCCGTTCTCGTAGAACTCGCTGGAAGCGACGTCCAGGCCCAGCAGGATGTCTTCGCCGGCGGTGTAACCGGCCTTGCCGATGGCTTCCAAAATGGTGTCCAGCGCCTCGACGTTGCTGCGGAAGTCCGGCGCGAAGCCGCCTTCATCGCCCACCGCCGTGCTCAGGCCATGGCCCTTCAGCACTGACTTGAGCGCGTGGAAGATTTCGGTACCGGCACGCAGCGATTCGCTGAACGAGCTGAAGCCGACCGGCAGCACCATGAACTCCTGGAAGTCCACGTTGTTATCGGCATGCGCACCGCCGTTGATGATGTTCATCATCGGCACCGGCAGCGACGGCGCGGCGCCGGTCTTGCTGGCCAGGTACTGCCACAGCGCCTGCTTTTTGGAGGCAGCGGCAGCATGTGCGGCAGCCATCGAAACACCCAGCAGCGCATTGGCGCCCAGGCGGCCCTTGTTCTCGGTGCCGTCCAGGTCGATCAGGCGGCGATCCAGCCCGGCCTGGTCCTGCGCATCAAAGCCGACCAGTGCGGTGGCGATGGCGCCGTTGATGTTGGTCACCGCGTTGCGCACGCCCTTGCCCAGGTAGCGGGTCTTGTCACCATCGCGCAGCTCCACCGCTTCCTTGGTGCCGGTGGAGGCACCCGAGGGCACTGCGGCGCGGCCGAAGGAGCCGTCGGCCAGGGTGACTTCGGCTTCCAACGTGGGGTTGCCACGGCTGTCGAGGATTTCACGGGCGTGGATCTTGGCGATGTTGGTCATGTCTGGGGGTCAGGCTCGTCTAGGTGCGTCGGATATCGACGGGGAACACAAAAACCGTGCCGCAGTTTAGCCGAAGCGCAGGCCGGCGCGGCGCGTTGCTTTCGCCTGAAAGCGGCCAGCGTTCGCGCTCGGCCCGGAAATGAACAAGGCCCGCACATGGCGGGCCTTGTTCGAGGGTATGGCCGGTAGTGGGGGGGGGGCGGGGGGCGGGGGGGGGGCCGGGCGCCCCCGGAGCCCGCCGAGCGGCGGCCGC
>NZ_JBRRDL010000011.1:0-102408 GCF_056759635.1 Stenotrophomonas sp. STEN056
GTGCTTTTGCTTCTGCTCAGCTTTACCCCCTCTCCCGTTCACGGGAGAGGGTTGGGGTGAGGGCAGCAGTTGCTGTTGCTGTTGACGTACCGGGCCCCTTCCGCAGCAACGGAGCTGACGGAAAGGACCCCGCAGGGGCGACGTGCATGGATGCACGTCGTTTTTCGACGGGACACGGAGGTCCCGTCAAGAAATCCCGACAGCGGAGTTGGCCTGTGATCTGAAGCATCGCAGGTGCGTAGGCAGAGAACCCGTACGTCAAAAGCAAGAAAGAAGCAGAAGCAACAACTGCCCTCACCCCAACCCTCTCCCGTGAACGGGAGAGGGGGAAAAATCAAAAGCCATAGCCATAGCTACAGCCAATGCAAGACAGCTGCCACAGCAAAGGCAATCGCAACACCGGACACATTCACTTCACCGCTGAGGACCACCCATGAGTACCCTCGTCTCGTTGCGCAACATCACCAAGACCTACCAGCGTGGCCCTGAAAAAGTACAGGTGCTGCACGGCATCGACCTGGACATCACCCGCGGTGACTTCGTCGCCCTGATGGGCCCGTCCGGCTCCGGCAAAACCACCCTGCTCAACCTCATCGGTGGCCTGGATACACCCAGCGGCGGTGAGATCAACATCGAAGACCAGCGCATCGACCAGCTCGGTGCCGGCCAGCTGTCCACCTGGCGCAGCCACCACGTCGGCTTCGTGTTCCAGTTCTACAACCTGATGCCCATGCTCACCGCGCAGAAGAACGTGGAACTGCCGCTGCTGCTCACCAACCTCAATGCCAGCGAACGCAAGCGCCGGGCGCAGATCGCATTGACCCTGGTCGGCCTGGCCGAGCGCCGCGACCACCGCCCCAATGAATTGTCCGGCGGCCAGCAGCAGCGCGTGGCCATTGCCCGCGCCATCGTCTCCGACCCCACCTTCCTGATCTGCGACGAGCCCACCGGCGACCTTGACCGCCAGAGCGCCGAGGAAGTGCTGGGCCTGCTGCAGCTGCTCAACCGCGAACACGGCAAGACCATCATCATGGTCACCCATGATCCCAAGGCGGCCGAATACGCCACCCACACCGTGCATCTGGACAAGGGCGAGCTGGTCGACGCCCCCGTGCACTGAGGAGTACGGCCATGAAGTACTTTTCACTGATATGGGCGCAGCTGTTCCGCAGCCGCACGCGCACACTGTTCACACTGTTGTCGGTAGTCACCGCGTTCCTGCTGTTCGGCATGCTCGACTCGGTGCGGGTGGCGTTTGCCAGCGGCGGCAATACCGTGGCCGGTGCAAACCGCCTGGTGGTGGGTTCGCGCCTGTCCATCACCCAGACCATTCCGATCCGTCTGGAATCACAGATCCGCCAGGTGGAAGGCGTCAGCGATGTCACCTACGCGATGTGGTTTGGCGGCATCTACCAGGACCCGAAGAACTTCTTCCCCAACTTTTCGGTGGCACCGAACTACTTCGACCTGCTGACCGAGTTTGAAATCCCCAAGGAGCAGGTGGAGGCGTTCCGCAACACGCGTACCGGCGCCATCGTCGGCGAATCACTGGCCAAGCAGTTCGGCTGGAAGATCGGCGACACCATCCCATTGCAGGCCACCATCTTTCCGCGCGGTGGCAGCAACGACTGGCCGCTGCAGCTGGTCGGCATCTTCAAGTCGAAGAACACTGCCACCGCCGCCAACGAAGAACGCCAGTTGATGATGAACTGGAAGTACTTCGACGAATCCAACGACTACATCAAGAACCAGGTCAGCTGGTACACGGTGCGGCTGGACAGCCCCGACCACGCCTCGCGCGTGGCGCAGGCCATCGATGCGATCTCGGCCAACTCCGACCATGAAACCAAGAGCCAGACCGAATCGGCGTTCCAGCAGGCTTTCATCAAGCAGTTCGCCGACATCGGCATGATCGTCACCTCGATCATGGGCGCGGTGTTCTTCACCCTGTTGCTGCTCACCGGCAACACCATGGCGCAGGCCGTGCGCGAGCGCGTGCCCGAACTGGCCACGTTGAAAACACTCGGCTTCAAGGACGGCACGGTGTTGACGCTGGTGATGGTGGAGGCGGTATTGCTGGTCGGCCTGGGCGGTGCAATCGGCCTGGGCCTGGCGGCCGTGGCATTGCCGGTGATGGCACCGCAGACCATGGGCCTGCTGCCACCGAGCGTACCCACGCAGACCTGGGCGGTAGGCGTGCTGCTGATCGTGGTGATCGGCCTGGTGGTGGGCGTGTTGCCGGCACTGCGGGCCAAGCGCCTGAAGATCGTCGATGCACTGGCCGGGCGCTGAGGAGAACGACATGAAGAATTTTCTTTCAAACGCGCTGGTCATTCTGCTGCTGGTCGTGGGCCTTGGCATCTGGATCGCACTGCCGTGGATCGGCGTGGCGGTGGTGGTGCTGGTCATCGCGCTGTGGCTGCTGCTCACCCGCAGCGGGCGCCTGGCATTGGCGGCAACACGCATTGGCCTGGCCAGCCTGCCGCAACGCTGGGGTGCCTCGTCGGTGATCGTGATCGGCATTGCCGGCGTGGTTGGCGTGCTGGTGGCAATGCTGGCGATGGGCCAGGGCTTCCAGGCCACGCTGGAAAGCACCGGCGATGACAGCACCGCCATCGTGCTGCGCGGCGGTTCGCAGGCCGAGACCAACTCGGTCATCACCCGCGAACAGGTGCCGCTGCTGGAAACCCTGCCCGGCGTGGCACGTGGTGAAAATGGCCGGCCGCTGGTTTCGGCCGAAGTCTCGCAGGTGGTCAACCTGACCTCACGCGGCGATGGCACCGACGTCAACGCGCAGTTCCGTGGCGTCGGCGAGCAGGCCTGGGCGGTACACGACAAGGTGCGCATCGTTGAAGGCCGCAAGTTCGGCACCGGCCTGCGCGAAATCGTGGCCGGGCGTGGTGCGCAGAAGCAGTTCCAGGGGCTGGAAGTAGGCAACACGCTCACGCTCGGCAACCAGGCGTGGACGGTGGTGGGCATTTTTGAATCCGGTGACGCGCACGAATCGGAGCTGTGGACCGATGCGCAGACCCTGGCCACCACCTACAACCGCGGTGCATGGCAGTCGATCTACGTGCGCACCGAAGGCAAGGCCGGGTTCGATACGTTCAAGGCTGCGGTGGCGGCTGATCCACGTTTGAAGCTGGATGTGGAAACCACCGGCGAGTACTACCGCAAGCAGGGCGGTGGCCTGAACAAACTGTTGAAGGTGCTGGGCACGGTGATCGGCGCGATCATGGCGGTGGGCGCGGTGTTTGGTGCACTCAACACCATGTATGCCGCCGTGGCCACGCGTGCGCGGGAGATCGCAACACTGCGCGCCATCGGTTTCCGTGGCGTGCCGGTGGTGACCGCGGTGATGCTGGAAACCATGCTGCTGGCCCTGCTCGGCGGTTTGCTGGGCGGCGTCATCGCATGGCTGGCGTTCAACAACTTCACCGTGTCCACGCTGGGCAACAACTTCAGCCAGGTGGTGTTCCAGTTCAAGGTTTCGCCACCGTTGTTGTGGAGTGGCCTGAAGTGGGCACTGGGGATTGGCCTGGTCGGCGGCCTGTTCCCGGCACTGCGCGCGGCACGCTTGCCGATCACCACCGCGCTGCGGGAAACCTGATTCGGCAAAGCTGTCCACTGAGTGAATGGCCCACCTGCATGCGTGCAGGTGGGCCGGCGGAAGTCATCCCTTCACGCATCCATCCAATTGGTTCATCATGCGCGCCCGCCCAAGACCCGGCGGCCAGCGGAGCTGTGATGGCGGATGCTGCGTCCCTCCCCCAACGGTGATGCATCTGTCACAGCGCCCCAAACGGGCGCTTTTTTGTTGTTAGGTACGAAGGAAAACCGAAAGAGATGTCTTTGAAGTCGACCCCGCTGTGCTCAGCGATCACCCTCGCCTTGG
This sequence comes from Stenotrophomonas sp. STEN056, assembly GCF_056759635.1. NCBI lineage: Bacteria > Pseudomonadati > Pseudomonadota > Gammaproteobacteria > Lysobacterales > Lysobacteraceae > Stenotrophomonas > Stenotrophomonas sp. STEN056. The sequence continues at coordinate 3,896 of NZ_JBRRDL010000011.1, forward strand.
CCAGCAGCTGCAGCGTCACCGCATTCGCGCAGGACGCCAGCGATTCCACCACCACCCTGGACCGCATCGAGATCACAGGTTCGCGAATCCGCCAGGCCAGCGTCGAAACCGCACAGCCGGTGATCGCACTGAGCCGTGCCGAGATCGAAAAGAAGGGCTACGTCAACGTTGCCGACATCCTGCAGGATGTCACCGCAGCCGGCGCACCGGCGCTGAGCCGCGCCTCGGCCCTGTCTTCCGGCCGCGACTACGGCGGCATGTTCGTCAGCCTGCGCAGCCTCGGCCCGGAACGCACCCTGGTGCTGATCGACGGCCGCCGCATGGGCGTGAGCGCGGGCGGTTATTCCGACGTCGGCTCGATTCCCTCGGCCATCGTCGAGCGCGTTGAAGTACTCACCGACGGTGCCTCGGCACTGTACGGCTCCGACGCCATTGCCGGCGTGGTCAACGTCATCACCCGCAAGAATTTCGACGGCGGCAACGCCAGCGCCTACGTTGGCCAGTACAGCGAAGGCGACGGCCAGAAGCGCTCCTACAGCGCCAACTTCGGCAAGACCTTCGAGCGCGGCTGGTTCAGCGTGGGCGCCGAGAAGTCCAAGGAAGATCCGGTACTGGGCGGCGCACGCGAGTTCACCGCTTACCCGAACGGCCCGTACCACCCCACCGATGGCCTCAACGGCACCACCGAGTGGGGCTCGGTGACGGTAGGCAAAGAGAACCTCAGCGTCGGCCCGGGTGGCGATCCGTCCAAGGTGGAGAACTTCAAGCCGCTGGACCCGGCGTACTACGCCAACACCAAGACCAACATGACCCTGCTCTCCGCACTGGAGCGCAAGTCGGCCTTCGCCAACGGTGGTTTCCAGATCACCGACAACCTGCGCGTGGTGGCCGACGTGCTGTACAGCGAGCGTGAATCGCTCAAGCAGCTGGCCGGCTACCCGTACTCGGTATCCGCCGCGCAGATCAACAACGGTACGCGTGCGCCGCTGTCGGCCGACAGCATGTTCAACCACTGGAACCAGGACGTCCGCTTCTCGCACCGCACCGAGGAGTATCCGCGTGCGACCAACAACAGCCTGACCACCAAGCGTGCCAGCCTGGGCCTGGAGGGCAGCTTTGAAACCGGCTCGCGTTACTGGGACTGGAACGTCAGCTACATGTACAACCGCAATGAAGGCGAGCGCCGCACGTTGCAGAGCATGTACCAGCCGCACGTCAACCTGGCCGTCGGCCCGTCCTTCATGGATGCCAATGGCGTGGCCCGCTGCGGCACCGTCGGCAACGTGATCGAAGGCTGCGTGCCGTGGAATCCGCTGGCACCGTCGGGCAGCAACAGCACCGGCTCGCTCAGCGGCGACCGTGCCGTGCGCGACTACCTGTTCAAGAGCTTCGTCGACGATATCCGCAGCACCACCAAGGTGGCCAGCGCCAACATCTCCGGCGCGCTGGCAACCCTGCCGGCCGGTGACATCCTGGCCGCGATGGGCGTGGAACACCGCAGTGAGGAAGCCAGCTACACCCCGGACCTGATGGTGCAGAACGGCCAGATCGCCGGCACCAGCGGCAAGCCGACCCGTGGCGACTACAAGCTCGACGAGGTCTACCTGGAGCTGCAGGTGCCGTTGCTGGCGGACCTGCCTTTCGCCCGTGAGCTGTCACTCGATGTGGCCGGCCGTTACTCGGACTACAACAACTTCGGCGGCACCACCAACGGCAAGTTCGGCCTGAAGTGGAAGCCGGTGGACGAACTGCTGGTGCGTGCCACCTACGGCACCGGCTTCCGTGCGCCGACCGTGGACGACCTGTACGGCGGCACCGTCACCACCCGTGACCGCATCACCGACCCGTGTGACCGCGCCTTCGGCGCCGCCGCACGCAACAGCGAAGTGGCCGCACGCTGCGCCGCAGCCGGCCTGGACGCCGACTTCCGCCAGCGGACCGGCGACGGCGAGCTGGCCACCACCTCCGGCGTGCAGGCGGTCACCGATTTCACCTCCGGCTCCAATGCCGCGCTGAAGCCGGAAACCGCCAAGACCTGGACCGTGGGCCTGGTCTACAGCCCGGACTTCGTCTCCGGCCTGGACCTGAGCCTGGACTGGTGGAAGATCCGCATCGACGACGTGATCGTCGGCGAGTCGGCCACCGACATCCTCAACCAGTGCTACGTGCAGAACGTCGCCTCGGCCTGCGACCGCTTCACCCGCTACACCTCCGGTGACAACAAGGGCCAGGTCAGCGGCATGAACCGTTCGTTGAACAACGCCGGTTACCAGGAAACGGCCGGTTATGACCTAGGCGTGCGCTACCGCCTGCCGGAAATGGCCTTCGGCCAGCTGTCGCTGCGCTGGAACACCACCTACGTGGACTACCTCTCGCGCAAGAGCGACAACGTGGACACCACCCCGGTGGAGCAGCTCACCGGCTGGGAAGGCAACTTCCGCGTGCGTTCCAACCTGACGATGGACTGGCAGAACGGCAACTTCGGCGCGACCTGGACCACCCGTTACTACTCCAGCATGAAGGAGAAGTGCTCCTACGATCTGGACGGCGGCCCGGAGTGCAACCTGCCGAACTTCCAGTCGGCGTACACGGACATGCAGCCCAGCCGCAAGCTGGGTTCCAACACCTTCCACGACCTGCAGGTGCGTTATGCACTGCCGTGGGACGGCACCGTGTCACTGGGCGTCAACAACGTGTTCAAGCACGAAGGCCCGATCATGTACAGCCAGCCGAACAGCAGCTTCACCTACTACGGTGGCTTCGACATCGGCCGTTTCATGTACATGAAGTACCAGCAGCGCTTCTGATCCATCGCGCCCACAGCGCATCGGTTTGAGCGCTGCGTTTGACGGCCCCGCTCCCCTCCGGGAGCGGGGCCCATGAAGCCGCCGGCATCAGCGTGCCCGCCCTACGGCGCGCGCCCGGGCAACTCCACCGACCCCCCCCCTCCACCGCCCCCAGCCGCTGCGCCTTGTCCAGCAGCTGTTCGCGCGTGGGCGGTGGCTCGCAATCGATATCGACGATGGCATTGCCCTCGACGCGGGCACGCAGGGTGATGCGCTTCACCGGCAGGCCGGCGTCCTCCACGGCCGCCTGCACACGCGCCAACGACGCCCCTTCTGCCAGGCACAGACGCACGCGGCCGCTGCGTGCGCGACGACGCAGGTAGCGCTGTTCCAGTGGCTTGAGCAGGGCCAGGATCGCCCACAGCAACGCGGTGGTCATCAGTGCGGCCAGATACAGCCCGGCGCCTGCGGCAAGCCCCACCGCGGCCACCGCCCACAACCCGGCGGCCGTGGTCAGGCCACGGATCACCTGCTCGCGCTGCAGGAACAGGATGGTGCCCGCGCCCAGGAAACCGACCCCGCTGATCACCTGCGCGGCGATGCGCGACGGATCGAGCATCACATTCGCGCGTCCCAGCACATCGTCGAAACCGAATGCCGAGACGATGATGGCCAGTGCCGAGCCCACGCAGACCAGCATGTGCGTACGCAGCCCCGCCGCCCATTCCAGGCGCCCACGGTTGATGCCGATCACCGCGCCCAGCACCGCCGCCAGCAGCAGGCGCAGCCCCATTTCCCAGCCATCGATCATGTCCACACTCCTGTCCGGAGGGCCTGGCCTGCCGCCATGCCGGGCCCGAGGCAACCCGTAGTCGTAGACTGTGCCTACCCTCGCGTCAGGAAACCGTGGATGTACGCAAAAGACGTAGCACTGCTGGTGGTGGATCTGCAGCCGGATTTCATGCCTGGTGGCGCACTGCCATGCCAACAGGGCGACGCCATCGTGCCCGGCATCGCCGCGCTGCTGGCTTCAGGAAAATACGCCACGGTGGTGGCCACGCAGGATTGGCACCCGCGCGACCATGCCTCCTTCGCCAGCCAGCATCCGGGCCACAAGCCGCTGGAGGTGATCACCCTGCACGGCCAGTCGCAGACGCTGTGGCCGGACCACTGCGTGCAGGGCACCGCCGGTGCCGCACTGGATCCGCGCGTGGACTGGAACAGCGCCAGCCTGATCTTGCGCAAGGGCAGTGATCGCCAGGTGGATTCGTACAGCGCCTTCCGCGAGAACTTCGGCCCGCGCGGCGACCGCCCCGCCACCGGCCTGGCCGGCTGGCTGCATGAGCGCGGCATCACCGAGGTGCACGTCTGCGGGCTGGCGCGCGATTACTGCGTGCTGTGGAGCGCGCAGGACGCGGCCATCAGCGGCTTTCGCGTGCGCTTCCTGTGGGAGCTGACACGGCCGGTGTCCGCCGCCAACGATGCCGCCGTGCGCATTGCCCTGGTGGAAGGCGGGATCGACGTGGTGGGGTGAATAGGGCTTGAGCGGGTTGCGGCAACGGCAAGGCGCAACCCCTCCCCAGCCCTCCCCTTGCCTGCGGCAAAAGGAGGGTGAAAGCGGGCTTCGCTGTGATCGGTCAGACCAGGCAGGACAACCCCCTCCCTTTGCCACAGGCAAGGGGAGGGCCGGGGAGGGGTAGAGCTCCCGCGCGCTCCTCAGCGGAACACGACCGTGCGATGGCCGTTGAGCACGATGCGGTGTTCGACGTGGCGGCGTACCGCGCGGGCCAGCACCAGCGACTCGGTGTCGCTGCCCAGCTGCACCAGGTCACGTGGCGTCATTGCATGGTCCACGCGCGCGACGTCCTGTTCGATGATCGGGCCTTCGTCCAGATCGGACGTCACGTAGTGCGCGGTGGCGCCGATGATCTTGACCCCGCGCGCGTGCGCCTGGTGGTACGGCTGGGCGCCCTTGAAGCTGGGCAGGAAGCTGTGATGGATATTGATCGCGCGGCCGGCCAGCGCCTGGCACAGGCGCGGTGACAGGATCTGCATGTAGCGCGCCAGCACCACCAGGTCGATGCGCTCGCGCTCGACCAGGTCGATGATCTGCTGCTCCTGCTGCGCGCGGTTGTCCGCATCCACCGGCAGGTGGTGGAACGGCACGCCGTAGGAGCCGGCCAGTGCGCCGAAATCAGCGTGGTTGGACGCCACTGCGGCAATGTCCACCTTCAGCTGGCGGCTGTGGGTGCGGAACAACAGGTCATTGAGGCAATGGCCCTGCTTGCTGACCAGCACCAGCAGGCGCGCACGGCGGCGGGCGTCGTGCAGCTCCCACTGCATGGCGAACGCTTCGCCCAGCGCCTGCAGGCGTGCGCGCACACCCGGCACCTCGCCCTTGTCGCCGATGTCGAAATGCACACGCAGGAAGAAGCGCCCGCTTTCCTCGTCACCGAACTGCTGTGCATCGAGGATGTTGCAGCCCGCCTCGAACAGCAGGCCGGAGACGCGGTAGACGATGCCGGTACGGTCCGGGCAGGAAAGGGTGAGGATGAAATCAGGGCGCATGGCCAACAACATTGCACAGGGAGGTCGCGGACAGTAACCGTTCTTGCCACAGCGGGCCAAAAGCAGTTGCAGCTGACACGGATGATGCCGTCCACACACAAGCCGATCGGTGTGGATGCAGCGCCGACACGGGCAGGCGACGTCCATGCGTGGGTGGCGGTGGAACGCAGCTCCCGCGCTGTGGCCGCGTGTTGCACAACCCATCGGTGACGGCCAACCGGGCACGATAGGCAAGGCGGCGGTTTTCGACTAGATCGCCCGTACTTGGCGCTTTATAAAGAATTATTTTGGAATTACCCCGGACAATGCCGCCCGGCATGAACATCCTCCACTCCATCCGCAGCTTCATCCGCACCGCCGACGCGGGCAGCCTTGCCGCTGCCGCGCGCACGCTGGGCATCAGTGCCGCCGCCGTTGGCCAGAACATCGCCCGGCTGGAAGCCCACCTGGGCGTGCGCCTGTTCAACCGCACCACCCGGCAACTGGCGCTGACCGAACGCGGCGCGCTGTATCTGGCCCAGGTGCGCCATATCGAACGCGACCTGCAACGCGCACAGGCCGCCGTCACCGACCCCGATGCCACCCCGGCCGGGCGCCTGCGCATCGCCAGCAGCGCGGCATTCGGCCGGCATGTGCTCGCGCCGTTGTTGCCGGCACTGCAGCAGCGTTACCCGCGGCTCGACATCGCCTTGCTGCTTGCTGATCGCAGCGTGGACCATGCGCATGAAGACGTGGATGTCAGCCTGCGTATCGAGCCGCAGCTGGAAGAAGGCCTGGTGGCACGCCCGATCGCGCAGGTGCCGTTCGTGTTCTGCGCGGCGCCGTCCTACCTGGCCAGCGCCGGCACGCCGCGCACGCCGGAAGAACTGCGCGAGCACCGCTGCCTGCTGTTCCGGTATCCGCAGGATGGGCGCCCCCTGCGCTGGGGGTTCGTGCGCGATGGCCTGCATTTTGATGCCGAAGTACAGCCGACGCTGGTCAGCGACGACATCGACGCACTGGCGGCGATGGCCGTCAATGGTGGCGGCATCACCCGCCTTGCGGCGTTCGTGGCTGCGCCCTATCTGGCACGCGGCGAGCTGCGGGCGCTGTTCGAGGCGGGCGACACCGCCGGCGAGGCATGCGCCGCTCCCGCGCCGATGCGGGTGTTCCTGTGCGTCAGCGACCGACGCGACCTGACACCGAAGATCCGGGCACTGCTGCAGCACGTGGTCGATGCACTACCCACCGACTGGCGGGTGGACAGCGACCACGTGTAGTACCGCGCCGTCGTGCTCAGTCGCAGCGGCCAACGTCGAACAGCCCACGCGCCTCGTGCGGTTCGCAGCGCAGGTACTGCGGCGATACGCTGATATGCGTGCCCAATGCCGCGGCGGCATGCCACGGCCAACGCGGGTCGTAGAGGATGCCGCGGGCGATGCCGATGGCGTCTGCACGGCCTTCCACCAGGATCGCCTCGGCCTGCGCCGGTTCGGTGATCAAGCCCACCACGATCACCGGCGTGCTGATCTGCGCCTTGATCGCCTCGGCCGCCGGCACCTGATACCCCGGGCCCACCGGAATCTGCTGGCGCGGGTCCAGGCCACCACTGGACACATGCAGGAAATCGTTGCCGCGCGCCTCCAGTGCCTTGGCCAGTTCGATGCTCTGCATCACGTCCCAACCGCCCTCCACCCAGTCGGTGGCGGAGATGCGCACGCCCACGGCCACCTGGGCCGGCACCGCCGCACGCACCGCATCAAACACGCGCAACAGCAGGCGCATGCGGTTCTCCAGCGCACCGCCGTATTCATCGCTGCGATGGTTGCTCAGTGGCGACAGGAATTGGTGCAGCAGATAACCGTGCGCGGCATGCAGCTCGATCAGGTCAAAACCCAGCCGTACCGAACGCAGCGCTGCGGCAACGAAGGCCTCGACCACCGCGTCGATGCCGGCGGCATCCAGCGCCTGTGGCGTTGGTTCGCCCTCCAGGAACGGCAGTGCCGACGGCGCCATCACCTGCCAGCCGTGTTCCTGCTCCGGCGCGATGGCGCGGCCGCCGTCCCAGGGGCGCGCGGTGGAGGCCTTGCGCCCTGCATGGGCCAACTGCACGCCCAGCGGCATCCGCGACCAGCGCCGCACCGAGGCCAGCACCTTGCCCAGTGCCGCCTCGGTGGCGTCGTCCCACAGGCCCAGGTCGGCCCAGCTGATGCGCCCTTCCGGCAGCACCGCGGTGGCTTCCACGATCAGCAGCCCGGCGCCGGACTGCGCCAGTTGTCCCAGGTGGATGGTGTGCCAATCGCTGGCCTGGCCGTCCTGCGCCGAGTATTGGCACATCGGCGCGATGACGATGCGGTTGGAAAGTGACAGCGGGCCCAGCGACAGGGGCGAAAACAGGTGGCTCACGGGGATGATCCGGAAAGTGGGGTGCCCATTGCACGCCCGCACCAGCCGCGGTTCAACCGGCGTGGTGGATCACTGCGTCTTGGTGCCGTCGAGCAGGAAGGCCAGGGCCTGCGCGCAGGACATCTCCACCTTCAGCGACAGCAATGCATCGGCGCGGCTCCGGCCCAGGTTCACCATGGCGATGGGCAGGCCCGCCTTGGCCGCGGCATCGACAAAGCGGAAGCCCGAATACACCATCAGCGAGGAGCCCACCACCAGCACCGCATCGGCGCGCTGCAGGTGTGCGTGCACGGTCTCGACACGGTCGCGCGGCACGTTCTCGCCAAAGAACACCACGTCCGGTTTGAGGATGCCGCCGCACTGCAGGCACGCCGGTATCTGAAAGCTGGAAAAGTCCGTCTCAAGATCGGCATCACCGTCCGGGGCGATGCCGGCATCGAATGCATCCCAGCCCGGGTTGGCATCGAGCAGCCGCTGCTGCAATGCCTCGCGCGGTGAACGTGCTTCGCAGCCCATGCAACGCACCTGGTCCAGGCGCCCGTGCAGGTCAATCACGGTCTGGCTGCCGGCACGCTGGTGCAGGCAATCCACATTCTGGGTCAGCAGCAGTTCGATGCGGCCGTCGGCTTCCAGTGCCGCCAACGCATGATGCGTGGTGTTGGGGCGGGCACGACCAAAGGTCGACCAGCCCACCAGGCTGCGCGCCCAATAGCGTTGCCGCGTCGCGGCCTCGCCCATGAAGGCCTGGTAGTTCACCGGCGGCGTGCGCTTCCAATGGCCGTCGGCATCCCGGTAATCCGGGATGCCCGAATCGGTGCTGCAGCCGGCGCCGGTCACCACGAACAGGCGCCGGTGCCGGGCGATGAATTCCGGCAGTTCGGTGATCACCGCCGGTGACAGGCGTGCGCCGGGGGCTGACGAGGACAGGCTCATCGGCAAGTGTTTCAGGCCTGCCGCGGCAGTGCCGGCACGGTCGTGGGGTGCCCTTCGGCATCCAGCGCAATCATCACGAAGGTGCCCTTGGTGCACAGCTTGCGCTCGCCGGTGAGCAGGTCCTCGGTGACCAGCTCCACTTCCACGGTCATCGAACTGCGGCCCACGCGCACCACGCGGCCGATGGTTTCCACCATCTGCCCGACGCGGATCGGCAGCTTGAAATCCACCTGGTCCGAACGTGCGGTGACCACGGTACGGCGCGAATAGCGGGCAGCGGCCAGAAACGCGGCCTTGTCCATCCATGCCAACGCCTGGCCACCGAACAGCGTGCCCATGTGGTTGGTGTGGTTGGGGAACACGATCTCGGCCATGCGGACTTCGACGGGCGGATCGGTTTCGGGAATGGGAGTCATGGGGGAACGCCTTCAGAGGTTGCCCGGATGATACGCCCGGCCACCTGTGCAGCCGGTGTATGCGGGGTGACGACGCACAGCAGTGCGCGGTGACCCTGTGCGCCGCGCGCAACGACACGGTGTTGCGTTGCTTTAGCCCCCTCCCTTGCGCATGGCGCAGGGGAGGGCTGGGGAGGGGTGCTGTTGCTGTTGCTGTTTCTTCAACAATGCTCAACAAAGGCCAGGTTGCGGAGAGAGCCCCAAAGCACCCCTCCCCAACCCTCCCCTTCGCTTTGCGAAAGGGAGGGAGCAGAGCATTTTCTTCAGGTGAAGGGGAGCGCCGCGTTTGTACTGCTTCCTGCTTCCCGCAACACATCTGGCCTGAATCAGAACGCCATGTCGAACGAGACTTCGCCCTGCACGCCCACCTGGTAGGCGGAGACGCGGCGCTCGAAGAAGTTGGTCAGCTCCTGCACGTCCTGCAGCTCCATGAACGGCAGCGGGTTGCGCACGTTGTACTTGCGGGCCATGCCCAGCTTGGCGAAGTGGTTGTCGGCGCAGTGCTGCAGGTACTGGCGCATGTCGCGGGTGGAGATGCCGGCCACGCCACCGGACAACACGTCCTCGGCGAACTGCACTTCACACTCGATGGCTTCTTCCAGCATCTGGTAAACCTCCTGCTCCATCTTCGCGTCGAACAGATCCGGCTCTTCGGCACGGATGGTGCGCACGCACTCGAAGGCGAAGTCCATGTGGCAGCTTTCATCGCGGAACACCCAGTTGGTGCCCGACGCCAACCCCGGCAGCAGGCCACGCGAACGGAAGTAGTACACGTAGGCAAACGCTGCGAAGAAGAACAGGCCTTCGATGCACGCGGCAAAGCAGATCTGGTTGAGCAGGAACTGGCGGCGCTGCTCGCGGGTCTCGATGCGGGTGATGCCCTGGATGGAATCGATCCACTTGAAGCAGAAGTCGGCCTTCTTCTTGATCGAGTCGATGTTCTCCACCGCGTCAAACGCCTTGAAGCGCTCTTCCGGATCCGGCAGGTAGTTGTCCAGCAGGGTCAGGTAGAACTGCACGTGCAGCGCTTCTTCATACAGCTGGCGCGACAGGTACATGCGCGCTTCCGGCGCATTGAGGTGCTGGTACAGGTTCAACACCAGGTTGTTGGAGACGATGGAATCGCCGGTGGCGAAGAACGCAACCAGGCGGTGGATGAGATGGCGGTCGGCCGGCGTCATCTTCTGGTGCAGGTCGGTGATGTCGATCTGGAAGTTGATCTCATCCACGGTCCAGCTGTTCTTGATCGCGTTGCGGTACATCTCGTAGAAGTCCGGGTAACGCATCGGACGCAGGGTCAGCTCGAAGCCGGGATCAAGCAGCATCTGGTTGGGTTTTTTCGACGACATGGGGGTTTCTCCATTTCCTTCTCACTGCGGGAGAAGGTGGCGCGCAGCGCCGGATGAGGGTTGGTTCCTGGAGGGCGCTACGTGCTTTCAGAGCGCCCTCACCCCAACCCCTCTCCCGCCTGCGGGAGAGGGGCTGAAGCGGCGGTTACTGGCAGGCCTCGCAGGCTTCCGGGTTTTCCAGCGAGCAGGCCACCGCTTCGACCGGGGTGTAGCTGCTGACCGTGGTCTTGGCGATCTTGGTGGCCGGGCGCGAGCGCAGGTAATACGTGGTCTTGATGCCCTGTTTCCACGCGTACATGTACATGGAGGACATCGCGCCGATGTTCGGGCTTTCCATGAACAGGTTGAGCGAGGCGGACTGGTCAATGAAGGCACCGCGCTCGGCGGCCATGTCGATCAGCGAGCGCATCGGCAGTTCCCATGCGGTGCGGTAGATGTGGCGCAGCGCCTCGGGAATCTGCGGCAGGTTCTGGATCGAACCATCGGCCAGCTTGATCGCATCACGCATCTCCGCCGTCCACAGGCCCAGCTGCTTCAGCTCGCCGACCAGGTGGCGGTTGATCTGCAGGAAGTCACCGGACAGCGTCTCGCGCTTGAACAGGTTGGACACCTGCGGTTCCACGCACTCGTAGCAGCCGGCGATCGAGGCGATGGTCGCGGTCGGGGCGATGGCGATCATCAGCGAGTTGCGCAGGCCATGCTGCTTGATGCGCTCGCGCAGCGCGTCCCAGCGCGCGGTGTCTTCCGGTACCACGTTCCAGGCATCGAACTGCAGCTCGCCATTGACCGCACGGGTGTCGTTGAACGAAGGATGCTTGCCACGCTCCTGGGCCAGCTCGCACGAGGTTTCCAGGGCGTGGAAGTAGATGGTCTCGGCAATCTTCTTCGACAGCGCGCGCGCCTCGGCCGAGTCAAACGGCAGGCGCTTGCGGAAGAACACATCCTGCAGGCCCATGCAGCCCAGGCCCACCGGGCGCCAGCGCAGGTTGCCACGGCGCGTGCTTTCGATCGGGTAGAAGTTCAGGTCGATGACGCGGTCAAGCTGACGCACGGCCAGGCGCACGGTTTCGGCCAGCTTGTCGTAGTCGAAATCGCCATGCTCATCAAAATGGTTACCCAGGTTGATCGAGCCCAGGTTGCACACCGCGGTCTCGTCGTTGGAGCAGACTTCCAGGATCTCGGTGCACAGGTTGGACAGGTGGATCACGTTGCCCGGGCGCAGGGTCTGGTTGCTGGCCAGGTTGCACTTGTCCTTGAAGGTCATCCAGCCGTTGCCGGTCTCGGCCAGGGTGCGCATCATGCGGCCGTACAGCTTGCGCGCACTGATGGTACGCGCGGCCTTGCCCTGCGCTTCGGCCTGCAGGTAGGCCTGCTCGAAGGCCGGGCCGTACAGGTCGGTGAACTCGGGCACCACGCGCGGATCGAACAGCGACCATTCCTGGTCCTTTTCGACACGCTGCATGAACAGGTCCGGCACCCAGTTGGCCAGGTTGAGGTTGTGGGTGCGGCGCGCATCATCACCGGCGTTGTCACGTAGTTCGAGGAAATCCTCGATGTCGGCGTGCCAGGTTTCCAGGTACACGCAGGCCGCGCCCTTGCGCTTGCCGCCCTGGTTGACCGCCGCCACCGACGAATCCAGCGTCTTCAGCCACGGCACGATGCCGTTGGAATGGCCGTTGGTGGACTTGATCAGCGAGCCGCGCGAACGCACGCGGGTGTAGCTCACGCCGATGCCGCCGCTGAACTTGGACAGCTGCGCGATATCGCCGTACTTGCTGTAGATGGATTCGAGCGAGTCCTGCGGCGAATCCAGCAGGAAGCACGAGGACAGCTGCTCGTGGCTGGTGCCGGCATTGAACAGGGTCGGGCTGGACGGCAGGTAATCCAGGCTGCCCAGGCGCTGGTACAGCGCCAGTGCTTCGGGCACGTCCTCGCTCAGCGCGCTGGCGATGCGCAGGAAGAACTGCTGCGGGTTCTCGATGACCTTGCGCGTGTGCGGGTGACGCAGCAGGTAGCGGTCGTACAGCGTGCGCAGGCCGAAGTAATCGAAGTTCAGGTCGAACGCCGGGTCGATGGCGTCATTGAGCTTGCGTGCGTTGATCTGCACGAAGTTGAGCAGGCGGTCGTTGATCAGGCCCACTTCGTGGCCACGGCCCACCGACTGCGAGAACGCATGGATTTCCTGGCCGGAGACTTCCTTGCCGATGAAGTTGGCCAGCAGGCGCGCGGCCAGGCGGCCGTACTCGGGCTCTTCGCCAATCAGCAGTGCGGCAGTGCGGATGGACAGTTCGTCCAGTTCCTGGGTGGTGGCGCCGTTGTACAGGCCGGAAATGGTGCGGGTGGCCACGCGCATCGGGTCGACCGCATGCAGGCCTTCGCAGCAGCGCTGGATGGCGCGGACGATCTTGTTCAGGTCCACCGGCTCGGTGTTGCCATTGCGCTTGGTCACGCTCATGGCGGTGGCGGTGGGCGGCGGGGTCAGTTCAAAGCCGGCCTCGGCCGGGGCGACTTCGGAAACGGAAGTGGTCACGACGATGTGTCCTTCATGGCGTGGTTGCACGCAGCCCCTGCCCTCGCAGGAAACCAGGGCCGGTGGCGGGACCAGGAGCATGGAAGGACGGCGTCGCAGCAACCGCGACGCACCCGACCTGCAGTCGGCGTCAACGGCACCACGTCACCAGCCGTCTTCCCCTCGAAGACACCGCAGCCGGCACCACGCGGTGTGCATCGCGTGGCTGTCGGCAGGTCTTCGGACTTTTGGGCATGAAGGCGGGGGCCTTCTCCTACTCCGCCGCTTCCCAAGGTCTGAGCCTCAGTGCTGATGTGGCGGGGTCGTTCCCAATTACCGCTGCGGGGCAGTGCTGGAATGGCCTGTCACGGCGTCACCAGCTTCCCTTTCAATCCGGTGAGCGCGAACCCACCAGAACCGACGGGCCACAAGATAGTGGGGGTAAATGACACGGTCAACACGAAATGTGGGGAATTTTCGTCAAGCCTTGGGGCGCAAGGCTTATGCCTTCGCGGGCCGGATCCGGGTACGGCAACCTGTCCGGACGGATTGCGCAGTCAAGTGGTTTGGCCACTTTTTTTGCGGGTAAACCCCTCGTCTTGAAGACGTAAATTTCTGATGAAATTCTCAGCGCGGGCTGGGATGCCCCCCCCCCAGCCTCCCAAGCACCCCTTCAGCACCGTGGATGCGGGGATTCCATCCCCGCCTACGGCCTCACCTTCCCCACTTCCCATTCAAGGCAGCTGCGCCAGCTCCTCGCGCACCAGCCGCACCACCAGCTTGTCCAGGGTATCGACCGAGTAGTTGCTCACCTCATGCACCGTCTCGCTGCCGGGGCCGCTGGACGGATCACTGGCGTCCTTGTAGGTGAGGAAGATGAAACGTCCGCCGGTGTACTGCGCGATCTGCCGCTGCACGATCTCGCCGGTGGTGTCCTGGCCGGACGCGGCCACGCTGAACACCTTGATGCCCTTGCCCAGCGCGGCCAGCATGGTCTGCTCGTAACGCGGCTGCGGATAACCCATCTGCGGCGGTGCGTCGGCCAGTGACACCAGCACGCGCGTGGTGGAGGGCCCGCGCCAGTTCAGCGCCTGCACCGAATGATCGAAAGCTTCATTCATGGCTTCGGGGAAGTCGCCGCCGCCATTGGCCCGCACACCATCGAGCACCTGCTGGAACGCTGCCACGTTGTGGGTCATGTCCCAACCGCGCACGAAATATTCATCGCCGCGATCACGGTAGGTCACCAGGCCCAGGCAGATATCCGGCTGCGACGGCAGCTGGCTGATGTCACGCACGATGCCCTGCAGCGAATTGCGCAGCTTGTCGATTTCATCGCCCATCGAGCCAGTGGCGTCGACCATGAACACCAGGTCCAGTTTGGCCCGCGCCGGCACTGCGGCATCGGCCATCACCACCTGCAAGGTGTTCTTCTGCCCGCGCTGCAATGGCGCGCTCACGGTCTTGCCAGCACGACGCACCTGCACCTGGTAGCTGGCCGAATCACGGTCATCAAAGGCATTGGGGTGCAGCCACACCTGGCCGCCGGCATCGGTGCGCGCCCACATCCGCGCGCCGTTGCTGGCACTGACCGCCACTTCGGCATCGGGTACCGGGCGGCCCTGTGCATCCACCACCTTCAGGCGCTGACGCACGCTGATGTCGCGGCCCAGTTGTTTGGATTCCTCATGCCCCTGCAGAAACTGCAGGAAGCCACCGAAGTCGGCGTTGTCGTCGACCACGCCGGCGGTGACCGGGGCTTGTTGTTGCTGATGCGCGCGCGGCGCTGACGATTCGAGGCGGAGTGCGGCATCGGCCGCATGAAGCGCATCGACGGTCGCGGCTACCTCACTGGCCGGCGACGGCGGCGCAGCCGGTGCGGGCGCAACCAGGCTTTCCATCACGGCGGTACGCTCGGCACTCCCAGCACTCTTCATGGCGGAACGGAAACGGCGACTGGATGGCCCGGTCAGGTGCTCCTGTGCACGAGGACTGGGATCTGCCACTTCGCGCAGCACCGGCGTGTCGCTGCAGGTCGTTGCCGTCGGCGCCTGGAAGTTCGGCCGGGTCTGCCGCACACGCAACGAGGTCGGCGCCTGCAGGTCGCCTTCCACCACCGGAGGCGAGGCCGGCGCCAGACGCGCCGCGGTCACCACCGGCAGGCCGACCAGCAAGGTGGCAATGGCAGCGAACGCCGCGGTGCGTACGGGCCGCTTCAACATGGTTCCATTCGAATGACGCATGGTCGCTGCTCCTGTGCGAGGGATGGGCCGCGTATGGCGGCGTGCAGGAACAGGAACGGGCGACGATGGAGGATGGGGTTAAGAGGACGCGATGTAGTGCCGAGCCATGCTCGGCAGCGGCCTTCCCGGTGACGCTTGGTGCCATGCTGCGCGGCAACGGGCTTCGCCCGCTCCCCTCACCCCAACCCCTCTCCCGCACGCGGGAGAGGGGCTGCAAGCGGATTGCGATGCTCTGGGTTACCCATTCCGGTGCGCGGTGCCCAGGTACTCGGCGCTCTGCATTTCAATCAAGCGACTAGCTGTGCGCTCGAAGGCACCGGCCAGGCGGGTGCCGGAATACAGCAGCGGCGGGGCATCCTGCGCGGTGCAGACCAGGTTGACCTGGCGGTCATACAACTCGTCGATCAGGTTGACGAAACGCCGCGCGGCGTCTTCGTTCATGCGGTCGAAATGCGGAATGCCACCGAGCAGCACGGTGTTGAACTCGCGGGCGATCTCAATGTAATCCGACGGCCCGCGCGGGCCTTCGCACAACGCAGCGAAATCAAACCATGCAATGCTCTTGCCACGGCCACGCACCGGAATCTTGCGGCCTTCAATGGCGATGTTGCCGCTGCGCGAATCCTCGCCGCCGCTCAGTTCCTTCCAGCGTCCGCCCAACCAGCTTTCACTGTCAGCATCCAGCGGCGCGCGGTACACCGGCGAGCGGGTCAGCGCGCGCATGCGGTAGTCCTCGGTGCCTTCGGCGTACAGCTCCACGCAGTGCTTCTGCAGCAGCGCGATGGCCGGCAGGAAGCTGTCGCGCTGCAGGCCGTTGAGGTACAGGTTTTCCACGGCGGTGTTGGAGGTGGTCACCAGGGTGATGCCCTCGGCGAACAGGCGCTCCAGCAAGCGCGCCAGCAGCATCGCATCGCCAATGTCTGTGACGAAGAATTCATCCAGCACCAGCACGCGCAGGTTGTTGCGCCATTCCTGGGCAATCTTGGCCAGCGGATCGCTCTGCCCCTGGTGTTCGCGCAGGCGCTCGTGGATACCGCGCATGAAACGATGGAAGTGGGTGCGATACTTCTTTTCGATCGGCAGGCCGTCGTAGAACAGGTCCACCAGGAAAGTCTTGCCGCGGCCCACGCCGCCCCAGAAATACAGGCCCTTGACCGGCTCGGGCTTCTTCCAGAACGCGGACAGGCGGTCCAGCCAGCCGTCCTGCGCCGAATCCACCAGCGCTTCGTGGATGCGGTCCAGTTCGGCCAGGGCCGGGTGCTGGTCCGGATCGTCGCGCCAGTCGCCGCGGGCCACGCCGGCGGCGTAGCGCTGTGAGGGAGTCATTGCGTCCATGCCTCAGCTGCTGCTGTCGGGCAGCCAGCGCCGCACTTCGTGCTGGATCGCGCCACGCAGGTCGATCAGCTTGCGATGGAAGAAGTGCGTGGTGTCGGGCATGCGCACCAGCTGCGGCGGGTTGTCCAGCGACTCCAGCCACTGGTACACGCCCTGCGCATCGACGATTTCGTCGGCGTCACCCTGCACCACCAGCCAGTTCGACGGCGGCTGCACCTGACTGAAATCCCAGGTGCGGCGGCCCACCGGCGGGGCCACGGAGATCAGTGCCTGCGGCTGCAGGGCAGCGGCCGCACGCAGCGAGACATAGGCACCAAAGCTGAAACCGGCCAGCCACAACGCGCTGTCCGGGCGTTGGCTGCGCACCCAGTTGGCCACCGCGCGCAGGTCGTCGCCCTCACCTTCGCCATTGTCGTAGACACCGGCCGAAGCACCCACGCCGCGGAAATTGAAGCGCACCGTGGTGATGCCCAGGTCGCGCAACGCGCGCGAGACCATGGTTACCACCTTGTTGTGCATGCTGCCGCCTTCAATCGACAGCGGGTGGCAGATGACCGCGATGATGGGCCGCGGCGCAGCGTCGCCATCGGGGAAGTCGACGCCAATCTCCAGCGGCCCGACCGGGCCTTCCAGGGTCAGCGTCGCCGATTCGTGGGGGAATGTAGGCATTTGCATGCGGCCATAATACCGGCCCTGTCCGGCGGCTTCACCGCCCTTGCCTTCACGGTAGCTGAAACGATGTATTTCCTGATCCTGAGCGTGGCCTGCAGCGTGCTGGTGTCGGTGCTGCTGAAACTGGCCCCGCGCCGCGGCATCGACATCGCCCAAGCGGTGACCTGGAACTACCTGGCCGCCAGCGTGTTGTCGCTGCTGCTGCTCAAACCCTCGCTGCAGACGCTGCAAAGCGGGCACACGCCGTGGCTGGCACTGCTGGGCCTGGCGGTGGCGCTGCCCGGCATTTTTCTGGTGCTGGCGCGGGCGGTGCACGAAGCCGGCATCGTGCGCAGCGATGTGGCCCAGCGCCTCTCACTGCTGCTGTCATTGGCGGCGGCATTCCTGCTGTTTGGTGAGCATGCCAACGGCTGGAAACTGGCCGGCCTGGGGCTGGGGCTGCTGGCCATCGTCGGCGTAAGCGCGCGCAACGGTGAAACCGGCAGTCGCGCGGGCGGCAGCTGGGGCTGGTTGCTGGGTGTGTGGGTCGGCTTTGCGTTGATCGACATCCTGCTCAAGCGCGTGGCGCTGGCGGGTACGCCCTCAACGGCTGCCTTGCTGGTCAGCTTCGGCATCGCCTTTGTGTTGATGCTGGCGTGGCAGCTGCAGCGGCATTTCAGCGGCAGCGCGCGACTCACCCTGCGCAATGTCGGCTACGGCCTGCTGCTGGGCCTGATCAACTTCGGCAACATCCTGTTCTATGTGCGTGCGCACCAGGCAATGCCGCACAGCCCGGCGACGATCTTCGCCGGCATGAACATCGGCGTGGTGTGCCTGGGTGCGCTGGTCGGGGTTTGGGTATTCGGCGAGAAGACCAGCGCGTGGAACCGTGCGGGTCTGGCGTTGGCGGTGGTGGCTATTGGATTGATTGCGCGCGGGACGTTGTGAGGTCTTCTGCTGGCCTGGAGCAACAGCAAAGGCACCCCTCCCCCGCCCTCCCCTTGGCCTTGGGCCAAAGGGAGGGGGTCAAGAGCAGCTGCGCTGCAATCAGACAGGTCGCAGGGAACAGCCCCCCTTTGACGCAGGCAAGGGGAGGGTTGGGGGAGGGGTAGCTCCCGCCTTACGGCTCAAACCCCAACAGCAACGGATCATGGTCCGAGCTGCGCCACGGGCCCGGCACGTTGCGGCCTTGGTAGCCGACATCGTCGGCTTCATCGGCGTTGATGTGCCATTCGGCCGCACCCTTCAGGCGCGCCGCCATGCCCGGGCTCAACAGGGCATGGTCCAGGCGCCCGGTCAGGCCGTTGTAGACGTAGCTGTACGGCTGCTCGACGCCGGCCACCTTGAACGCGTCCTGCCAGCCATCGGCGTGCAAGGTGCGGATCGGGTCTTCCATCGCATAGGCGTTGAAGTCGCCCAGCAGCACGGCATCGGTGCTGCCGCTGCCGGTGGGGTCGCCCTGCAGCCATTGGTGCAGCAGACGCGCCGATTCAACACGGGTGGCGTTCCAGCAGCCCTGGCCATCGTTCTGGTCGGCATTGGCGCCGCTGGCTTCCGAGCAGCCCTTTGACTTGAAGTGGTTGGCCACCACCACGAACGGTGCGCCGGTGCGGCCCATGCGGAAGGCCTGCGCCAGCGGCACGCGGCTGCGTTCGCCGAACGGCTCGTGCTCCAGCACCGCCGGCTTGCCCACCGGCTTCACCCGGGTGCTGCGATAGATGATGCCCACGCGGATCGGGTTGTCACCCGGGCCCTGTTTGGCGTCGACAAATTTCCAATCGCCGTCCTTGCCCTGCCCCTGGTTGAGCGCACGCACCAGCTGGTCGATGGCAGAACCCGGGCCGTAGCCGTCGTTCTCCAACTCCATCAGTGCCGCCACGTCAGCATTGAGGCTGCCGATGGTGGTGACCAGCTTGGCCTGTTGCGCGGCCTGTTGTTCCGCCGTCTTCGCGCCGCGCAACGTCGGATAGCCGCCGCCCTTGCCGTCGCCGTTGAAGTAATTCTCGAGATTGAATGCAGCAATACGCAGACCGCCATCAACGGTCGGCGGCTGCAGCGGGCGCAGGCCGGTGCTGACCCGCAGCGGCGCGGTCAGCTGCAGGCGATAGTCGCCGTCAAAGCGCTGGTCAACGATGCCCTGCACCTGGCTCAACTGTGCGCCGGTACGCAGCACCACGTCCTCGGCCAGATACGGCACGCTGCCCGGATCGCGCTTGCTGCTGCCATCGTCCAGGCGCAGACGACGCCGTGCGTTGTCGGCCAGTACGGCGGCCTGCTCCGGGCTGCCGGCAGCGGCCACCTCGCTGGGCTGCCACAAACGCCCGCCGAACGCGGCGGTGAGTTCACCAAAGCGCTGCAAACCCTCCTGCCCGGCCAGGGTCAACGGCGCGGCGATGCGCACCCGCATGCCTTCCAGTGCTTCCCAATTGGCCGGCACGTCCTCAAGCACCGTCACCGCCGGTGCCGTGCGCGTTGCTGCCGCACTCACCTTGTCGGCCTGCAGTACGGTCAGCGTCTGGCCGCCCTTGCCGGCGGCCTGCTCCTGCACCATGCCGCTGAGGCGCAGCCACTGACCGACCTGCACTGCCTGGCCCTCGGGCAGGCGCACGAACAAA
Organism: Stenotrophomonas sp. STEN056; assembly: GCF_056759635.1. Classification (NCBI taxonomy): domain Bacteria; kingdom Pseudomonadati; phylum Pseudomonadota; class Gammaproteobacteria; order Lysobacterales; family Lysobacteraceae; genus Stenotrophomonas; species Stenotrophomonas sp. STEN056. The sequence goes on from NZ_JBRRDL010000011.1 coordinate 23,725, forward strand.
CCGTCGGAGGTCGCTGCATCGCCGTCACCGGCATCCTGCACATACACCCCGCCCAGGCCATCGCGCATGTCGGCGGTGATCATGGCCTCCACCGTCACCGGCTTGCCTTCATAGGGGCTGCGCTGCGCGCTGCCCTGCACCTTGCCGATGGGCAACACGGTTGCCGGGGAGGCTGCCAATACCGGGCCGGTGCAGGCCGCAACCAGGGCCAGGGCAAGCAAGGAGGGGGAACAGCGCATGGACAACTCCGATGGAAAGCGGAACAGGGGTAGCGAAAACAGAAGCGCCGCCTCAGGAAGGCGGCGCTGGATATTCTGCAGCAATCAGGCCGGTTGCCCGCTGCCGAGTCTGGCGGTTTTCTATTTCAGGTTGTCGAGCATCCAGTCCACTGCCGCGTGGATCTGTTCCTCGCTGAGCCCGGCATTGCCACCCTTGGGCGGCATGATCCCGCCGTCCGGGCCGGTATATCCCTCGATGGCGTGCTTGTAGAGGGTGTCCTTGCCCTGGGCCAGGCGCGCATCCCAGTGCGCGTGATCCAGCGTCGGCGCCAAGCCCACGCCATTGGTGTGGCAGGCGGTACAGAGGTTGTCGTAGATCACCTTGCCGTCCAGCGTACCGCCGTAGGCACCGCTGGCCATTGCTGCAGCGGAGGCCGCCGCCGCAGCGGCCGCCTGCGCCGATGCGCCGGTGGCCCCGGCGTACACCGCGCCCACCGGGGCAATGCGTTCTTCAATGCGTTTGGTCACCGAGGGTGAAACCTCGGCGGGAATGGAGCGCTGCAGGAACGAGGCGAAGATGATCAGGCCGATCGTGATGATGGCCAGAATGGCGATCACGATGGAAAAGCGCTTGAGAAACTCGAGGTCGTAATTCCGCACGTCTCAACACCCCTGGCGAGTAGTCGGTGGACCATGGCTGTCGGCGAGTATAGACCAGCGCATGGCACCGCCCGCAATGGGCGCGGATGCGGCAAAACGTGCGGCAACGCAGCATCTTCAGCGCATCGCGCGAGCCCCGCTGCCGCGGCTCAGGCAGGTACCGGCGCACCCGCCGCACGCAGGCACAGTGCGCCGATCGCATCGACCAGGTGCTCGCCATCGCGCAGGCCGTCACGGCTGGGCGCGGTGGGGCCGACCAGCGCCTCGGTGAAGGCGCCGACGATGCAGGCCGCACTGATGTCCAGGTCCTGCGCGGGCAGCTCGCCACTGCGCACGCCGTCATCGAGGATGCGCTTGAACACATCGCCGAACAGCCGCCGGCAACGGATGCGCTCGGCCTCCACTTCCGGGTCCACCGGCTCGGCGATGAAGGCATAGGCCAAACCCGGGCCGGCCATGGCACGGCGCACGAACGAGGCCACCGCCCGCTGCAGCCGCTGCGGCGCCGGCAATGCTTCATCGGCAATGGCCGACAGGATCTCCAGCTCATGCTCGACCGCCGCAGTCAGCACTTCCACGAACAACTCCGCCTTGGACGGGAAGTGGCGGTAGATCAGCCCGGTGGATACGCCCGCCTCGGCCGCCACGGCGGTGATCGGTGCATTGCGGTAACCGCCTGCGGCGACCAGCCGGCGGGCCGCGGCCAGGATTGCCTCGCGGTTGCCGGCGAGGCGTTTTTCCATCAATTCCGAGCGTTTGTAAGCCATGGGCTGATTCTAGGTTCAATTTTTGAATTTGTGTTCACTTTTTTACCGCGACCCGCTAGGCTGCGCGCAAACGCCCGTGCTGGCGGCCTTGCCCGTCACCCCCAACCCGGAGCGCCCCCTCGCCAAGCCGTACTGGAGCCGCCCCCATGCACATCCCCTCCCTGTCCTTCGATCTCGGCGAAGAGATCGACATGCTGCGCGAAAGCGTGGCCCAGTTCGCCGCCACGCATATCGCGCCGCTGGCCGCCGAGGCCGACGCGACCAACCACTTCCCCAACCAACTGTGGCGCCAGCTGGGCGAACAGGGCCTGCTGGGCATGACCGTGGAAGAGGAATACGGCGGCACCGGCATGGGCTATCTGGCGCATGTGGTGGCGATGGAGGAAATCTCGCGCGCGTCCGGTGGCATTGGCCTGTCCTACGGCGCGCATTCCAACCTGTGCCTCAACCAGCTGCGCAAGAACGGCAGCCCAGCGCAGAAGCACAAATACCTGCCCAAGCTGTGCAGCGGTGAACACATCGGCGCGCTGGCGATGAGCGAACCGGGCGCCGGTTCGGACGTGGTGTCGATGAAGCTGCGCGCGGACAAGCGCGGTGACCACTACGTGCTCAACGGCAACAAGATGTGGATCACCAACGGCCCCGACGCCGACGTGCTGGTGGTGTATGCCAAGACCGATGCCAGCGCCGGTTCGCGCGGCATCACCGCCTTCCTCATCGAGAAGGGCATGAAGGGTTTTTCCACCGCGCAGAAGCTGGACAAGCTGGGCATGCGCGCGTCCAACACCTGTGAGCTGGTGTTCCAGGATTGCGAAGTACCGGCAGAGAACGTGCTGGGCGAAGTCGGCGGCGGCGTGAAAGTGCTGATGTCCGGCCTGGACTACGAGCGCGTGGTGTTGTCCGGCGGCCCGCTGGGGTTGATGGCGGCGGCGCTGGATGTGGTGCTGCCGTATGTGCATGAGCGCAAGCAGTTCGGTGAGGCGATCGGCACATTCCAGTTGATCCAGGCCAAGCTGGCCGACATGTACGTCGGCTTCAATGCCTGCCGCGCGTATGTGTACGCCGTGGCCAAGGCCTGCGACCAGGGCCGCACCACGCGCCAGGACGCCGCCGGTGCCATTCTGTATTCGGCGGAGAAAGCGACCTGGGCCGCCGGTGAAGCCATCCAGATTCTCGGCGGCAACGGCTACATCAACGAATACCCGGCCGGGCGTCTGTGGCGCGATGCCAAGTTGTATGAGATTGGAGCAGGTACTTCCGAGATCCGCCGCATGTTGATTGGGCGTGAGTTGTTCCAAAAGACCGCTTGATGCCGCTTAAGCCCCTCTCCCGTTCACGGGAGAGGGGTTGGGGTGAGGGGAGGCTCCCAGCAAGCAGGCCCAATGCTTTTGGAAGCCCCCCTCATCCGCCCCTTCGGGGCACCTTCTCCCGCAGGCGGGAGAAGGGACGGAACTGCAACAGCAAAAGCAAAGCAACAGCCCCGCTGCCATGTTTCCGCGCGCAGACAGGCTCCAGAACCCAGGACTTCGGCCATGACCATCCTCACCACCCAACTGCAACCCGGCAGCGAAAGTTTTGAAGCCAACCGCATCGCGATGCAGGCGCAGGTTGATGATCTGCGCGCCACGCTGGAGACCACCGCGCGCGGTGGCAGCGATGCGGCACGGGCCAAGCACACCGCGCGCGGCAAGCTGCTGGTGCGCGAGCGCATTGATGCGCTGCTTGATCCCGGCAGTCCATTCCTCGAAGTGGCTCCGTTGGCGGCGCACGGCATGTACGCCGACCCGGTGCCCGGCGCCGGCATGGTCGCCGGCATCGGTCGCGTGTCCGGTGTGGAATGCCTGATCGTCGCCAACGATGCCACCGTCAAGGGCGGCACCTATTACCCGGTGACGGTGAAGAAGCACCTGCGCGCGCAGGAAATCGCGCAGCAGAACCGCCTGCCGTGCATCTATCTGGTCGACTCCGGCGGCGCTTTCCTGCCACTGCAGGATGAAGTGTTCCCGGACCGCGATCACTTTGGCCGCATCTTCTACAACCAGGCCAATCTCTCCGCGCAGGGCATCCCGCAGATCGCCTGTGTGATGGGCAGCTGCACCGCCGGTGGCGCCTACGTGCCGGCGATGAGCGACGAGACGGTGATCGTCAAGGAACAGGGCACCATCTTCCTCGGCGGCCCACCGCTGGTGAAAGCGGCCACCGGCGAGGTGGTCAGTGCCGAGGAACTGGGCGGTGCCGATGTGCATACGCGCATTTCCGGCGTGGCCGACCACATGGCCGACAACGACCTGCAGGCGCTGGCGCGGGTGCGCGCAATCATCGCCAGCCTCAACTGGCGCAAGCCGGACGCCGGCATTGCTCTGCAGGCCAGCGAAGCGCCGCTGTTCGATGCGCAGGAACTGTACGGCGTGATCCCGGCCGACACGCGCAAGCCCTACGACGTGCGCGAAGTAATCATGCGCGTGATCGATGGTTCGCGCTTTGACGAGTTCAAGCCGCGCTACGGCAACACGCTGGTGACGGGCTTTGCACATGTGCAGGGTCATCCGGTTGGCATCATCGCCAACAACGGCATCCTGTTCTCCGAGTCAGCGCTCAAGGGTGCGCACTTCATCGAGCTGTGCTGCCAGCGCAACATCCCGCTGGTGTTTCTGCAGAACATCACCGGCTTCATGGTCGGCCGCAAATACGAGCACGGCGGCATCGCCAAGGATGGCGCCAAGCTGGTGATGGCGGTCGCCAACGCGCGTGTTCCGAAGTACACGGTGGTAATCGGTGGTTCGTTCGGTGCCGGCAATTACGGCATGTGTGGCCGTGCGTATTCGCCGCACTTCCTGTGGATGTGGCCGAATGCGCGCATCGGGGTGATGGGCGGTGAGCAGGCGGCCAGTGTGCTGGCCACGGTCAAGCGCGACGGCATCGAGGCCAAGGGTGGTGTGTGGTCGGCCGAGGAGGAGGATGCGTTCAAGCAGCCCATCCGTGATCAGTTCGAGCAGCAGGGGCATCCGTACTACGCCAGTGCGCGGTTGTGGGATGACGGGGTGATTGATCCGGCCGATACGCGGCGGGTGCTGGGCTTGGCGCTGGCGGCCAGTCTCAATGCGCCGGTGCAGGACACGCGGTTTGGCGTGTTCCGGATGTGATGCACATGCAGCCCCTTCTCAAGACAACGTCAGGAGCAAGGGCTTTCACTCCCCTTTGGGGAGCGAGTTACTTTTCTTTGCTTGTGCAAAGAAAAGCTAACCAAAAGAAAGCACCCCCTGCCTCCGCGCCCGCGATGCTGCGCATCGCCGGTTCACTCCGCCAGCAGGATTTTTCGACGAGACATCCCTGTCTCGTCGAAAAACGACGCACATCCTTGTGCGCCGCCCCTTCGGGGTCTTTTCTGCCGGCTCCGTCGCTGCGGAAGGGAACCCGAAAATCAAGATCACCCGCCAGAGCAAAGCTCGGCCTCCCAGCATCTGCTCTCCGCCATCTCTCCGGCACGGCACTCAACGGATAACGTCATGTTCAACAAAATCCTGATCGCCAATCGCGGTGAAATTGCTTGCCGCGTCATCGCTACCTGCCGTCGCTTGGGCATTGCCACCGTGGCGGTGTACTCCGATGCAGATCGCAATGCGCGGCATGTGCGCCTGGCCGATGAAGCCGTGCACATCGGTGCGGCGCCGGCGGCGGAAAGCTACCTGCGTGCGGAGGTGATCCTCGATGCGGCACGCCGCAGCGGCGCCCAGGCCATCCATCCCGGCTACGGCTTTTTGTCGGAGAACGCCGGCTTTGCGCGTGCCTGTGCCGAAGCCGGCATTGTCTTCATTGGCCCGCCGGCCAGCGCCATTGATGCCATGGGCGACAAGAGTTCGGCCAAGGCCTTGATGCAGGCGGCCAATGTGCCGTTGACACCGGGCTACCACGGTGACCGCCAGGAGCCGGAGTTCCTGCGTGCCCAGGCCGATGCCATTGGTTACCCGGTGCTGATCAAGGCCAGCGCCGGTGGCGGTGGCAAGGGCATGCGCAAGGTCGAGGCCAGTGCTGATTTCGAGGCCGCGCTGGCCAGCTGCCAACGCGAGGCACAGGCGTCGTTTGGCAATGCGCATGTGCTGGTGGAAAAGTACGTCGAACGCCCGCGTCATATCGAAATCCAGGTGTTCGGCGACAGCCAGGGGAACGTGGTCTATCTGTTCGAGCGCGATTGCTCGGTACAACGCCGCCATCAGAAGGTACTGGAAGAAGCACCCGCGCCCGGCATGACGCCCGAACGGCGCGCGGCGATGGGCAAGGCCGCCACCGATGCCGCACGCGCGGTGGGCTATGTGGGCGCCGGCACGGTGGAATTCATTGCCGGGCCGGAGGGCGATTTCTATTTCATGGAAATGAACACCCGGCTGCAGGTGGAGCACCCCGTCACCGAGATGATCACCGGCACCGACCTGGTCGAATGGCAGCTGCGCGTTGCCGTCGGCCAGCCGCTGCCGAAGACGCAGGAGCAGCTGAGCATCCATGGGCATGCGCTGGAAGCGCGCCTGTATGCCGAAGATGCCGACCGCGGCTTCCTGCCTTCCACCGGCACCCTGCGTCACCTGCAATTGCCACAGTCCAGCGCCAACGTGCGTGTCGATGCCGGCGTTGAGCAGGGCGATGCAATCACCCCGTACTACGATCCGATGATCGCCAAGCTGATCGTTTGGGACGTGGACCGCAACAGCGCGCTGCAGCGCATGCAGCGTGCCCTGGCGCAATGTCAGGTGGTCGGTGTCACCACCAATGCAGCGTTCCTGCGCCGGCTGGTGATGACCGATTCGTTCCGCCACGCCAACCTGGATACCGCGTTGATCGAACGTGAGCGCGACGCGTTGGACATCCAGCACAGCGCTGCAACATCAGCCGATTGGGCCGTGGCTGCGGTACTGGCGGCCAATGACCATGCCGGCGCAACTAACGACCCTTCGCCGTGGGCGATCAACGATGGCTGGCGCCTGACCGGGCCGGCCGCACGCTCGGTCATGCTCGAGCATCTGCAGCAGCAACAAACGCTGCAGGTGCGCAGGCAGGCCGACGGCTGGCAGGTGCTGGTCGGCGAGGAGCAGGTGCAGGTCGTTGGCACGCTGCAGGGCAACCGGCATGCCCTGCAGGTCGGCGATCGGCTGCACCGCGGTACGGCGCTGCGCGATGGCAATGCGCTGCACGTCTTCGGTGATGAACGCCAGCAGCATTTCATCCTGCACGACCCGGTCGCCGAAGCCGACACGGCCAACGATCACGGCGGCAGCCTGCTCGCACCGATGCCCGGCCGGATTGTCTCGCTGCTGGTCGAGCCGGGCAGCAGCGTCAGCCGCGGCACCGCGTTGCTGGTGATGGAAGCGATGAAGATGGAGCACACCCTGCAGGCCCCGGCCGACGGCACCGTGCACGGCTTCCGCGCCAAGGCCGGCGACCAGGTGGGCGACGGGGCGGTGCTGGTGGATTTTGAGGCCAGCTAGCCACACCGCATCATCAGCTGGTGACGGGTAGCCATCCTCACCAGATGGCACCGGCTGGATCGAATTCAGCGACATCCTGCTCCGCTGCTCTCCAGCCAAAACCTCCAACTGCGATCGGCCCTTCTTCCAAGCCGCCAAGGCCGAAAGCCTGTTCCAGCTGCATCTCATTGATTGCTGCAGTGACGAACGCACCCAGGCCGAGATCAGTCGCACTCAGATAGAGCGTCTGCGACAGATGCCCAACATCCAACGTTAAAGCACGATAGGCCTTTGGATGGTTCTGATACTTCCAATGACTTCGAGCAACACGTGGTGCATAGACCACAAGTACTGGTGCTTCTGAAAACCAGTACTGACCCGCCAGGGCGCTGCGCGCAAACTCGCTCAACGGAAGCGCTGGGCCGGGCAAAGGCCGCAACGAATGATCAATGGGACGGTAGTGATAAAGCCCAGCGGCGATGCCCTCTACCCGCTGCACAATGAGATAGGCCTCCGTCGCATGCAAGCTCCCCCCTGAGGGAGTGTGCTTCTTGAGGAACTCGACCCCTTCTGCTTGACTTGCCCGCCCTTGCGCCGCGAAGACACGCTCCAATACCCGGGAGAGCAACGCATGCTCAAGCGGCCTTTTGGAGTCAAAGTTTCGGCACGTTGCACGCCTGGACATCAGATGATCCAGATCACCAGGGCTTGCCCTTTCAAGGCTCACATCAAGACCGGCCGCCTGACGATCAATCGTGACCGGCGGCGGTGGGCCATGGCAACGCAGAAGACCTTCAACGTTGTCAGTCCCAAGTCGCTGCATTGCCTCCACGCTATTGGTCTCATTCCACCGGGCAGCCCAATGCACCATCGCCGCCAATGGCCACCAGTTCAGCGTTCGGAAGCGAGCATCCGCCTTCTCTGATTCACTGCCTTCCAAGGCATCGGTGAGCAAAAGCCCCTGCTCGATCAATCTGAAAAGCAAAGCGTCCATCGGGGTATCCAGCACGACCCAATCCGTCGGACCATACCTTCCGATCACCAATAGCTCCTCTTCCGAAATCGTCACCTCGGACGCCAGGTGCGGGGCCATGGCGACCCAGGACATTTCCCGCACCAATCCATTGCCTCCGGAAAGAAGGCTGGCCAGATCAAAACGGCGGACTTCTCGCCGTTCGAAGTAAACAACCGCACAACGACGAACCTTCAATGCCAATCTCCCACTATGTGCTGGGGGGGATTACCGCCCCACTACCGGCGACCTCGCAAGAACCGGCCGTTGCAACCTGACTGCATCGGCGCCTCGATTCCTCATGGGAAAGAGCATGGCAATGATCGGGCCTCGTCGCGCAAGTGACCGAGGCAGTCCGCTCTCGCCTATCCAGGGGCACTTGCTCACTTCCCCCAAGCCTCTCCATCCATCGGCGCCTCCTTTTGGAATGCTGATACCTGGAACCGCTTTAGGTAGGTCACTGCCAGTCGATATAGTTCCCGCCCACCCTTCACCAAGCACAAGGAGCGCAGACCATGACCAACAACGTCCTCACCCAGGATGAAGCCCTTGCCCTTCTGGATCTCCTGATCACTGACCCTGCTTACCGTGATGAATTCCAGAACGACCCCGGAACCGCACTGGCCCGGGTAAGTGTCGCCGCCAGCGCGGCAGCGAAGGAATGCTGCGTGCTGGGGAAGCTGGCCTCGGCAGCGGAGCTTTCAGCCGCGCGTGAACAGTTGGTCCAGCAACTGACCAAGAGTTCGGCATTTTCCTTGCCATTTGCCTTCGTCGAAGGCACGCAACGGACCGATCGCTAAGCCTCGGGGACCGACCTGCCCGGCGGCATGCGCTCGCAAAGCAACGGCCCCGGGCCTACGACGCTGTCATGGACATTCAAGGCCTGGAGTGTGGAGCTGCCGGCATATTCGGCGTAGGCAAGGCCCCGATGCCGGCGCATCCATGCATTCTCCCGTTCGGCATCCTGCATATTGCCCATGTCCCGGTAGACCGCTGCAAGGACGCTGTGGACCTGGAACAGCTCCCCCTCTGTGACCAGTGCTTTCAATCGCCGCAGCGCGGCGGTGACATCACCGGAACGACGCAGCTCATTGGCGTGTACCAGCGCAACCAATTCGGTGGCGCGTGGATCACCCACACTTTCAGCGAGTTCAACGAGCCTTTGCACATCACGCTCAAAGGCAGCTCCCAAGCCAAGCCGCTGTGCGGCATAGACGGCTGCGGCAGCATAGTACAGGCGGGTGCCGCGCTCAGGCGCGTCGGGTTCGGCGATCCTTTCCAGCAACGGGCGGACCACGCGCTCCACCTCCTGGGGGGAAATACATACGCCTGCGGCGGCGTGCGCGCTCAGGCGCGCGACGGAGAATATCTCGCACTCACCGGATTGCACGCCCGAGCATTGCCGTGCGGCACGCTGGATGACATCGAGTGCATCTGCCGAGCGGCCCTCGTCGAGCGCCAGTGCCACGCCTTCCAGCCAAACTCCCGGGTTGTCGGCAGGGAGCTGATGCAGCGTGTTCCTGGCCCCTGTCATATCCCCGCTCGCCGCCTTTGCGCCAATCAAATATCTGTTGACCCGGCCATCGGCCATGGCCGTGGCTTCCTCCAGTGACGCCAGCGCGGCCGGCAGTTTCTCCCGCGCAAGCTGTACGCGCCCCTGAAGTTGCAACGCGGCGTTGCGAAAGCCATTCTGCGGCACACTCAGGCGTGCGGCCAAACGTTCGGCCTCTGCGTACCTGCCAAGCGCGAGTGCCGCCAGGGCCTGATTGGCGTTCGCGCCATGGTGATCCGGATACAGGTCAGCAAGCACCTTCCAGGCGCGATAGGTCTCTGCTTCGTTCCTTCCCAACAACTCCCGCTTCCATGCGTCCATGTAGAGCGCTTCGCGTGTGCTCAAACGGTCGTGCAGTTTCTCGGCGATCGCAAGTTTTTGCCGCGCATCATCAAACCGTGCAAGGCTGGCCAACGAGCGCACCTGACCCAGATAGGCCATCGCGAACTCCGGGTCGATCCCTATCGCGACGTCGTAGTAGTCCAGCGAGCGCTGCACGTCGCCCTGTCCATAGGCCTTCAACGCGGCCGCATAGACATGGAGCGCATCCAGGTTGGCCGTTGCAACCTGCGGCAACGGCGAAGAAGCACGGCGTACATCCGCTACCGCCTCGCCCAGCCGGCTACGCAGCTGAGCAACCACGACATCCGTTGATGCCAGAACCGACGATACGCCATGGCTGTCGGCATACACCGTAGCGACCGTCTGTCCTTTCTCCGGATCTACTACATCCACCGAGACACGCAGCTGCCCATGTACTTCGCGCACGCTCGGTTCCAGCACGATACGCGCACCGTCACGCACGGCGATCTGCATTGCCGCGCGGCGGTCGATCGAGGCGTTTTCCGGCAAGAGCATCTGCTTCATCGTCTCGCGCGCCTTCAGGTCACTGAGCACGTTGACGTAGGCCGACTGTTCCAGGCTGATTCGAAAGGCCTGCTCCAGACCATGGTCCAGTTGTGGATGGCCGGTGAGGTTGCGCACATCCGCCACCACCACCCAATCGCGCTCGGCAAAGGCGATGGCCGGCTCTGACCGGACCAGCACCCAGGTCACCGCCACCACCGCCGCCACCACCGCAATCTCGGCGACCAACGCCACCGGCCGCCGCCAAAGCGGCAGCTCACGGCGCGCCTTGGCCGAACCGGCCGGCATACGCAGCGGTGCGCGCCCCTGCCGGCCCACTTCAAACACTTCCTGCCTGGTCGGCAGGCCCTTGAAACGCCAGCGCCCGTGCGATTTCCAGCGCAGGTTGGTGCCGCCATCACCGAGTTCGCGCTGACCGCTGCGCATCATCGATTCGGCCGCCGACGACATCAGGATCTGGCCCGGACGCGCCAGCGCCATCAAGCGCGCAGCCATCGGCTTGGCCAGACCTTCCACTTCCAGCGCCTTGGCACCGGCAGCAATGGCCTCCTCGCTGTTGTGCCAGGACAATACATAGCCCACATGCAGGCCCATGCGCGCCTGCAGCGGCAGCTTCAATGCCTTGCCCAGGGCGTGCAGTTCATCCATGTAGTCCAGGGCAAACCCCAGACCATCCACAGGTGTATCAAACAGCAGGAACATGCCGTCGGAGCGGTCAATCAGCCGGCCACGCCAGCGCTGCAGCAACTGCAGTACCTGTGCATCGAGTCGGCGGAACAGGTCGGCGGCGGCGGTGTCGCCAATACGCTCGACCAGCGTCACCGAGTCGCAAAGATCGGTCAGGATCAGCGTCTTGAATTGACGGTCGGATTGGAGATTGTCGGTTTCCATGCCTGCTTCAACCTCCGCGGCCGCTCAGTCCGGTGTCCATTGCATGCGGCCACCGCCCAGACGTTTGGCCTCGTACAAGGCGCCATCGGCGCGCGAGTAGGCGTCATTCCAGTGGTCACGCGCATCCATCAGCACCAGCCCAATGCTGACCGAGCATGTACCGGGCATCGCACCCGGGAACGCCACCAGCCCACGCACGGCCTCGAGGATGAACCCTGCAACGCGCGACATCCGCTGCATGTCCGCCTCCAGCAGCAGCACGCAGAACTCATCACCGCCCAGCCGGCAGGCGATATCGTCCTTGCCCGCCACCGAGCTCAACACACGGCCGAGACATTACAGCATGTGGTCGCCGGCCAGGTGCCCCTGGGAATCGTTCAGACCCTTGAAGTCATCACAGTCGATCAGCAGCAGGCCCTGTGGGCGCCGCTCGGAACGATGCGCGTTCTGCAGGTACACCGTGAGCGCGCGACGGTTGCCCATGCCGGTCAGGTCATCGGTATAGACCAGCTCACGGGTGTGCTGCAGCTCGTGGCTGGCGCTGTAAAGGTTGCCAAGCGCAACTTCCAGTTCTTCGTTGCGACGGCTGAGCTGCCCAACCAGGCGCTGCTCACTGGACACCACGCGCCACAGTGTGCGCCGCAGGAAAAACACCACGGTCGCCGGGTCCTGGTCGATCAGGCGATGGAAGCTGGCACGGCTGATTTCCAGCAACAGGCTCTCGCAGCATGCGCGTGCTGCCGACGAACGTGGGTGGTTGTCGATCAACAGGCCCAGCTCGCCAAAAAAATCATTGGCGCCAAGCTGCTTGGGCACCTGCCCGGGGCCGAAATCCAGGCTGATCACACCCGTGATGACAATGAACATCGAGGTGCCGGCATCGCCGCGCTGGAACAGGAGCTCATCGGCGGCCAGAGTGCGGCGGCGGCCAAACTGCGCGAACAGGGCAAATTCCACGGCAGAAACCTGGGCACGGCACACGGCGCCCCCCGTGGCTGTCGAGCCCACAGGAAGTTCTGTTTGCCGCGCCAAGCCCCCCACTCCCATGCCGCTCATCCCGTGCCCCATGGATCCCCCGCCGTGGCTGGCGGGCAATCCGGCGAGACTAGCATCAAAATAAGGTGATGTGGGTCTCACCTTTGGGGAAAACCCGCGTTTTCAAGCAGGCAAAAAAGAAGGGGCTCGTAAGAGCCCCTTTGAAATGACCTTAACTAAGCGCTCAAGCGGCTTCTTCGGTCTGGAACTGCTCTTCCTCGGTGGAGCCGGTCAGCGCGGTGACGCTGGAGGCGCCGCCCTGGATCACCGTGGTCACATCGTCGAAATACCCCGCGCCCACTTCCTGCTGGTGCGAGACAAAGGTGTAGCCCTGCTCGCGGGCGGCGAATTCCGGCTCCTGCACCTGTTCCACGTAGTGGCGCATGCCTTCGCCGCGCGCGTAATCGTGGGCGAACTTGAAGGTGTTGAACCAGTTGATGTGGATGCCGGCCAGGGTGATGAACTGGTACTTGTAGCCCAGCGCGGCCAGCTCATCCTGGAACTTGGCGATGGTCTTGTCATCCAGGTTCTTCTTCCAGTTGAACGAAGGCGAGCAGTTGTAGGACAGCAGCTTGCCGGGGCTGGCGGCATGCACGGCCTGGGCGAATTCACGGGCAAAACCCAGGTCCGGGGTGCCGGTTTCACACCACACCAGGTCAGCGTGCGGGGCGTAGGCCACGCCGCGACTGATCGCCTGCTCCAGGCCGTTCTTCACGCGGTAGAAGCCCTCGGCGGTGCGCTGGCCGGTGACGAACGGGGCATCGTTGGGGTCGAAGTCGCTGGTCAGCAGGTTGGCGGCTTCGGCATCGGTGCGGGCCAGCACGATGGTCGGCACGCCCAGCACGTCGGCGGCCAGGCGCGCGGCCGACAGCTTCTGGATGGCCTCCTGGGTTGGCACCAGCACCTTGCCACCCATGTGGCCACACTTCTTCACCGCTGCCAGCTGGTCCTCGAAATGCACTGCGGCGGCACCGGCGACGATCATGTTCTTCATCAGCTCGTAAGCGTTGAGCACGCCGCCGAAGCCGGCCTCGCCATCGGCAACGATGGGCAGGAAAAAGTCGATCGCATCCTCGGCCTTGACCTTGCCGTCGATGATGTTCTTCCACTGGATTTCGTCGGCGCGCTGGAAGGTGTTGTTGATGCGGCGGACCATGGTCGGCACCGAGTCGTAGGCATACAGCGACTGGTCCGGGTACATGGTTTCGGAAGTGTTGCCATCGGCGGCCACCTGCCAGCCGGACAGGTATACCGCTTCCAGCCCGGCCTTGGCCTGCTGCATCGCCTGGCCGGCGCTGATCGCACCAAACGCGTTGACGTAGCCCTTCTTCGAACTGCCGTTGACCAGCTCCCACAGGCGCTCGGCGCCGCGCTTGGCCAGGGTATGTTCCGGCTGCACGCTGCCGCGCAGGCGCACCACATCAGCGGCGCTGTAGGTGCGCTGCAACCCCTTCCAACGCGGGTTGGTGTCCCAGTCCTGCTGCAGGGCGTCGATCTGTTGCTGGTAGGTGCTCATCGTCTCGTCCTCGAATGAAAAGTTGCTGCGTATGGGGAAGGGTCAGTCGATCTGCCGGTAGGCCGGCAAGGTCAGGAACTCGGCCAGCGTGTCACTGCGGCTGAGTTGGTCGAGCAGGCCGATGGCCTGGGTGATGCGGCTGCCACCGGGCAGCGCGGAGGTATCGCCCAAGCGCGCTGGCAGGGCACGCAGGGTGCTTTCCAGCAGGGCCAGGTCGATCGCGGTGCCGTCGTCCAGGTGTTGATTGCCGGCGTGCAACCACTGCCAGATCTGGCTGCGGCTGATCTCGGCGGTGGCGGCGTCTTCCATCAGGTTGTGGATGGGCACGCAGCCGTTGCCGTCCAGCCAGGCGGCCAGGTAACGCACGCAGACTTCGACGTTGTTCTCGAAGCCGGCGCGGGTAACGGTGCCGCTGCACGGTGCGATCAGTTCCTCGCGACTGACCTGCACGTCGCGGCGCAGCACGTTGTGCTGGTTGGCGCCGGGCATGTGCTCGTCAAAGATCGCGCGCGCCACCGGAATCAAGGCAGGGTGCGCCACCCAGGTGCCGTCGTGGCCGGCGCTGACTTCGCGCAGCTTGTCGGCACGCACGCGGGCCATGGCCTGTTCGTTTGCCGCCGCGTCATGGTTGATCGGAATCTGCGCGGCCATGCCGCCCATCGCGTGCGCACCACGGCGGTGGCAGGTCTTGATCAACAGTTCCGAATACGCCTTCAGGAACGGCTGGGTCATCGTCACCTGGCCGCGCTCGGGCAGCACCTTGTCGGCGTGGCGACGGAAGGTTTTCAGGTAGGAAAAAATGTAGTCCCAGCGGCCACAGTTCAGGCCGACGATGCGGTCACGCAGGGCGTGCAGGATCTCGTCCATCTCGAACACCGCCGGCAGTGTTTCGATCAGCACCGTGACCTTGATCTGCCCATGCGGCAGGCCCAGCATGCCTTCGATGTGCGACAGCGCGCATTCCCACAGCGCCGCTTCTTCCATCGACTGCAGCTTGGGCAGGTAGAAGTACGGGCCGCGGTCGGCGTCCATCAGCGTGCGGGCGTTGTGGAAGGCGAACACCGCCGCATCGAACAGGCCGCCGGCAATGGGCTGGCCATCGACCAGCACGTGCTTTTCATCCAGGTGCCAACCACGCGGGCGCACGATCAGCACCGCCTGCTCGTCAAACGGGCGCAGCGTGTAGTGCTTGGCCGGCTTGCCGTTGGCTGCCGGCGCGGTGAAGTCCAGGTCACCGCGCACCGCCGCGCGCATGGTCTGCTGGCCGGCCAGCACGTTGCGCCAGGTCGGCGAGGTGGAATCCTCGAAGTCGGCCATGAACACCTTGGCGCCGGAGTTCAGCGCGTTGATGACCATCTTCGGGTCGGTCGGGCCGGTGATCTCGACGCGGCGGTCCTGCAGCGCGGCCGGGATCGGCGCCACCGTCCAGTCGCCGTCACGGATGGCGCGGGTGTCGGCACGGAAGTCTGGCGTGCCGCCCTGGTCGAAGAACGCCTGGCGCTGGTTGCGCGCCGCCAGCCGCTTCTGCCGCTCCGGCTCCACCGCGCGGTGCAGCGATACCAGCAGCCCCAGTGCACCGGCCGGCAACAGCGCGGACTGGCCTGCCAGCTGGGTGGTCACGGTGATGCCCGGAGTCGGGCGGGGGGTGGTCGATGCCGGAATGGCCTGGGCGACGGCGGACATGGGAGGTTCCTGCGTTGTCGTGGGACTCCAACGTGCCGCCGCAGGCACTTATTTAACAAAACAGTTTTTGCAATGGTCTTTATAAGTTGTGCTAATAATTGGCCTCAAATGACCAAGAAAACTCCCGTAACCCCGCGTTTTTCCTACAAGTCTGACCGGCTCAAGCCGCTGCGCGCCTTTCTGCAGACGGTGCGTCTTGGGTCAGTTTCGCGGGCAGCGGAAGCGCTTTTTGTCAGCCAGCCAGCGGTGAGCCTGCAGTTGCAGGCGCTGGAACGGGAGCTGGGGGTGGTGTTGTTCGAGCGCAGCGGGCGCCGGCTGGTACCCAGCCGCGAAGGCCAGTTGCTGTACGACATGGCCCAGCCGCTGGTGGAAAACCTGGACGGGCTGTTGCCGCGATTCCGCGAGAAAGTGGCCGGGCTGGATGCCGGCGAGCTCAACATCGCCGCAAATTCGTCGACCATCCTCTACCTGCTGCCGAAGATCGTCGAAAACTTCCGTCGCCAGCACCCGGACGTGCGCCTGACCCTGCACAACGCCATCAGCGCCGATGGCACCGACCTGCTGCGCAGCGACGCCGCCGACCTGGCCATCGGCTCGATGATGGATGTGCCGGCCGACCTGAGCTACGCGCCGGTATACCGCTTCGACCAGGTGCTGATCACCCCGCCCGACCACCCGCTGGCGAGGAAGAAGAACCTGACCCTGGAAGACCTCTCGCCGTGGCCGCTGATCCTGCCGCCGCGCCGGCAGATCACCTGGCGGCTGGTGGACCTGGTGTTCCAGCAGCACCGCGTGCCGTACACGGTGGCGCTGGAGGTCGGCGGCTGGGAGGTGATCAAGCAGTACGTGGCGATGGGAATGGGCATCAGCATCGTCACCGCGTTGTGCCTGAACGACAGCGACCGCGACAAGCTGGCGACGCGGGCAATGGGCGATTACTTCCCGGCGCGCAGCTATGGCGTGGTGGTGCGCCGGGGCAAGGTGCTGTCGCCGCAGGCGCGGGCGTTTGTCGAGCTGATCCAGCCGGACCTGTTTGCGCCAAGGCAATACGACGATACCGGGCATTCGGAGCGGTAGCGGCTGGGGATTCGGGATTCGGGATTCGGGATTTGTACTTCGTCCGGCATTCAATTGGTCGGCAGGACCATGCCGGCCTAGACTGCGCGCATGTCGCTCGAACTGCGCCACCTGCGTTACTTCCTCGCCGTTGCAGACACCCTGCATTTCGGCCGTGCCGCCGAACGTCTGGGCATGTCGCAGCCGCCACTCAGCCAGCAGATCCGACAACTGGAAACGCTGATCGGCGCGCAATTGTTCGTCCGCAGTCACCGCCGCGTACACCTCACGCCTGCCGGCAACGTGCTGCTGGAACAGGCGCGCGACATCCTGCAACGCGTGGACGGTGCAGTGGCGCTGGTACAGCGTGCGCAACGCGGCGAGAGCGGCCAACTGCGCCTGGGCCTGACCCGTGCCACGCCACTGTTGCCGCAGATTCCCCGCGCGATATTCGCCTACCGGCAGCAGTACCCGCAGGTGCAGATGCAACTGCGCGAGATGAACAGCCTGCGTCAGATCGATGCACTGCTGGCCGAGGAGCTGGACGTGGGCATCATCCGCAAACGCGTGCTGCCCGAAGAGCTGGTGGCCAAGCGTCTGTTCGATGACCCGTTGGCGTTGGTGGTACACGCCACACATCCGGCAGTCGCCGGCAGGGCGTCGTCGAAACTGCGCGTGTCGTTGCGGCAGTTTGCGCACGAGCCGTTCGTGGGTTTCTCGCGCGATGCCGGCGCGGGCATCCATGACCATGTGATCACGCTGTGCCGCAACGCCGGTTTCAGCCCACGCATCGTGCAGGAGGCCGGTGAGTCATCCACCTTGATCAGCCTTGTGGCCGCCGGCCTTGGCGTGTGCGTGCTGCCTTCGTCGTGCAGCCATATCCAGGTGGAGGGCGCACGTTTTGTCGCGTTGTCCGACCGCGGCGCGGCATCGGAAATCCAACTGGCATGGCGGCGTGAATCGGTGACACCGTTGCTGCGGCAATTCATCGCGTTGTTGAAGCGGGAAGTGGGTGGGTGAGGCTCGCGCTCTCCCTCCCTCTCCCCTCTCCCCAACCCCTCTCCCGCAAGGGGAGAGGGGCTCGGAGCACGTCAAGTTGACGCCCTAACCCCAACGGCAGCTCCAACGCCCCTCGCCCGTGGCGGGCGCGGGGTTGGGGAGAGGGGAGAGGTAGCCTTCACCGGCCAGCAACCATCGCCACTCCCACCTCCTCCACCCGCAACTGATGCCACAGGCGCCACGCCACACACGCGCCCGCCAAGGTCAGCAGCAAGGTGAAGCCGCACACGCCGGCCCAGCCCCAGTGCGTATAGAACACCCCACCCAACGCACCCAGCACGCTGGAACCCAGGTAATAGGAAAACAGGTACAACGCCGATGCTTCCGCCCGCAGGCCGCCGGCGCGCACGCCTACCCAACTGCTCGCCACCGAATGGCCGCCGAAGAACCCGAACGTCGCCAGTGCGATACCTAATGCCATCGCCGCCAACCACGGCAACGCCAGCAACACGATACCCAACAACACCAGGCCGAATGACAGTGCCAACACCGGGCCGCGCCCCAGACGGTTGGCCAGCTGCCCCATCCACGCCGAGCTGAAGCTGCCCACCAGATACACCGTGAAGATCAGGCCGACCACGGTCTGGCTCAGGTGGTACGGCGGCGCGGCCAGGTGGTAGCCGAGGAAGTTGTACAGGGTGACAAACACACCCAGCAGCAGGAACCCGCAGGCAAACAACCACGGCAACGCTGCATCACGAAACAGGCCAGAAAAACGTGCAGGCAATCGCGTCATTTCCGCATGCGTGGCGCGGAAGGGACGCGATGCGGGCAACTGCGTCCACAGCACGATGGTTGCCAACAGCGCGATCACGCCCACCGTGCCAATGCCCGCACGCCAGCCCCAATGGTCAGCGATCACACCGGCTATCAGACGGCCGCTCATG
This sequence comes from Stenotrophomonas sp. STEN056, assembly GCF_056759635.1. NCBI lineage: Bacteria > Pseudomonadati > Pseudomonadota > Gammaproteobacteria > Lysobacterales > Lysobacteraceae > Stenotrophomonas > Stenotrophomonas sp. STEN056. Next base: position 42,384 of record NZ_JBRRDL010000011.1, read on the forward strand.
CCGCCCACTGCGTTGCCACCGATGTACAGGCCCATCGCCAGACCGAGCGAGCGGCTGTCCATTTCCTCGACCAGCCAAGTCATCGCCACTGCCGGCACGCCGCTCAGGCTCAGGCCCAACAGGGTGCGCAACACCAACAGCGTGTTCCAGTCATCGGTCAGCGCGGTGCCCAGGGTGAGCAGCGCCGAGGCCATCAACGAAACCACCATCACCGGGCGCCTGCCAATGCGGTCGGAGATGATGCCTGCCACCAGCATCGCCACCGCCAACACGCCGGTGCTGACCGACAAGGCCAAGGCGCTGTTGCCAGCACTGATGCCGAAGTGGCTGCTGAAGCCGGGCAGCAGCGGCTGCACGCAGTACAGCACGCCGAATGTGGCGAAGCCGGCCATGAACAGGGCCAGCACCGCGCGTTTGAATTCGGGTGTGCCCTGGTGGATGTGGGGCTGTTCGGTTGCCGCGCTGGGTGGCGTGATCGGCGCCAGTGATTCGTTGCAGGCTGGCGTATTGCTGGATTCGGGCTGCATTGCATCTTGGCCTGCATCTGCAGACCTGTTCATTGGAGATGCGGTGAAGCTTGCGCCTGTCGAACAGGTCGATCCATAACCTGTTGTGTACGGATTGATACTTGTAACGTATTGATTCAGTAGGCGCGGAAGATGCCGCGCAGGAAATATCCATCAAAGCCCATCCCTTCTCCCGCGGGCGGGAGAAGGTGCCCCGCAGGGGCGGATGAGGGGGCTTTTGACCTTGGCTTGCTGGAAGCTTCCCCTCACCCCAACCCCTCTCCCGTGAACGGGAGAGGGGCTAAAGCCGATGCGCTGCATTTGGCCTGCATCCCTTCTCCCGCGGGCGGGGTGAGGGCTTGTTGCTTACGAGCCATTGGCTCGTACAAGACTGAACGGCCAGCGCGCTGCGCTGGACAGGGGCGCGGAGCGAGGTGCCCCGCAGGGGCGGATGAGGGGGCTTTTGACCTTGGCTTGCTGGAAGCTCCCCCTCACCCCAACCCCTCTCCCGTGAACGGGAGAGGGGCTAAAGCCGATGCGCTGCATTCAGCCTGCATCCCTTTTCCCGCGGGCGGGGTGAGGGCTTGTTGCTTACGAGCCATTGGCTCGTACAAGACTGAACGGCCAGCGCGCTGCGCTGGACAGGGGCGCGAAGCGAGGTGCCCCGCAGGGGCGGATGAGGGGGCTTTTGGCTTTGGCTTGCTGGAAGCTTCCCCTCACCCCAACCCCTCTCCCGTGAACGGGAGAGGGGCTAAATCAGGCGCTCAAGCAGTCAGCCTTGCGCTCAATGCCCCGCGCAATCACAGCCTTTCCAATCCGGCTGCTTGCTGGTCTGGCCGATGCCGGGGTTGAAGGTATTGCTGGGATCCAGCTGCTGGTAGAACTGCGCCAGCGCCGGCTTGGCCGGGTACAGGTGACCGACGTTGTGCTCGGCCGGATATTCGGCGCCGCGCTCGTCCAAGAGTTTCCACATGGCGTGTTCAATCGCCATCGGGTCTTCACCCTTGCGCGCGATGTAATCCTGGTGGAACACGTGGCACAGGAAATGGCCGTAATAGAGCTTGTGCAGCAGGCGGTTATCCAGCTCCGTCGGCAGCTGCTCGAACCAGTCGCGGTCGTCGCGACGCAGGGCGATGTCCAGCGCGACGATGTCCTGCACCTGCGCGCGATGCACCTCGCGGTAACGCACCGCCGCACCCGCAACGGCAAAGCGATGCAGGAACGCCTTGCGGCCTTCCTCCGCCGTGCAGTGGAAAAAATCGCCTTCATGCGTGGCGAAGAACTCGCGCAGCCAGGCTTCGGTGGCGGCGGCGTCCTGTGCGGAGACCTTCAGCAGCAGATGATGCTCGTAGCGTTGCCGGTACTCGCCCATGCGCCTGGGCAAATGCGAGGGCAGCAGGCCGGTCAGCAGTTGCATCGCGTGATCGGTGACGCCGCGCAGCCCCAGCCGCTCAAACCAGCCATCGACGCGGCTCTTCAAGGCGAATGCCGCCGGTACGCGCGCGGTGCCCAGCTTGTCGATCAGCAGAAAAGTATCTTTTCCATAACGCTCGCCGATGTCATAGGCGACGCGGTGAATGTACTCACCGGAAATTGGCAGGCGCTCGAAACCCGTCAGCAGGTGGCGACGGATAGCAGTGAGGCTGTCGGTGCGGTTGCTGCCGATATAGAACACCTCGGCCGCTTCCTTGGCGAAGGTATCCAGGCGCACCGCGAACACGGCCAGCTTGCCAGCCGAACCCGCTGCTTCGTAATGGCGGCTGGGGTCGGCGTTGAAACGCGCGGGCGTGGCCGCATCCACCTGCCGCACCTGCTCGGCATAGCGCGGGTCGGAGGCGGCACGCGCAGCGTCGTTCTGCACATCCGCTGTTGAGTAATCGCCGGCCTGTACGCGCCGCAGAATTTCTTCCGGCGTGTCGCCCAGCGCGATGCCCAGATGATTGACCAGACGCAGCTCACCGGCTGCATCAACCTGCGCGTACAACGCCAGCTCGGTATACGCGGGCCCGCGCCGTACCAGCGAGCCACCGGAGTTGTTGCACACGCCACCCAACACCGATGCGCCGATGCACGAGGAACCAATCACCGAATGCGGTTCGCGCCCGAGCGGTGCCAGGGTTTGTTCCAGACGATCCAGCGTTGCACCGGGCAGGCACAGCACCTGCCGGCCTTCGTTGAGCAACTGCACGCCGGTCAGGCGCAGCGTGTTGATCAATACGATGGGCCGGCCATAGTCGTCGCCATCGGGCGTGGAGCCGCCGGTCAGGCCGGTGTTGGCCGCCTGCAGAATGATTGCTGCCCCACCCTGCACCGCCGCCTGCAATGCGCGCCACATTTCCAGCAGCGTGCCGGGGCGCACCACCGCCAGCACCGCGCCATCACCGAAGCGGTAGCCCTTGCGGAAGCGGCGCGTTGCCTTGTCGCCGGTCAGCACGTGGCTGTTGCCCACCGCTGCGCGCAGTTGCGCAAGCAGCGCCACGTGCGTGCTCATGCCAGGTTGACCAGCGAATCGCGGCCGATGTCGGCAATGCGGCGCGCGCCGGTCAGCGTCATCGCCACGCGCATCTCCTTGGCGATCAGGTCCAGCAGATTGGCAACGCCGGCTTCGCCCTGTGCGGCCAAGGCGTACACAAAGGCACGGCCGAGCAACACGCTGTCGGCGCCGAGCGCGAGCATGCGCACCACGTCCAGTCCGTTGCGGATGCCGGAGTCGGCAAGAATCTTCAGATCCCCCTGCACCGCATCGGCGATGGCCGGCAGCGCCCGCGCCGTGGACAGCACGCCATCGAGCTGGCGGCCACCGTGGTTGGAAACCACAATGCCGTCCGCGCCGAAACGCACCGCATCGCGTGCGTCGTCCGGATCAAGAATGCCCTTGATCACCATCGGGCCCTTCCAGAACTCGCGGATCCACTCCAGGTCTTTCCAGGAAATGGACGGATCGAAGTTGTTGCCCAGCCAGCCGATGTAATCCTCCAGCCCGGTCGGGTTGCCGCGATAGGCGGAGATGTTGCCCAGATCGTGCGGGCGGCCCAACACGCCGACATCCAGCGCCCAGCGCGGGTGGGTGATGGCCTGGCCGATGCGGCGCAGGCTGGCGTTCGGGCCGCTCATGCCCGAGTGCGCATCGCGATAGCGCGCGCCCGGCACCGGCATGTCCACGGTGAACACCAAGGTGGTGACGCCAGCGGCCTGCGCGCGCTCCAGTGCGTTGCGCATGAAGCCACGGTCACGCAGCACATACAGCTGGAACCACATCGGCCGTTTTATCGACGGCGCTACTTCTTCGATCGGGCACACCGACACGGTGGACAACGTAAACGGCACGCCGCGACTTTCGGCCGCACGCGCGGCCTGCACTTCACCGCGCCGTGCATACATGCCGGTCAGACCGACCGGCGCCAGCGCAACCGGCATTGCCAGGGTTTCGCCAAACAGCTCGGTCTCCAGACTGAGATCGGACATGTCGCGCAGGATGCGCTGGCGCAGTGCGATGTCGGACAGGTCGGAAACATTGCGCTTGAGTGTGTGTTCGGCATACGCGCCGCCATCGATGTAGTGGAACAGGAACGGCGGCAGGCGACGCTGCGCGGCCGCGCGGTAATCGGTGGAGGCGGAGATGATCATGGGTCAACCGTGGGGGGAAGGAAGACGCGAGGCGCGCGCGCGCCGGGCCTCGTTGTCGTCGAGCGTGCGCAGCGTGGTGTGCACGAACTCAAGGTGGGCATGGGCGGCGGCACGCGCCCGTTCGGGATCGCCGGCCAGCACCGCATCCATCATTTCGCGGTGCTGGTCCGACAGCGGCGAGAACGTGCTGGCCGCGGTGTAAAGCTTTTCTCGGCTCTGCGAGATATTGGTCTGCAACAGCTCGAACAGGCCGCGCATCACCTGCAGCAGCACCAGGTTGTGCGAGGCCTCGGCGATGGAAAGATGGAACGCGGCATCGGCCTGCGCTTCGCCGGCAGGATCATCCTTGCCGTGTGCATCCATCATGGTCTGGAAGGCCTGTGCGATACGCGCACGGTCTTCATCGGTGGCCCGCAACGCGGCATGCCAGGCGGTGGCGCCTTCCAGCGCGTGGCGGATTTCCAGTACGTCGAAGCGGTATTCCGGATCACCCTGGAACAACGGCAGGTACGGTGCCAATGGCTCGTCCAGGGTTTGCCGCGCGCGTGCGGCGGGTTCGGCGACATAGGTGCCGCCACCCACCCGCGCAATCAACAAGCCTTGGCTGCCCAACTGCGCAATGGCCTCGCGCAGCGCCGTACGTGACACGCCCAGCTGTACCGCCAGGCTGCGCTCGGCCGGCAGCCGGTCGCCCGGCTGCAGGTGTTGCTCGTCCACCAGCGCGCGCAGCTGCGCGGCCACCTTGTCGGAAATGCGTTGTGTACTCATGGCGACATTGTGGCCCGAAGCTGCGTGGCGTTGGCGGACAGGCGTGGCATCGCTCAAGGAATCATCCAGGTCAGCCAGTACGCCTGCGCGGTGGTGATCAGGCCGACCATCACCGTGAAGATCAGGCTGTGCTTGACCGTGAAGCGGAACAGGTCGGCCTCCTTGCCGGCCAGGCCCACCGCCGCACAGGCAATGGCGATGGACTGTGGCGAGATCATCTTGCCGGTGACACCGCCGGTGGTGTTGGCTGCGACCAGCAACACCTCGGACACGCCAATCTGCTGCGCGGTGGTCGCCTGCAATGCCGAGAACAAGGCGTTGGACGAGGTATCCGAGCCGGTCAGGAACACGCCCAGCCAACCCAGGAACGGCGAGAAGAAGGTGAACGCATCGCCGGTGTGCGCCAAGGCCAGCGCCAGCGTTGCCGACAGACCCGAGTAGTTGGCGATAAACGCAAACGCCAGCACCATGCCGATGGAATAGATGGGCGTTTTCAGTTCGTTGACGGTCTCACCGAAGGTACGCACCGCTGCGCGTACCGGCATGCGCAGGTAGACGATGGTGATCACCGCCGCCAGCATGATCGCCGTGCCCGTGGCTGAGATTGCGTCGAACTTGTAGACAGCTTCGTAGGCGGTAGGCGCAGCGACGATCGGCGGCATCTTCTGCACCAGTTGATCCAGGCCCGGCACCGGCAGCTTCAGCACCCAGTCCTGCAGCGGGCCGCCGGCGGCAAACAAGGCCTTGAACGGCTTGATGCTCCACAGCGTCACCATGGCGGTGAGGATCAGGAACGGCGACCACGCCTTGGTGATCTGCCCGGCGCTGTAACGCGGTGCGTCCAGCGCCTGCGCAGCGGCCTCGGCACTGGCGTCGGTTTCAAAGCGGAAGATGCGCTTTGGCTGCCAGCGGCGCAGGAACAGCGTCAAACACACCAGCGAGGCCAGCGAGGCGGTGATGTCCGGCAGTTCCGGGCCGATGAAGTTGGAGGTCAGGTACTGGGCGATGGCGAACGAACCGCCGGCGACCAGCACCGCCGGCCAGGTTTCCTTGATGCCGCGCCAGCCATCCATGATGGCCATGATCCAGAACAGCACGATGATGGTCAGGAACGGCAACTGGCGGCCGGCCATCTGCCCGATCTCGAACGCATCCAGGCCGGTGACCTGGCCGGCGACGATGATCGGAATGCCCATCGCACCGAAGGCCACCGGCGCAGTGTTGACGATCAGACACAGGCCTGCGGCGTACAGCGGCTTGAAGCCCAGGCCGACCAGCAACGCCGCGGTGATCGCCACCGGCGCACCAAAACCGGCCGCCCCTTCCAGGAATGCACCGAAGGCGAAGCCGACCATCAACATCTGCAGGCGCTGGTCTTCGGTCACCGACAGGATCGAGGCGCGGATGATCGCGAACTGCCCGGTCTTGACCGACACCTTGTACAGGAACACCGCGCCGATGATGATCCAGGCAATCGGCCACAGCCCGTAGATGAAGCCAAACCCGGCTGCCCCCAGCGCCTGCGCCACCGGCATGCGATAGAACAGCAGGGCCACCGCCAATGCGATGAGCACGGTGATGGTGCCGGCCAGCCAACCCTTCATCCGCAACACGGCCAGGGCGATGAAGAAGAAAGCGATCGGCAACAGCGCGATCAGGCTGGACAGCCAGAGGTTGCCAGCGGGGTCGTACAGTTGTTCCCAGGGCTGCATGCAGGTTCTCGACAAGGGCGAAGGGCGGCCCACCCGCAGGTGGCATTGGCGCAATCACAAATATTGGTATTACCAATATTTGATTTACGCGATCAACGAACCGCGATTGAATCGCCGTTTCAGCAAAGAGCCTATTAGACCATAGGGTTAGGACGAATTATTGGTAGTACCAATTAGGGCGGTGATAGGGCCGACTTCAGCCGCGAAGCGGCTCCTTCATCCGTCGCTCGGCGGCAGCGGCTCGCTGCGGCGGCCTGATCGCCCCTTGCTTCGCCACACCGCCAACGCCTTGTCGCAGACCACCACAGCAAGAAAGCGGCCGCGTGAACTGTTGCCACAGTGGTCGCACAACGGCACACGCTACGCATTATTTACGCCGGGCCCAGCGCCCGGCATGGCGGCTTTACGGGCGGTGGCCGCATCGTAGCCACACCGCGCCGAAGGGCGTTTCCTCAAGGTTTCACATGACCATCCTGCTGATCCGGCACGCACGCGACACCCCCGCGCCGGACGCCTTGCCGCTGCCCAGCCAGATTGCCGGGCATGTGTTGTCCTGCCAGCTATGCGACTCGCTGCCGGCGCTGGTGCGGTGCCTGCAGCACGCCCATCGCAGCCAACCGGCATGGGTGCTGATCGAAGCTGCCGCCGCCAATGAACAGCAATGGACGCAACACGGACCCGCGCTGTGCGCGGCGCTGGATGCCCTGCGTGCGCCGTACATCGAGATCGCCCGCAGCGACGCCGACGCACTGGACACGCACCTGCATCCGCAGCATGCGCCCGTGGTGCTGGTCTGCGGCAGTGAACGTGAGCACGCCTGCCAATTGTCGCTGGCCATCGCGGCACGTCGCCTGCAGGCACAGGAGCACTGAGCCATGTCGATCCATATCGTGCGTGGGCCGGAAGGTACCGGGCCGTTTCAACATGTCGCCGCCCCACTGCCGGAGGCGGTGATGAAGGCATTGGTGCAACGCGCGTTGGACAGTGGCACCAGCATCGCCATGCGCAGTTGTCGCTGCGAACAGGAACTGCTGGAAGCGCTGTGTGTAGCCGACTACAGCCCCGGCGAAGTCACCCTGCTTGCACCTGGCGCATGCGTGCGCAGTGTCCGCCTGCAGCGTTTGCTGCCGCAACTGCACAACGCCTATGTCGAAGTGCATGACGATGACGGTCTTGCATTGGAAACGCGCCTGCCTGCAAGCAACGGACAACGCCTGGGCGTGGCCCAGGGCTTTCGTTCGCAAAGCTATGTGCTGGCGCTGGAAATGGCGCTGGAGCACCTGGGCTGCAACGAAGTGGGCAACCGCGTGCATGTAGGCACCTGAGATGTGCGGCGTGAGAAGCAGCGTGACTTGCGAGGTTGATGGACCGCTTGCAGCGGTGCGTGCTGGCGAGTGCGGCGGTTCTTCCGCCGCGCCTCCAGCTGCTTCGTCGCATGCGCCGTTGTTGCAACGTGAGCCCAGGCAATACCTGGCCGGTTACGAGGTCTACGTCGACGGGCATGCCTTCTGGTGGGGACATCTGGCCGTACGTGTCGAAGACGGTGATCCACTGCTGTGCGACCCGCAGGGCCTGCTCGACAAACTGTGTGCGATGGCGGCGCAGCGGCATGACGTTGCCGTGGCGCAGGTGCGGTTGAAGATGGTCAGCCGGTTGTAGGCGTTGCGGCTGGACTTGGACATTGATGGTTGGTTGATCGGATGGCTGACTGGTGCTCCGATGCGCGAAACAGCGCTTCGCCCCCTCTTCCGCCCTTCGGGCACCTTCCCCCAAAGAGGGGGCTGCAGTCCCGCGAGGGGAGAAGGGAGCAAAAAAGCACGAGCAACCGCCTCCCGGCTGTAGGAGCGGCCTTGGCCGCGATGCAGGCATCAATGAAATAACAGGCACGTCCGCAACCGGGAACGCCACGCGCTTCGCGGCCGAGGCCGCTCCTACCGCCGCACAAACAAGCAGCGGGGTTCCCCTGCCCTTCGTCGTCACTGCTTATGAGCCGCCTCCCGGCTGTAGGAGCGGCCTTGGCCGCGATGCAGGCATCGGTGAAATGGCAGGCATGTCCGCAACCGGGAACTCCACCAGCTTCGCGGCCGAGGCCGCTCCTACCGCCGCACAAACGAACGGCTGGGTTTCCCCTGCCGTTCGTGTTGCTTCATTGCAGCCTGCTGACCGCGATTACTTCAAACCACGGTTGTGCAGCAGCGGTTCCACACTCGGGTCCTTGCCGCGGAAGTCGCGGTAGGCGGTGGACAGGTCGCGGGTGTTGCCGATGGACAGGATCTTGTCGCGGAATACCTGGCCGTTCTCACGGGTCAGGCCACCGTTTTCCTTGAACCACTCAAAGGCGTCGTGGTCGATCATTTCCGCCCAGAAATAGGCGTAATAACCGGCCGAGTAACCGCCACCCCAGATGTGGTCGAAGTAGCTGCTGCGGTAACGCGGCGGCACCTGTGCCAGGTCCACCTTGAAGCGCTTGAGCGCGTTGGCCTCGAACGTGTCCACGTCCTGCAGCGGTGCGTCGGCACCCTGCGTGTGCCATGCCATATCCAGCAACGCCGCCGACAGGTATTCGGTGGTCATGTAGCCCTGGTTGAAGGTCTTGGCCTTGGCGATCTTGTCCACCAGCTCCTGCGGCATCGCCGCCTTGGTCTGGTAGTGCTTGGCGTAGTTGGCAAACACCTTCGGGGCCGAGGCCCAGTGCTCGTTGAACTGCGACGGGAACTCGACGAAGTCACGCGGTACGCCGGTGCCGGCCACGCTCGGGTACTTGGTGTTGGAGAACATGCCATGCAGGGCGTGGCCAAACTCATGGAACATCGTGGTCACGTCGTCCCAGCTCAGCAGCGCGGGCTGGCCGGCGGCAGGCTTGGTGAAGTTGCACACGTTGTAGACCACCGGCTTGGTGCCGGTCAGGCCATTCTGCTCGACGAACACATCCATCCACGCGCCACCGGACTTGCTGTCACGCTTGTAGAAGTCCGCGTAGAACAGCGCCAGCGGCTGGCCGTTGGCATCGGTCACCTCGAACACACGCACGTCCGGGTGATAGACCGGCAGATCGGTGCGCTCCTTGAAGGTCACGCCGTACAGCTGGTTGGCGGCGAAGAACACGCCGTTCTGCAGCACGTTGTCCATCTCGAAATACGGCTTGATCTGCGATTCGTCCAGGTCGTACTTGGCCTTGCGCACCTGCTCGGCGTAGAAGTCCCAATCCGATGCGGCCGCCTTGAAGCCGCCCTTCTGGGCGTCGATTACCTGCTGGATTTCGGCCAGCTCGCCACGCGCCTTGGCGGTCGCCGCCGGAACCGTATCAGTGAGCAGCTTCAGCGCGTTGGCCGGGTTCTGCGCCATCTGGTCGGTGAGGTTGTAGGCGGCGTAGTTCGGGAAGCCGAGCAGCTTGGCCTTGGCCGCGCGCAGCTGCGCCAGGCGCTGGATGATCTGGCGGGTGTCGTTGGCGTCGCCGTGCTCGGTGCGGGTTTCCGAGGCGTCCAGCACCTTGGCGCGCACGTCGCGATCCTGCAGCGAGGTCAGTGCCGGCTGCTGGGTGGTGTTCTGCAGGCTCAGCACCCACTTGCCGTCGAGCTTGCGGCCCTTGGCGGCCTCCTCGGCTGCGGCGATGTCGGCATCGGACAGACCGGCCAGCTGCGCCTTGTCCTCGATGGTCACCGCACCGGCGGCGGTCGCGGCCACCAGCTTGTTGTGGAAGTCGTTGGACAGGGTGGCTTCTTCGGCGTTGTACTGCTTCAGGGTTTCCTTGTCGGCGTCATTGAGCTGCGCACCGGCCTTGACGAAGCCCTTGTAGGTCTCCTCGACCACGCGCAACTGTTCCGGCTCCAGCCCAGCGCTTTCGCGCGCGTCGTATACCGACTTCACGCGCTCGAACAGCTTGGCATCCAGGTAGATGGCGTCGCTGTGCGCGGCCAGCTTCGGCACCACGTCTTCCTGGATCTTCTGCCGCTCCGGGTTGGTATCGGCCTGCACCACGCTGAAGAACACGCGGCTGACGCGGTCCAGGATGGCGCCGGACTGCTCCATCGGCAGCAGGGTGTTGTCGAAGGTGGCCGGCTGGGCGTTGTCGGTGATCTGCTTGATCTCGACCAGGTGCTGACGCATGCCTTCTTCAAAAGCAGGCAGGTAGTCACTGTCCTTGATCTTGTCGAACGCCGGCGCCTGGAACGGCAGCGTGCTCGCCGCCATGAACGGATTGGTCGAGGCTTCGGCCGGCTGACCGGCGGTGGCGGGGGTATCGGTGCTCACGGGGGTGGTGGACTCCTTGCCGGAACAGGCGGCCAGCGCAAGGCTGATGGCGGCGGCCAGGACAACGGTACGCGACATGAAACGGCTCCTTGGGAACGGGCTTCGGACAGCCCACAACCCTACTCCGTTGCCACCGGCCCGGCATGTGCCGATGGTGGCGCCATCACGCCTGGCCTGTGTTGGCAGCGGGCGTCAGCCGCCGCGCCGGTTCTTGCCCATCCACTGCCGGTACCACTGGCGGATGCTGGCCATGTCGGCCGCGTCGTCGCCGGTGGTATGGAAGGCCGGGCCAAAACCAATCACCCGCTCCGGGTAATGGAAATACGCCGGGATCACCGGCACCTCGGCCAGCCGCGCGATCTTCAAAAAGCCGCCCTTCCATTCCTTGACCGGCTTGCGCGTGCCTTCCGGTGCCAGTGCGTACCAGATGCGCTCGCTGCTGCGGATCATCTCCACCGCCTGGCCAACCGTGCCCTGCGGCGAACTGCGGTCCAGCGGCACCACGCCCAGGCTGCGCAACACCGCGCCCAGCGGCCACCAGAACAGCTTGTCCTTGCCGAGGATGCGCGCTTCCACGCCCACGGCCATCTTGGCTGCCAGGCCCCACAGCCCGTCCCAGTTGGAAGTATGCGGCGCGGCGATGACCACCGCCTTGGCCAGGTCCGGGATCGGCCCACGGACGCGCCAACCGCCCAGGCGCAGGATGCTGCGCCCCAGCCAGCGGGTGAATGCGCCCGCCCTGACCTGCGGCATGTTCGGTGGAATGACAGGCACCACCGGCTCAGGATTGCTCAAGCACTACTCCCAGTTGCGTGTTGAACGGCCGCGTTTGACCTGCGCGCGTTCCTTTTTCTGATCCAGCCGGCGCAGCTTGGAGCCGTAGGTCGGCTTGGTCGCCACGCGCGGCTTGGGCACGGACAGCCCGGCCTGGATGAAGCCCACCAGGCGCTCGCGTGCATCCTGCCGGTTGCGGTCCTGGGTGCGGAAGCGCTGTGCATCGATCACCAGCACGCCCTCGCCGGTCATGCGCCGGTCGCGGCGGGCCAGCAGGCGCTCACGCAGCGACTCGGGCAGTGACGGCGAGTTGGCGATGTCAAAGCGCAGTTCCACCGCGGTGGAGACCTTGTTGACGTTCTGGCCGCCGGCACCGCTGGCGCGCACGAAACGTTCGACGATCTCCGTTTCCGGTATCGCCAGCCGTTCCGAGATTTCGATCATGCCCACTGCCATAGCGGCGCATTGTAAGCGGAGCCGGGGCGTTGTCTGCTTTTACGACTACGGCAGAAGCACCCCTCCCCGCCCCTCCCCTTCGCTTTGCGAAAGGGAGGGGGAAAAAAGCGGCTTTCGACCCGAACTGACAAATCATGCAGAACCGCCCCCTCCCTTTCGCCCCGCGAAGGGGAGGGCTGGGGAGGGGTGCTGTTAGCGGCGCACTTTCAGATCAATCCCAATCCTGCGCCGCCCAGCGCCGGTACGCGCGGTAGTGGTGAATCGCAAAACCCGCAAACGATGGCTCGGCCCCCAGCGCGCGCTCCACCTTGCGCACTTCCTGCTCGAACACCTTCGGCCCTTCCTCGTGGAAGGTGACCTTGTCGATGTCGTTGGACGACACCTCCAGGCCAATCACCACCTTCTTGCCGACGCGGTTGGCATAGACAATCTCGCTGGCCGCGTGCGACAGGATGCTGTCGCTGCCTTCGGCCTTGTCGCGGTAGTCCATCAGCGCGACGTAATCGTAGAGGTCGATGGTGTGCTCGCTGACCGGGCGCCGCGTGCCCTTCCACTCCAGCTCGATGCCGTCGAGCCAGAACGGAATCGCCGGCCCCACCGCAAGCGTGGCGCCGTGCTCGCGCTTGATCCGCATCAGCGCATCGCTCATGTCCAGGAAGCCGGCCAACAGGCCTTCGCGCGTGTCGTCTTCCCATTGGTCGAGGATGTGCGGCTCGATATCCAGGTTGGCGCCGTCAAAGCGTGCGGCCTCCGGTGCGGCGGCGTTGTACTCAACCACGCGCCGGAACATCGCCTCGGCCTCGGCACGGTGCGAGGGCAACACATAGTTCTCGGTATTGAGATACGCCGAGCCCAGCAATGCATACACCTTCATTCCCCGGCGATGCATGCCGGTGATGAAGTCGCGGTACAGCTGTGGCCGCTCGACGATCAGATTGCGGCCCCGGAAGGCATCGGCATACAGGTACACCGTGTCGATGCGCTGCGACTTCAGGTAGGCCGCGGCCTCCTCCGCGACGGCCGGGTCTTCCAGCATCGCGTAGGACTCCGCTTCCCACGTCCATACCGCGCGGCTTGCCGAAGCCATCACGGAGAGGGGCAGCGCGCACAGCATCAGCAGCAACACCAGTCGTAACAGGGACATCAGGGTTGGCCTCCCGTGGTGGCGGTATCCACCGGCAGGCGATAACGCCCTTGGCCGATGGCCTTGCCGGTGTCGGGGTCGGACGGGAATACCGAAACGTAACAACGCCCCCTGCAATCCTGTGGCCGCCGCAGCCGCAGTTGCACCTGCTGGCTGCCACTGGCCGGCAACTGCAGCGCGTGGCCGTAGACCTCCTGCAGTTCGCGGCCGTCCTCACTGGCCACTACCGCCAGCGGCACGAAGGTACGGCTGGGCGTGCCATCGCCGTTGCGGAACAACGCCGTCAGCTGCATGCCATCGGCGGCCATCGCCAGCTGCGCCGTATCCAGTGTCAGCCCGTGCGCCGCTGGCGCCTCCATCGCCACCGGCGCTGGCCGTGTGCTTGCCTGGTAGGCCACCAGACCGGCCTCACTGCCGTCCGGCGTCAGTGCGCCTTGTTGCATGAAGATCGCATTGGCCTGCGCATAACGCTGCAGGCGCTGCGTCACCCAGGCCTGCACGGCGCTGTCGTCGGCCGGCACCAGATGCATGCCTTCCTGCAATGCGTACAACTTGCCATCACGCAGCCACCAGCGGCCCGCCAGATATTCCGGCGCACTGGTCTTGGTCTGCTTCAACGGCAGTTGCTGGATGTTGCGGAAACCTTCGTGCATGTCCAGACCGCTTCCCAGCCACGGCGTACGCGCCGGGCGCTGCAGGCCATAGGTATTGGACAGCAACGCCAGCAACGACGGGGTGACGTCCAGTTGCGAGGACACCGCCGCGATGCGCCCGGGCTGCTTGAGCAGCGGCGAGAAGATGATCAACGGCACGTGGTAGCGGTCCATGTGCTCGCCCATCGGAATTTCCGGCAGGCGGTGGTCGCCGGTGACCACGAAAATCGTATTGGCATACCACGGCATGTCGGCCACGGTTTCAAAGTAGCGCCGCAGCTGGTCGTCGGTGTACAGGATGGTGCTGTAGATGTCGGCATTGGCCCGGTAGGACGCCAGCCGCGTCTCGGGAATGCCCAGTTCCTTCATGCGTTGCTCAAAGCGCGCACGGTAGGCGTCCTGCCCCGGGAACTGGTAGCTGGTGTGCATGGAGATGGTCTGGATGGCCAGCGCAAACGGTGTCTTCAGATGCGCGTTGTCGGCCAGAACCCGGGACACCAGTTCCTTGTCCGGGTAGCCCCAGGCGCTGAACGGATTGCGCTGGTAACCCGTGCCAAAACTCGGCATGTCCACGATCCGCTGCACCTGCTGCAACTGCAGGTAGCCACGCTCGTTGTCGAAGGCGGTGTCGGTGCCGTTGTAGAACGCGGTGTGGTAACCCTGCCTGCCCAGCACATTGAACAGGCCCGGATGCGCGGGCATGCGCTCCCCCAGTGCGGCGAAGCCTTCCTCGGCAAACGGCAGCGAACCAAACAGCGTTGGCAGCACGCCAAAGGTGCGGCCCTGGTTGGCGAGGAAGCTGTCGAAGTACAGGCTGCGCGCGGCAAGCTCATCCAAAAATGGAGTGAAGCTGCCCAGCGTGGCCTGTGGCCCGGAGAACGAGCGGCCCAGGCCCTCCACCACGATCACCACCACGTTGGGCGGGCGGCCATCGGCGGTCTTCGAGAAATACGGCCCCAGCGCATCGGGGGTCTGCTCCACGCGCAGGAACGGGAACGTCGGATTCAATGCCGGCTCAGCAGCATTGCCTGCCGATCCGGCGGCTACCGGCAATGTCGCCTGCGCATCGTCGCCTGACCAGCGCCGTACATCCGCACTGAACCAGGCCAGCTTGTTGCAGGCCAGCTCACGCGCGGCGTCATCCTTCAGGCTGCCGGCGCCGGCAGGCAACGGCACCAGCCACAGCAGCAGGCCCGCCACGAAGAGTGCGGTGGTCCACCGCGTCGAACCGCGTGGATCACGCCGCGCCCACCACCACAGGCCTACCCACAACACGAGCAGGGGCAGCAGCAGTGAAAGCAGGTTGCGCGGATTCAATGGCGCGCCGTCGGCCAGCGTGGTGCGTATTTCGGCAAGGCCGTAGCCAAACAGGTCCGCGCCCAGCGGCACATGCGCCACCTGGTAATACTGGTCCAGCATTGCCTGCACCGCGATGAACACCGACCACAGCACGGCCAGCGCCACACCCCGCAGCCAGGGTCGCTTCAGCGCCAGCACCGGCAATGACAGCAATAGCAGAATCGGCGCGGCCCGCAGCAGCACCAGCAGTGCCTGCACCAGGGCAACACCGGCAATGGCCCATTTCTGGTTGCCGTCCCAGCTGGCACCGGCAACACCGTTGAGCACCGCGCCGGCAACGAGTACGAACTGCGCCATCAGCAATGCGGGGAATGCGGAGGAAAACCGCGACCAGGCGCTGGCAACGTGCTCGGTGGTCATCTACATCACCTCCGCTACCAGCGGGTGTACAGCGACAGCGAGAAGCGCTGCTCGTCGTAGCCACCGTCATCGTCGGCATAGCCAGCACCGATCTTGAAGCCCCATTGCGGCGTGAAGTAGTGCTTCCAGGCAATACCAATGGCGGCATTGCTGTCCCGCACGACGCTGCCAAAGCGGTCCAGGTCGCTGCTGCGGCCGCTGCTCACGCTCATTTCCAGGTAGTCGTCGGCATCGCCGTTGTAGTAATTGCGCAGCAGCAGGCGGTGGCTCCAGCTGCCCGAGCCCACGCCCGGCACATGCTGCAGCTTGTAGCGCCCATACCAGTTGCCGACATAGCGGCCCACGCCCACGCCATAGAATTCGGTGTCATCGGAGAAGCGCAGGTGGTCGACGCTGGCCGACAACTCCCAGCCACTGCCCACGCCCTGGAACACCTCCACCCGCCACGCCTGGCGCGGCAACATGCCATCGGACGGGCCGTGCTGGTAACGCAGGTTGGCATAGGCGCGTTGCCACAACGGAACATAGCCATCCAGCGCCCAGGCCATGTCGCTTTGGCCGAAATGATCGGCGCGCAGCAGCTCCAGCCCCAGCGAGCCACGGCTGAACTGGCGGCGTATCGTCAGGTCCGCATCGTTCCAGCTCTGGCGGTCGCCACTGAAGCCGGTGTGGTCCCAGCCGGCGCTGGCGCTCCACAGGTAACCGCCGCCGGCCACGATATCCGGGTTGGCCATGCGTGGCAGCAGGCTCTGCTGCAGGCTGGCGATCTCGGCTGGATCAGCCCCCAGCGTGGCGGCGGCATCAAAGTCGGCCCGGGCCGCGGCAAACTGGCCACTGTCGCGCAGGGCACGGCCGCGCGCGATGCGTGCCTGTGGATCCTGCGGTGCCAGTTCCACCCAGCGGGTATAGGCCTCCTGCGCCTGCTGCGGGCGGTCACTCCAACGGTAGGTGTCGCCCAGTGCCGACCACGCATCGGCATAGTTCGGGCTGTTCTGCACCACGGTTTTCAGGTCGCTTTCGGCGGCGGCGTATTGCCCGTCCCAGGCATAGGTGCGCCCACGCGCCAGCAACAGGTCGCCATTGCCCGGGTGCTCGGCCAGCAGCGCGGTATAGCGCTCGATGGCCTGCGCCCGCTGGCCGCCGGTAGCCAGGTCGCGTACCTGCAGCATCTGCGTGGTCAATGCACCGGGCTCGGCCTGCTGTGCCAGCAATGGCAGCGGGCACAGCGTGCACGCGAGCAGCAGCCATGTCTGCAGTGGCGCGGTGGTCCTGCGTTTGCCTGCTGCGTATGGATCGTGCCTGTGGATCATGGCTTGGCGCCCCCCTCACCTGCGCCGTTCTTGGGAGCCGACGCAGCGCCGGCCGTGGATACCTGTTGCCAGGAGCCGTCACGGTTGATTTTTCCCCAGCTGTGGCGCTGCTTCTTGCGGCTCAGCAGCCAACCGAAGGTGCCGCTGAAACGCCACATGGAATTGATCTGCCGGTAGCCGAAGTTCTCCAGCACCGCCACCACAAACAAGCGCAGTTGCTGTGAAGGTTTGGAGAACAGGCCGAAGGAAAGCTCTTCCAGCAGCATTGCGTTCACCGACAGCAGGATGCCCATGCCCACGGCCGCCGCCAGGAACACCAGGAACACCTCCAGCTGCACCAGCCCGACCAGCGCCAGCACGATCATCGAGACATAGCCCACCACCTCGATCAGCGGCCCGAGGAACTCGAACAGCAGCATGAAGGGGAACGCCACCCAGCCCGGCGCACCACCGCGACGGTTGAACATCAGCCCGATGTTCGACCACAGGCTCTCGGCCAGGCCGCGCTGCCAGCGCACGCGCTGGTTGCGCAGCGAGGCGATGTCCGATGGCGCCTCGGTCCAGCAGACCGGATCGGGCACGAACACGATGCGGTAATCACGCTCCTCCTCGCGCAGATTGCGATGCAGGCGGAGCACCAGATCCATGTCCTCGCCCACGGTGTCCACCTTGTAGCCACCAATGGCGACCACGCGCTCCTTGTAAAACACCCCGAACGCGCCGGAGATGATCAACAGGGCATTCATCGGTGACCAGCCCATGCGCCCGAACAGGAACGCGCGCAGGTATTCCACCAGCTGGAAGCTGGGCAGCCATTTGTTCGGCAAACCGACCTTGGACAACATGCCATCGGTGACGGTGCAGCCGTTGAGCACGCGCACCACGCCACCACTGGCAACCACGCGGCGATCTTCCAGGAACGGGCGCACCACCCGCGACAGGCTCTCCGGCTGCAGGATGCTGTCGGCATCCATCACGCAGAACAGCGGATAGCGCGCGCAGTTGATACCGGCATTGATCGCATCGGCCTTGCCGCCGTTTTCCTTGTCCACCATGTGCACGCGTGGATAACGCGCCGACGCATAGACGCCGCGGACAGGCTGGGTCTGCAGGCGCGAACGGTAGGCTTCGGGCACCTTCACCAGGCCGAATGCCTCGATCAACGCCTCGCGCGTGGCATCGCTGGAACCATCGTTCACCACCACGATCTCGAACTCGGGGTAGCGGGTGCGCAACAGCGAGCGGACCGAGGACACCACCGAGCGTGCTTCGTTGTGGGCCGGCAGCAGGATGCTCACCGGCGGCTGGTAGTCACGCAGCGCCTGTGGCAGGTAGTTGGCCCGGTACTCGCGCATGTAGCGCACGATCTGGTACGCCGAGATGTAGTTGAGCAGCAGGTAGGCCAGGTTGATCGCCACGAAGTACGCCATGAAGAACCATTGCATCGAGGCGGCGACCTTTATCCAGGGCACCTGCTGCAGGTATGCGACCAGCATCTGCCAATACCCGCTCATGCCATGCTCCTCAGGCCGTGCTCGGCCAGCACCTGCTCGATGATGTCGCGCCCGTAGGGGTCGCTCTGGCGTCGCTGCAGCTCGCGCATCGCCTCCACGCCCATCCCGGTCAACGCCAGCAGCGCCTGTGCGGTGCGGTAGCGCACCCACCACACGCTGTCGGCCAGCAGCGGCTCCAGCCGCGTACTGTCCCCGGCCTCACCGATGCGGCCCAGTGCCGTGGCCGCGTGCATGCGCACATGCCAACGCGACGCCGCCAGGAAACCGATCACCCGCTCCCGGTCCTGCTTCTGGTTCACCAGCTGCAGGCAGACCGAAATGATGTGGTCATCGACATGCCCGTCCAGCAACTGCCGTATCACCTCGGCGGCGCGCTTGGCATCGATGTCGGCCAGGAAACGCACCAGCTTCACCGTGGTATCGGCATTGGCACGCAGCAGGGCATTGCCGATTTCACGTGCGGCACTGCCATCGACGTTCTCGGCCAGAATCCGCGCCACACTGCCCGGCACCCAGTCATTGCGTTCAACGATCATCGGCACGAACATCGCCATCGCCCGTGGCGGATCCACCTGCGCCAGCGCGCGCGCCGCACACAGCGAAACAATCGGGCTGCGGTCACTGAGGAACGGCGACAGCCGCTCGAACAGGCGCCGGTCGTGCAGGTGGCCCAGGGCGATGATGGTCATCGCACGGTCGTGGTAGCTGCCGCGCAGCAGGCGGGGCGATACCTCCTCCAGCCCCACGCGCTGGCCCAGCGCCGCCAGGCGCCGCGAGTCGGCCTCGACCAACGAATCATGGGTGGTATTCCAGGCTTCGATGAAACCGGCCACTTCACCGCGTTGCAGTGGCGGCCCCTTGTACGGCTCGCCTTCCAGCTCACGCTGGATGATCTGCGCCCAGCGCTCCCGGGCCTGTGCATCACGCTGCTCGCGCCATTGCGCGCGGATGCGCAGCACCACAATGATCGCCAGCAGGACAAACGCAAGCAGCAGCGTCAGTACCGCCACCCAGCCGGCGACGACCAGTACCGTTGATTGGTTGGACAACGCGTGCATCGTAGTGCCCCGTTCCCTTCCCACTTCCCAAGAACGTGGTTCCTGTCCACGTTCCCCCTGTTGACATCATCGGGGTTTGCTCGCCCCGTAATGTGATGTGTATCGCACTTCTACGGGTACAGTCGTGAAATTGCCACAATTTTCTGATAAGCGGCAGCTGGCAATCCTGATTGCCAATAAAAACATCAGCTTGCCTGTGAAAGCAGGCGCCGCTCGTCCGCCGGCGCCGCGCATTTCTGCGCCGGGTGGTTGACAGCCGCCCCGGCTCGGTATGCTCAGGGCCTGTTTGTCTCCCAGGAGGCCCCGTGGCCCATCACGCTCGCGCTTTCTTCCGGTTCCCACGCCTGCTGCTGGCCGCCGCCCTGATGTTGGGCAGCACCGCGGTGACGGCGGCCCCGCCCTCGGACAGCGACATCAACCGCCTGCTCGCGGCCTCACGCGCGCAGAACATGCTCGATTCGATGCTGCCGCAGATGGAGGCCATGCAGGCCCAGCAGTTCGCCCAGCTGACCCGCGATCAATCACTCACGCCCGAGCAGAAAGAGCGCATACAGCGCATACAGCAGCGCACCTCGCAGACCCTGCGTGAGGCACTGTCATGGTCGCAGCTGCGGCCGATGTACGTGGACCTGTACAAGCAGTCGTTCTCCAGGGAGGACGTACTGGCAATGGCGGAGTTCTATGAAAGCCCGGCCGGGCAGAGCCTGCTCGACAAGACCCCGGCCCTGATGCAGAACCTGATGGTGGCGATCCAGCAGAAGATGAACCCCCTGCTGGCCAGCCTGCAGAAGGACCTGGAAGCCATCATCGCCGAAGAAAAGAAGTAGGCAGGCAAGGCGCCGGGGCTGCCGGCCCCGCATCGGCATGCTTCCACCGCGCTGGAATTTCACTCTGGCCTGCGTGCCGGAGCGACAGCTGCCAACGCAAAGACACCCCTCCCCAACCCTCCCCTTCGCGATGCGAAAGGGAGGGAGGGAGCTGATTGTGCAGTTACACGCATGGCCGCAACCGTCATTGCAGGGCTCGTGCCCCCTCCCTTTCGCTTCGCGAAGGGGAGGGAACTGATTGTGCAGTCGCACGCATGGTCGCAACCGTCATTGCAGTGCTCGTGCCCCCTCCCTTTCGCTTCGCGAAGGGGAGGGAACTGATTGTGCAGTCGCACGCATGGTCGCAACCGTCATTGCAGTGCTCGTGCCCCCTCCCTTTCGCATCGCGAAGGGGAGGGTTGGGGAGGGGTGCTCCCAGTTCGCCAGCAGGAATGAATTCACGGCATCAACACGCAGCAACAGCGCGATCGTGCTGTCACCGCCACCGACCCGGCTCCCCTTCGCTACCGATCACTCAGCCGGGCTGTCCCACGTCCAGCCAAACAGCGCCATCGCCTTCTGGAACTCGCGATCCAGCGGCGCGCTTACATCAACGCGCCCGCCCTGCGGATGCGGGAATGCCAAGCGCTCGGCATGCAGCAGCATGCGATGCACGCCCTGCATGCGGAAAGTGCGGTTGTGGCGCCCATCACCGTGGCTGGTATCGCCAATCAGGTGATGGAACAGGTGCTTCAGGTGCCGGCGGATCTGCCGGAAACGCCCGGTCTGCGGCTGGCAACGCAGCAGCGCATAACGCGAGGTCGGGAAGCCATTGGATGGAATCGGCAACTCGCCGGTCAGCAACTTCTGGAAGTGGGTGATGGCGGGCTTTTTCACCGGCTTGCCGGGGCCGCCGTCCAGGTCGTGATCGACCGTGAACGCATCCTCGGCCGGCCAGCCACGACAGATGGCGAGGTAATCCTTGCTCACCTCGCCGCCCATCAAGGCCTTGCCCAGCGTGCTGGCGGTGTCGCGGTCGAAGGCCAGCAGCAGGCAACCGCTGGTGGCGCGGTCCAGCCGGTGCACCAGGAAGATCGGCTTGCCCAGCTGCTCGCGCAGGCGGTCGGCCAGGAAGTCGTCTTCGCCCCGTGCCAGCTTGCTGTCGTGGACCATCAGCCCGGCCGGCTTGTTCACCACCGCCAGCCATTGGTCTTCGTACAGCAGCGGCAACGGCGCGAACACCACGTCCGCTGCCGCGGTTTCCAGCACGTCGCTCATCGCCGCAGCCAGGCCGAAGCCAGCGCCAGCACGCCCACGCCGCCGGTGATCCACGACCACAGCGGCACCGACGCCCATTGCGGGCCACCGGCCTGCAGGCCGTACAGCAGCGCCGACACCACCACCAGGCCGACACCCGTCACCGCGGTAATCACCCGCCGCTGCATGCGCTTGAGGGTGTTGTCGAGATTGATGATGTCCTGCGAACGCATCGCCAGCTCGTGCTTGCCTTCCACCTGCTGGCGCAGCCAGCTGTGCAGCAGCGCCGGCATGTCCGGGGCCTGGGTCATGATTTCCGGCAGGCGCTTGCGCAGTTCCTTCAGCGCACGGCGCGGGCTGTAACGCTCGCGCAGGATGCGTTCAAGCACCGGCTTGGCCACCTCCCAGATATCCAGCTGCGGGTCGAGCTGGCGGCCCACGCCCTCGATGTTGAGCAGTGTCTTCTGCAGCAGGATCAACTGCGGCTGCAAGGTGAGCTGGTAGCGCTGGGCAGTGCGGAACAGCTTCATCAGCACTTCGGCCAGCGAAATCTGCGACAGCGGCCGGGTGAAATATGGCTCGCAGACCGCACGCACTGCCGCTTCCAGCTCGTCGATGCGCACCGTGTTCGGCATCCACTGCGCCTGCAGGTGCAGCTCGGCGATACGGCGGTAGTCGCGGTTGAAGATGGCCATGAAATTCTCGGCCAGGTAGTACTGATCTTCTTCCGACAGCTGCCCCATGATGCCGAAATCCAGCGCGATGAAGCGCGGGTTGTCGCGGCGCGCCGGATCGATGTCCACCCAGATGTTGCCGGCATGCGCATCAGCGTGGAAGAAGTTGTCGCGGAACACCTGCGTGTAGAACACACGCACGCCCTTGGCCGCCAGCGCCTTGCGATCGATGCCGGCCTTGTCCAGCGCGGCGATGTCGTCGGAGGGAATGCCCCACACCCGCTCCAGCGTCAGCGCGCGTTCGGCGGTGTGGCTCCAGATCACTTCCGGCACGTACAGATCGTCCGAATCCTGCCAGAACCGGCGCAACACGCTGGCGTTGGCGCCCTCGCGCTGCAGGTCCAACTCTGCGGCCAGGGTGGTTTCGATTTCGGCCACCACTTCGCGCGGACGGATCTTGTCCGCACGCGGATGGGTGCGCTCGACCAGCGCCGCCAGGGATTTCAGCAACGCGATGTCGCCGGCAATCTGCTTTTCGATATCCGGGCGCAGCACCTTGACGACGACCTGGCGGCCGCCGTCCAGCGTGGCCGCATGCACCTGGGCGATGGAGGCCGAAGCCAGCGGTGCGGTGTCAAAGCTGGCGAAGGCTTCGGTGATCGGCAGGCCCAGCGCCTGCTCCACGATCTGCAGCGCGCGCTCGCCGTCGAACGGCTTCACCCGGTCCTGCAGCAGGGTCAACTCGGCGGCGACATCCGGCGGCACCAGGTCGCGGCGGGTGGAAAGAATCTGCCCGAACTTGACGAAGATCGGCCCCAGCTCCTGCAGCGCCAGGCGCAGGCGCGCGCCACGCGACTGCGAGGCGATGTCGGCACTGGCACGCGGCACGAACGGCTTGGCCACGCGCAGCCAGCGCTCGACCGGCGTGCCGTCGAGCAGGTCATCCAGCCGATAACGCAGCATCACCCGGCCAATACGGCTGGCGCGGAACATCGCACGGGTGGCCTTCATGCGGCACCTCCCAGGCGCTGGCGCAGGCGCGACACGCGCACGGCCAGGCGTTCGACGTCATCACGGATCACGTCCACATCATCGTGGAAGGCATCCAGTTCGGCCCGCGCCACCACGTCGCGCGACTCCTCGGTGACGTACTCGGCGGCGCTTTCGGCCAGATCCTTCGCACTGCGACGCGCCTGCACCAGCGCCGAACGCAGGGTCTGCGCGATCTGCACGCCCAGCACCTCACCAAAGGCCTTGACGAAGGGCTGCTGCCAATCCGGGTCAAAGCGCGTGGCCAGCTGCTGCAGGCGGCGCGCCAGCTCGGCATCGCCGGAGACCTTCACCCGGCCCGCCGGCGCGGACGCATTGCGGCGCGCGTTGGTCATGAACGGCAACTGCGCCAGCACACCACCCAGGGTGCTGCGCACCGCCAGGTCCGGTTCCAGCGAAGGATCAACCGGCCCCACGGTCAACCGTGGGCCACTGACGCCGATCTGCATGGCCAGCGATGGCGATTCCAGCGTCAGCGCAATGCGCTGGCCATCCAGTGCAGCCAGCGCGTTGCGGGTATCCGGATCCAGTGCCAGCGCACGGTTGAGCGCCACTTCCAGCGCACGCCCGGCCAGCGGCTTGATGACATTGAAGGGGGATGGAGACATGCCGGGCATTCTACCGGAGGGCTGGGAGTGGGGAGGCCGGGAGTAGGGAATCGGGAGTGGGGAGTCGTAAAGGCAGAGGCAGAGGCGAAGGCGAAAGCAACTGCAAAAGCAAAGACAGGAGCACCCCTCCCCGGCCCTCCCCTTCACCTGCGGTGAAAGGGAGGGGGAAAAGCGCAGCGCTTACGCACGAAGATCCACTCCCTCCCTTGCGCACAGCGCAGGGGAGGGCCGGGGAGGGGTGCCGTTGCCGCTGCTCTTGCTCTTGCTGTTGCTCCTGCCGTTGCTTACGCCCTTGCCTTTACGAATCCCCACTCCCGATTCCCCATTCCCGGCTTTAAGCGAATCCCGATTCCCCACTCCCCGCCCTCAAAATGCATACTTCCTTCCACATATCCGCTGGAGCACACAGGCAATGAGCAAGACCCGCGTTGGCATCATCTTCGGCGGTCGTTCGGCCGAACACGAGGTCTCGCTGCAATCGGCGAAAAACATCCTCGACGCGCTGGACAAGGACCGCTTCGACGTCAGCCTGATCGGCGTGGACAAGCAGGGCCTGTGGCACCTGTGTGATGCCGCAAGCTTCCTGCTCCATGCCGATGACCCCAAGCGCATCGCGCTGAACACGAGTGGCCCGGTGCTGTCGGTGCTGCCGGGCGCCGAGCACGGCCAGTTGATCGCCGCCGATGGCAGCCCCGTGCCGCAGATCGACGTGGTGTTTCCCATCGTGCACGGCACGCTGGGCGAAGACGGCACCCTGCAGGGCCTGCTGCGCACGCTCAACCTGCCCTTCGCCGGCCCCGGCGTGCTGGGCGCGGCCGCGGCAATGGACAAGGACGTGGCCAAGCGCCTGCTGCGCGATGCCGGCCTGGCGGTCGCGCCGTTTGTCTGCCTCAACCGCATCAGCGCGGCAAACACCCGCTACGACGCGCTGAGCGCCGAGCTGGGTTCGCCGTTGTTCGTGAAGCCCGCCAACCAGGGCTCGTCGGTGGGCGTGAGCAAGGTGCGCAATGCCGCCGAGTACGACACCGCAATGGCGCTGGCCTTGTCCTTCGACCACAAGGTGCTGGTGGAATCGGCCATCAGCGGCCGCGAGATCGAATGCGCGGTGCTGGGCAACGAACTCCCCGAAGCCAGCCTCTGCGGTGAAGTCGTGGTGCACGACGATTTCTACGCCTACGACACCAAGTACATCAGTGCCAACGGCGCCGAGACGGTGATCCCGGCCGACATTGCCGCCGACGCACAGGCGCGCATCCGCGAGATCGCCCTGCGTGCCTACCAGGCGCTGGATTGCATCGGCATGGCACGCGTGGACGTGTTCCTCACCCCCGCAGGCGAGGTGGTGATCAACGAGTTGAACACCCTGCCCGGTTTCACCCGGATCAGCATGTATCCCAAGCTGTGGGGCGCCACCGGCCTGGGCTACACCGCGCTGATCACCCGTTTGATTGAACTGGCGCTGGAGCGCCATGCCGCCGACAAGGCGCTGCGCAGCTCCATCACCTCGGCCTGATATCCCCGCCCCAGGAATGAAAAGGCCCGCCCCGGGATCCGGAGCGGGCCTTTGCTTTGCAGATGTTGCTCGCCCTGGTTTCGCCTGGCCTAGCCCTTCTTGCGGAACAACGAGATCACCGCAAGGATCAGGAACACCACGAACAGGATCCAGGCGATGTTGCTCGCCGCGCCGGCAATGCCGCTGAAGCCCAGCACGGCGGCGATGATGGCGATGACGAAGAAGACGACGGCGTAATGCAGCATGGCAACCTCACATGATGGATAGCACGCGTGCAGTGTGCTGATCGCGGCATCAGCGTGAAGTGATGAATTGTGGAAATGCGTATTCAGGCGTTGATGCGCCGCAGGCATGCAGAGCATGCGCTCCCTGCTTTAAAGCCCCTCTCCCACTTGCGATGTGAAAGGAGCAGCTTGCGAACCACGGGCTCGCTGCTCCTTGAACGACCTTGCGCAAGGGCCGGGGCACGGAGCGGGGTGAGGGCAGCTTTTCCGCTCCTCGCCTTGAGCCCTAAGCCTTCCCAGCCAACGCACTCTCCCGCAGCCGCCGCAAACCCTCCTCGATCGACACCTTCGGCACATAGCCGAAATCGCGCCGTGCCGGCTCCATCGAATACCAATGCGGCGTGCACAGCTGCTCGGCCAGGAAGCGCGTCATCGGCGGCTCTCCACGCAGGCGCAGCAGCGGCCAGAGTTTTTCGCAGACCGCACCAATGCGATACGCCGCCTTGAACGAAATCGTCTTCTCCACCGCCGGTGCGCCCACCGCGGCCAACAGGCGGTTGAGCAGTTCACGCATCGGCAGCGGCTCACCGTTGGAGATGAAGTACGCCTTGCCCGCGCACGCGGCGCCCACCACCAGGTGATCGAAGGCATCAAAGTGCGCCTGGGCGGCATTGTCGATGAAGGTGGTGTCCACCTTGTTGCTGCCATCACCCACGAAACGCAGGCGGCCAGCGTGCGCCCGCTGCGCCAGACGCGGCACCAGTTGGTTGTCGCCCGGCCCCCAGATCAGCCGTGGACGCAGCGCCACGGTGGCCAGTTCGGCATCGTTGGCGGCCAGCACTTCCTGCTCGGCGATGGTTTTGGTGGCCGCGTAGGGCGCCTGGAAATCCTCACCGTAGGGCACTTCATCCGCCCCCAGGCCTTCCACCGGGTGCGTGGCGCGATGGGTCACGCTGGGCGTTGAGGTGTAAACCAGACGGCCCACGCCCTGTGCGCGGCAGGCCGCCAGCACATTGCGGGTACCCACCACATTGGCCTGGAAATAGCTGTCATAGCTGCCCCAGGCACCGGCCTTGGCCGCGTTGTGGAATACCGCATCCACTCCAGCGGCTGCATGGTGCACGGCATTGGCATCAGCCAGATCACCCTGTATCTGCCCCACCCCCAGCGTCTGCAGCGCCGGATAGTGGCCGCGGTTGAAGCTCAGCACCTCATGCCCACGCTCGACCAGCCCACGGCACAGCGCCTGGCCCAGAAAACCACCGCCGCCGGTGACGAGAATCTTCATGTGTTCAATAACCTCTGCGCCGGCCCCTGTGCCGCCACTTCCGGGTGCAAGTATCGCAGCACTGGCAATGGGAGGGCCGGGCTTTCGCTTGTGGGTGCTTGTTGTTGGGCGGTTGTCTGGAAAGCTCCCCCTCCCCAAACCCTCCCCTTGGCTGCGCCAAAGGGAGGGGGCCAGAAGCAGCAGCGGCGCGCAATTCCCACCGCGCAGACGAACTTCCCCTCCCTTTGGCACAGCCAAGGGGGGCTGGGGAGGTGCTCTGCAGCAGAGCGTCACTTCTCCCGTAGCGCTCGCAGAATGTCTTCCAGCACCTCCGGCATCTGCTTCAGCACCGCATCATTCCAATACCGATGCACCCGATAACCCAACGCCTCCAGCGCTTCGGTCCGCTGCGCGTCATACCGCGCCCGATCAACATGCTGCCCACCGTCCAGCTCCACGATCAAACAACGTTCGAGACAGATGAAATCCGCAACAAAGCCCGCCAGCGGCAGCTGCCGGCGGAAACGAAAGCCGCATAGCTGACGACGACGCAGAAACTGCCACAACTTCATTTCCGCGTCGGTGGGGTTGTTGCGCAGTCTTCTTGCTCGCGCGCGCATCCGATCCATGGAGTGCTACCTCTCCGTCATAGACGAAGGGCAGACGCTGGCAGCCATGTAGTGCGCGGGCCATCAGATCATCGTGCGTCTGACCTGCTTGGTTTTCCCTTGGGTTTGAGGCGGAAAGCACCCCTCCCCGACCCTCCCCTGCTGCGCAAGGGAGGGGGACAGGCAACAGCCACAGCGCGGGCAATCCACCCCCTCCCTTTGGCGAAGCCAAGGGGAGGGTTGGGGAGGGGTAAGGCTTCAAACGCTCAACGCGTGATCCGCTCGCCGGCCCACACCGCCAACTTCTCGCGGCCGATCTTGGCGTTGTGCCGGATATCCACCGGGAAGCCCGGGTGCTGCAGGAACTGGTCAATGCCGGCCAGTGTGGGCTTACCCGCGGCCAGCGCGCGCAGTTGCGCTTCCACGTCGCCAGCATCCGCTCCAGGCAGCAGTTCGTAGCACAGCACCGGACGCTGGCTGCCATATGCGCCCACGCCAACCAATGCGGTGCGGCGCACGCCGGCCACGGTGTTGAACATCGGCTCCACCTGCTCGGTGTACAGCGCTCCGTTGGCGGTTTCCACACGTTGCGTCTTGCGGCCGCAGAACCACAACCGACCCTGTGCGTCGAACCAGCCCACGTCGCCCATGCGGTGCACGATGCGCTCGCTGCCGTCGGCCAGCACTTCGCGGATCTTGGCCGCCGCCGTGGCCTGCGGGCGGTTGAAGTAACTGTCGGTGGTGGTCGGGCCGACCACGGTGATTTCGCCCACTTCGCCATCAGGCAGTTCACGCACGCCGTTCCAATCGGCGATCGGGGCATCGCTGATGGCGATGATGCGCACCTCATTGGGTGGCACCACGCTGCCGACACAGGTGCCGGCGCCCTGCTCGGTGGCAGCGCGGGTTTCCTGCAGCTGCCGTCCTTCAATCACCGCCACGGGCAGGCATTCGGTGGCGCCGTAGGGCGTCCAGAACTGCGCGTGTTCTGGCAGCAGTGAACGGATCTTGGCCACCGTATCCGGCGGCACCGGGGCGCCGGCCGAGGTGGCGCGGGTAATGGTGGGCAGCGGCTGGCCATGTTCGGCCAGCACCCGCATCAATGCCGGGGAGCCAAACAACTGGGTGACGCCGAAGCGGGCGATGGCGTCGTGCAGCTTGCGCGGGTCGGCGCTGCCCGGCCGGGTCGGGTCCATGTCCGGGATCACCGAGGTCAGGCCCAGCGCGGGGTCGAACAGGGCAAACGGCGGGAACGTGGGCAGGTCGACGCCGCCAGGCTGCATGCCGAAGGCGTTGCCCAACAGCTCCACCTGGCCGACGAAATGGCGATGGCGGTAAACCACCCCCTTCGGTACGCCGGTGGAGCCGCTGGTGAACAGGATGGCGGCCACGTCATCGGCCGCGGTATCGGCCAGTTGCCCGCCCTTGCCAGCGCCTGCGGCTTCGATCCGCGCCAGCGTGGTGCCGCCCCAGCCCCAGCGCCGGCCCACTGTGACCAGATGCCTGGCCGACCGGGCCCAACCCAGCAGCCGCCGGGCCAGGTGCGCCAGCGGAATACCGATGAACGCCTCGGCCTGCGCTTCGTCCAGGCACTGGCGCAGCGCGCGCCGGTCGATGCCCGGATCCACCAGCACCGGCACCGCGCCAATCTTGAACAGGGCAAACATCAGCAGGAAGAACTCCGGCCCCGGCCGCACCATCACCACCGTGCGCACGCCACGGCCAATGCCATGGGCGGCCAGGCCCGCGCCGATGGCGTCACTGCGGGCGTCCAGGCTGCGGTAATCCAGGGTGACGTCGTAGGCAGCCATCCCATTGGCGCCGGTTTTGCCCGGGCAGCGGATGGCAATCTGGTCGGGCCGTTCACGTGCCAACTCGGGCAGGCGCGCGGCAATATTGCAAGCGTTGTTCATCTTTGTATTGTCGCCGCTGCAGAAAAATCTTGCGCGCGGGCCGGCAGCGTGGAAAATTCCGCACCTTCCCCCCGTCCTATTCGCCGCCCGAAGGCCGCGCCCATGCCCCATCCCTGCCTTACCTGTGGCGCCTGCTGCACTCAGTACCGCGTCGCCTTCCATTGGATGGAATCGGACGAAGTGACCGAGGGCGGCGTTCCGCACCAGCTGACCCAACGCCTGGACCCGCATCGCCTGTGCATGCAGGGCACCTATTCGGACCCCATCCGCTGCGTGGCGCTGGATTCGGAAATCGGCGTGTATTCACGCTGCACCATCCACCCCAACCGGCCCAGCGTGTGCCGCGAGGTGGATGCGTCCTGGGAATACGGCAGCGCCAGCTCGCAATGCGACCGCGCACGCATCGCCCATGGCATGGCGCCGTTGACCCTTGCCGACTGGCGCTGGCGCGACGATGCCGACAATGACGACGACCACCCCGACGACAACGGCAGCAGCCCGTCGTCACCGCCGAATACGCCGATTGCCGCCTGAACCGAACGGTTCGGCGTTGCGCCTGCGCCGGTCATTCCCGCGCGGGCAGGAATGACGGGGCAACCTGCAGGCAGCCGTCAAAGCGGCGTGTAGCGCCCCCACAGCACATCGAACTGCTGCACGAAACTGCGCACCAGGTTGCGGTCGTTGGTGACCACCAGGTTCTCGTCGTTGTACTCGGTGGCCGTGCGCGTCCAGTTGAAGCTGCCGTTGGCCAGCAGCTTGCCGTCGAACACCGCGAACTTGTGGTGCATGTGGTACTGGCTGTGGTCCACATGCACGACGATGCCCGCTTCATGCAGGCGGCGGATGTCGTTGCCGTCGTCGTACACCTTGTCGTTGTCGCTGATGATGCGCACCTGCACACCGCGCTTGTGTGCGTCCAGGATGACGCCACTCAGGCGGTCATCGGAAATGGTGAACACGCAGATATCCAACGTCTTCCGTGCGCCGGCACAGAGCGAACGCAAGCGCTGCATGCAGGCATCGCCGGGGGAGAAATAGATGCTGGTCTGGGTCTCGGGCACATCCACCGCCACGTCCAGCGTGCGCACGATCTGCTCCACCCATTTCAGCAGCGGCAGCGCCTCGGCCGGGTCGGCCTGGATCTGCTCGCGGGCAATATCGAAGGCGCGGTTGCGCAGGAAGCGCACGCGATCCGGCGGCAACTCGCCGCCCAGCTCGCGCAGCTCTGTTTTCTCCTGCGGGCTGAGTGTCAGGTCCTGCACACTGTCGCGCAGCTGACGATCCAGGCTGTCGAAATCCATCCATCGCTCCATCGTCGGAAAGAGCGCGCAGCTTCGCACAGGTGCGCCCGTCGTAGGAGCGGCCTCGGTCGCGAAGCTGATGGCGGGAAGCTACACCCCTCCCCAACCCTCCCCGTTGCTCCGCAAAAGGGAGGGGGCGGATCATGGCGCGTTATTTGATCGGGTTGCGCTCCAGGAACGCACGCACCGCCGGCACGATCACTTCATGCTTGTCTTCCAGCACGTAGTGATTGGCGTCCTCGAACGCCGTCACTTCGGCCTGCGGCAGTGCCTTGCGGAAGCCGGTGAGGAAGTGGTGGTCGAAGCAGATGTCACGCAGGCCCCAGGCGATGTACACCGGGCGGTCGGCGAATGACGGCAATGCCGCCGCCGCACGCTCCAGCAGCGACCACGCCTTGTCGGCCGGCGACAGCGGGATGTCCTGCATGAAGCGGATGGTGGAGATGCGGTTGTCCCAGTTGTTGTACGGCGCCACATAGGCGCGGCGCACATCGGCCGGCATGCGCCGGCTCACGCCCAGCCACGAGGCGCCGGAGGAGAACGCATTGAAGGTGCGGATGAACCACTCGCCCGGCTTCCAGTGCCGGCCCATCGCGATCTGCCAGGGCATCGGTTTTTCCGCCGGCAACGGGAACGAGGCGGTATTGGTGATGACCAGGCGCTTGACCTGCGCGTTGTGCGACAGCGCCCAGCCAAAGCCGATCATGCCGCCCCAGTCGTGCACGGCCAGCGTCACCGGGCCGGTGATGCCCAGGTGCTTGAGCAGCGCCTCAACGTCGTCCACACGCGACTGCAGGGTGTAGTCGTAGCGGCTGTCGTCGGGCTTGTCGGACAGGCCCATGCCGATATGGTCGGGCACGATGCAGCGGTATTTGTCGCTCAGGCCGTTGACCAGGTGCCGCCACAGGTAGCTCCACGACGGGTTGCCATGCAGCATCACCACCACCTCGCCGTCGCGCGGGCCCTCATCGATGTAGTTCATCGACAGGCCGGGACGCACTTCGAAGCGCTGGGTGTGGCTGGGGTAACCGGGGAACTTGTTCATCGGGTTGCACCTGCGAAAAAGGCCGGCAGAACCGGCCCTGGGAACAAAGCCCCTCTCCCTTCATGGGAGAGGGGTTGGGGAGAGGGTGGAACGAAGTGGAGGAGCTTGAACAACCGCTCAGACTCCGCGCTCATGCGTGCTGCGCACGCATCCCCCTCTTCCGCCCCTTTCGGGGCACCTTCTCCCGCGAGGGGAGAAGGGAACAACATGCGATCTGAAAGTTCTGGCGTTACGGCCAGGAACTTACCAAACCACCTCGGCCATCGTGCAGTTCAGGCCCGAGCCAATGCCCATCAGCGCGACGCGGTCGCCCTTCTTGAGCTTGCCCAGCTGGCGCAGCTTGCTCAGCACGATCGGCACCGAGGCCGGGCCGATGTTGCCGTGCTCGCCGAAGATGGTCATCACCTTCTTCGGGTCGATGCCAAAGGCCTTGATGAAGGCGTTGGTATGCGGCTGGCTGACCTGGTGGATCACGAACTGGTCGATCTCCTCCACTGCCCAGCCCAGCGCAATGCGGGTCGCCTCAAAGGTCTTGGTGGCCAGCTTGATGCCTTCGATCAGCAGCAGGCGGGTGTCGGTGACCATGCGGTCCAGGTTGCCCACGCACAGCTTGTTCCACTGGTTGGCCGCACGGGTCACGCCGCCCTTGTAACGCGGGGCGTCGGGCACCAGCTCCGAACGCGCCAGCACCATGGCGGCGGCACCGGAGCCGGTGGTCAACGCGGCCACTTCGTCGCGCAGCTGCTGGGCGGTGATGTCCGGGGCCATCATGCGCTCAAGCGTCTTTTCGTAGACCAGGTTGGAGGTCTCGCCGTCGACGATCAACGCATAGTCGATATCGCCCCGCTCCAGCATGCGCGCGGCCACGTCCATGCCATTGATGAAGGCCAGGCAGGCGTTGGCGATGTCGAAGGTGACACAGTCTTCGCCGATGCCCAGGTTGCCGGACACGATGGACGCCGTGGACGGCTCCAGGTAGTCACGGCTGACCGAGGTATTGAGCAGCAGGCCGACCTTGTCGGCAGTGATGCCAGCGTCTTCCAGCGCCTTGCGCCCGGCCATGGTGGCTGCGTCTGAAGCCAGCGTGCCCTGGTCCCACAGGCGACGCGCGTGGATGCCGGCGATATCGCCCAGCACGTCGGCGCGAATGCCAAGGCGCTCCAACGTCGGCGCAAGCCGTTCGTTGATTTCCTTGGAGGTCAGCGTATGCGGCGCATCAATATGCGCCAGTCCCGCGATCGAGACATTCTGGAAAGGCATCGGAAAGCGCCAAGACTCAGGCGAAGGGGGCGCTATTCTAGCGTCTGCGCTTTTTTACCGCATCTTTACAAATCAGCACCCCGGCGTATGGAACGCGGAGGTGCCCATCTGTAGCATCAGGCAAGTGATTGCAGTGCTGTCAGCATGCCAGCCGCCTCAGCGGGAGGCTTCTGCGGCGGTGATTCAGCGCGGCGGGCACTGCCAGGCCGAGAAACGCTGGCTGCCATCGGCCGGCTGGCCCATGGCCTGCACGGCGTTGGCGCCGGCACTGGGCGCCTCGTTGCGGGCCAGGGTTTCCAGCTCTTCCTGCACGCGCAGCGGGTTGCGGTTGTAGAAAGCGACCTTGTTCTTCACCGACACCACGATCTCGCCCTTGGCCACGCAGCCCGGCGCCACCGGGCCGGCCGGCAGCACGCGCACGGCCTTGCCGCCGGACTCGATCGGCACCCAGGTGCAGGCGGCGGTGCTGGCGATGAGGACGGACAGAAGCAGGACGCGCATGAAGTATTCCTTGTGATGATCGGAACGGATTGTGCCGTGAATGGATGAACGCGTGATGATCCAGATGCCATGCGGACTCGATCCCGCCTTCTCCCGTTTGCGGGGAAAGGTGCCCGGAGGGCAGATGAGGGGGAGCTTCGGGTTTGCTTGCTTGGGGTTTGCTTGCTTGAAGCTTCCCCTCACCCCAACCCCTCTCCCGTTCACGGGAGAGGGGCTTTGCTTGCTGCGGGTTTGCGCGATGGCAGCGCGGTTGCCTGCTTCAGGGCGGATGAAGGGGCTTCTTTTTTTGCTTGCTTGAAGCTTCCCCTCCCCTCACCCCCTCCCCCGTAAACGGGAGAGGGGCTTTGGCTACGGCGGGTGTATGCGCGATGGCCGTGCTTACTTCGCCTTGGCCGCTACCGGCTTGCCGTCGGCGTCGATCACGGTGACTTCGCCCAGCCCCAATGCGCGGACCGGCGCTTCGGTGTGCTTGAGGTCACCCACCACCACCCAGGTCAGCTTGGACGGATCCAGCGTCCTGGCCGCTTCGGCCACCTGCGCCGGGGTCATCGCTTCGACCTCGGCCTTGCGCTTGAACACGTAATCGTCCGGGCGCCCGTAACGGACGATGCTGCCCACGGTGTTCATCACCGCCGCTGCGGTTTCGTAGGCACCGGGCAGGCTCAGCGTCTGGATGTTGCGGATGCGGCTGACTTCGGCGTCGGTGGGCGGGCGCTGGCCGGTGGCAAAGCCGGTGATCTCGGCATTCATCTCCTTCATTGCATCGGCGGTCTTGTCGATCTGCACCGGCGCAATGGCCATCCACGGCCGCTGGCCAAGCGCGTTGGAAGCCATTGAACGTGCGCCATAGGACCAGTGCTTGTCCTCACGCAGGTTCATGTTCAAACGCGAGGTGAAATCACCGCCCAGCACGCCGTTGGCGATGTCGAAACGGGTGGCACCGGCGTCCATCGTTGACGGCGTTACTTCACCGGCAAACAGGTTGGCCTGCACCGCGCCGGGCTGGTCGATCAGGAACACGCGTGCCGCCTGCGGGCGTGCCACGTCGCTGGGCGCCTGTACCTTTGGAGCAGCGCCGACGCCCTTCCAGTCGCCGAACTCGCGCTCCAGCAGCGGCACGATCTCCTTGAGCGTGGTGTCGCCCACCACGATCAGGGTGGCGCCTTCCGGACGCAGCCACTGCTGGTGGAACGCGGTCAGGTCAGCGCGGGTCAGCGACTGGATCGCCGCTTCGTCACCACTGCCGGTGAACGGGATGGCATACGGATGGCCGGCGCCGTACAGCAGCGGCGGCAGCACGCGCATCGCCACCGCGTTGGGCTGCACCTTCTCCTGCTGGATGCCGGCGATCCAGGTGGCCTTGATGCGGTCGATCTCGTTCTGGTCGAAGCGCGGCTCACGCACCACGTCGGCATACAGGGCCAGCGACGGTGCCAGGTTCTCCTTCAGTGCGGACAGGTAGACGTTGGAGCCATCCAGCGACGCGCCGGCACCAATGCTGGCGCCCAGGCTCTCCACGGCATCGGCAAGCGCCAGCGAACCAAGCTGACCGGCGCCCTCGTCCAGCATGCCCATGGTGAAGTTGGCGGTGCCCGGCTTGTGGCCCTGGTCGGCGGTGAAGCCACCGGCGAACTCATAGCTGAACTGCACCACCGGGATGTCGTGGCGCTCGGCCAGCACCACCTGGGTGCCGTTCTTCAGCGTGGCGCGCTGCAGCTGCGGGAACTTCAGTTCTGGGAAGGTCTTGGTCTGCGGCACACCGGCGCTGCGGTCCACCTGGCTCGGCAGCGTGGTGAACTTGGCATCCACGGCCGGCACGTTGAACGGCGTCGGCTTGCCCGAGGGCAGTTCTTCCAATGCCACACGCTCGCCCGGCTCGACCACCAGGGTGTGGTCGCCCACGCCCAGCCACTTGGCGCCGGCAGCCTTCACGTCGGCAGCGGTCGCCGCTTCGATATTGGCCAGCGAGGTGCGGAAGCAGCCCGGGTTGCCTTCATACACCGTGCATTGCGCCAGCGCGTCGGCCTTGCCGCCGAAGCCACCAATACGCTCGATGCCGCGCACGAAGCCGGCACGCGACTGCACCTTGGCACGCTCAAGTTCGTCGGCAGTGGGGCCTTCGGCGATCAGGCGCCTGATCTCTTCATCAATGGCCGCTTCCACCTTGGCCGGGTCCACGCCCTGCTTGACCGTGGCCATGACCAGGAAATTGGAGCCCAGCTGCGAGGCGTCGGTCATCGCGCTGATGTTGTCCACCAGCTTGTCCTTGTGCAGCAGGCGCTGGTCCAGACGCGAAGACTTGGCGCCGCCCAGCACATAGGAGAACAACTCCAGCTGGTCAATGTCGGTGGTGCCGACCTGGGCAACGTTCCAGGCGCGGTAGATGCGTGCCTGCGGCACCTTGTCGGTCATCACTTCGCGGGTGGTGGCCGGGCGCTGGGCAACATCGACCTTGGGCTGGGCCATGGTCGGCCCGGCCGGAATGTCACCAAAGAACTTTTCCACCTTCTGCCGCGCAGTGGCCGCGTCGATGTCACCGGCCAGCACCAGCACCGCGTTGTTGGGGCCGTACCAGGTGCGGAACCAGGTCTTGACGTCATCCAGCGAAGCGGCGTTGAGGTCGTTCATCGACCCGATCACGCCGTGGTGGTACGGGTGGCTTGCCGGGTACAGCGCGCGCGTGAGCTTGTCCCACACCTGCCCGTAAGGCTGGTTCTCGCCCTGGCGCTTTTCGTTCTGCACCACGCCGCGCTGCTCATCCAGTGCGGCCTGGTCGATGGCGCCGACCAGATGCCCCATGCGGTCGGACTCCATCCACAGCGCCATGTCCAGCGCGGTGGTCGGCACGTTCTGGAAATAGTTGGTGCGGTCGGTGTTGGTGGTGCCGTTCTGGTCGGTGGCACCTACCTGCTTGAAGGGTTCAAAGAACTCGCCGTCGTGGTTTTCGCTGCGCTGGAACATCAGGTGTTCAAACAGATGCGCGAAGCCGGTGCGGCCGACCTGCTCGTCCTTGGCACCGACGTGGTACCAGATGTTCACCGCCACGATCGGCGCCTTGCGGTCGGTGTGCACCACCACGCGCAGGCCATTGGGCAGGGTGAACTCCTCATAGGGAATGTCCACGGACGCCGTCGCAGCGGGCTTGGCCTTGGCTTCGGCAGGCAGGGGCATGCCGACGAAGCCGCCGAGGGCAGCGCTCAGCGCCAGGGTCAGAAGGGCGGTACGGGGTGCTGCGTTCATTCCACTTTCCTTGAGGCATGAATGTGAACGCCGATCCTAACCGGCCACGGGCCGGTGCTGCATACGCCATGGGTCATGCGGGCGCGCGGACCGGCAAGTGTCCGCGGACGGCCTTGCCGCAAGCCCAGTGTCCGGACAGCGGACACACCGGAATTCAAATAATTCCTTTGAATTCATATGGATACAGTTGGCGCGCGTCCTGCGTACTTCTGAGTGCAACCAGATCAATCAAACGCAACATGACTGATTGCTGAACAAATACGGGAAAACAGAGAAATATCTTGCGCCCCGTTATTTGGTGTACTACATTACTACCACACCGCTGATCACACACACTAAACAGGCCCCGCCATGAACGCCAAGTCTCTCGCTATCGCCATCGCACTCGCCGCCGGCTTTGCCTCGACCGTGCAGGCCTCGGACATCGTCACCCTGGAAACCGTGCAGGTGCGCCCCTCCGCCGACCAGCTGGCCCAGGCCGAGCATGAAGCCACCAGCGCCATCCCGACCCTGGCTGCCGTGCAGGTGCGCCCGACCGTCGGCCAGATCGTCGAGTTGATGGCCGAACAGGCCGCCACCCAGCTGGCCGCTGCCACGCCGATCGCCAGCGTTGCCAACTGGGTGGTGTCGCTGCCCGCCGTCACCGTCCGCCCGGACGTGCAGCAGGTGCAGGCACTGGCTGCCGAACTGGCCGCCGATGCCGTCGGCAACGTGGTCGCCAAGGGTCTGGTTTCGCACTGAACCAGACCCCACGGAAGCGGCCCGGCGTAAACTTCGCCGATGACTTCCGCACCCGTTTTCGATGTCCTGCTGTACCAGCCCGAGATCCCGCCCAACACCGGCAACGTGATCCGGCTCTGCGCCAATACCGGCGCGCGGCTGCACCTGATCGAGCCCCTTGGCTTTGACCTCAGTGACAAGCAGCTCAAGCGCGCCGGCCTGGATTACCACGAGTACGCCAAGCTGCAGGTCCATCCCGACCTGGAGACTGCATTGGCGCGCATTGCGCCCAAGCGCCTGTTCGCGATGAGCACCCGTGGCAGCGTGCGCTACGACAGCGTGCAATTCGCCGATGGCGATGCGTTCCTGTTCGGCCCGGAAACACGCGGGCTGCCGCAGGACCTGCTGGACGCGCTGCCCGACGGCCGCCGCCTGCGCCTGCCGATGCAACCCAACAACCGCAGCCTCAACCTGTCCAACTCGGTCGCCGTGATGGTGTTCGAGGCATGGCGCCAGCATGGGTTTCCCGGCGGCGCGTAGCAGCGCGCTTGCTCGGCAAGCGGGCAATGCATCCACTGCGGATCAATCGCGAAGTGCCCCCCTCCCCCGCCCTCCCCTTGCCTTCGGCAAAGAGAGAGCTAAACCGCAGTGCTCCGACATCGCCGCATGATCTGCCCCCTCCCTTTCGCATGGCGAAGGGGAGGGTTGGGGGGAGGTAACGCTGCTACCCCGCAATCACACCCAGCACCTGCAATTCCTGCAGCCGCGTCGCATCCATTCCCAACACGTCATCCAGCACCTGCGTGGTGTGCTGCCCCAGCACCGGCGCGGCATGACTGTACTGCAACGGCGTGGCCGAGAATTTCAGCGGGTTGCGCACCATCGCCACCTTGCCGCCGCCGGCATGCGGCAGTTCGATGCGCAGGCCGCGTGCCTGCACCTGCACATCGTCAAATACCTGGTCGATGCGGTTGACCGGATTGGCCGGCACCACGGCGCCTTCCAACGCCGCCAACCATTCGGCAACCGGGCGCGTGCACAGGCGCTGCTGCAGGTACGGCACCAGTTCGCCGCGGTGCGCGACACGCGCGTTGTTGGTGGCATAGTGTGGATCGCTGGCCAGCTGCGGCGCGCCGATCACCTCGCACAGGCGCGCGAACTGGCCATCGTTGCCAACGGCGAGCATGAAATATCCATCGGACGCCGGCATCACCTGGTACGGCACGATGTTGGGATGTGCGGTGCCCTGCCGCGTCGGCACCACACCGCCGACCAGGTAGTTCGATGCCTGGTTCGCCAGCCACGCCACCTGCGTATCCAGCAACGCCAGATCAATCTGCTGGCCCACGCCGGTGCGCTCGGCATGGCGCAAGGCCGCAAGAATGGCGGTAGCGGCATACATGCCGGTCATCAGGTCAGTGGCTGCAACACCCACCTTCTGCGGCACCGCGCCGGGTGAGCCGTCCGGCTCGCCGGTGACGCTCATCAACCCACCGATGGCCTGGATGGCGGCGTCGTAACCGGCGCGCAGCGCATACGGGCCATCCTGGCCGTAGCCGGTGATCGAGCAGTACACCAGCTTCGGATTGAGGGCATGCACGCTGGCGAAATCCAGCCCGTATTTCTGCAGACCGCCGACTTTGTAGTTTTCCACCAGCACGTCGCAGCGGGCGAGCAGTTCGCGGATCAGCGCCTGCCCTTCGTCGGTGGTGAAGTCTATGGCGAGCGAGCGTTTGCCGCGGTTGGCGCACAGGTAATACGCCGACTCGGTGGTGTCGTTGCCGTTGCTGTCTTTCAGATAGGGCGGCCCCCAGCTGCGGGTGTCATCGCCGACGCCCGGTCGCTCGACCTTGATCACGTCGGCACCAAAGTCGGCCAGCACCTGCGTGGCCCACGGCCCGGCGAGAATGCGCGACAGATCGAGCACGCGAACACCTTCCAGCAATTTCATTCCGGCCACCACGCAACTCCGGCATCAGGAAGCGCAGGGTGCCATGCAATGACCTGGCGGACAGCACCGACCGGCACGGTCATCTGCTGCATGTCACGCGAATGTGACCATGACACTCGCGGTTACGGCTTTCCTGCTGATGCAGCGTTGCGGTGGAAAGCAACCCGACCTGCTGCAGGGCGCTCGCCAATGGGCCGTTGCGCGCGGCATCATTGCGCTCCCAGCCAACCTCCCAAAGGTGAACGCAGGCGTGGGCCGGTGCTTCCCGCGGGGCCAGTGAGCCTGGTGCGCGCGGAGGTGGACGGCATCGTCAGCAAGGCGGTGTCGCGGAGCTGCGTCAGCGTGATGTCCACGCCATGGCCCGCGCCGGATTGCCATTCGCCGCTGCCGGGCGCCGCAAGGCGCTGGAGCACCCTTGGCAGGCGCTTTCGTACAGACGTTGAACAAGGATCAGTACAGATGACTGTTACGCGACGCAGCAAGCCCCGCTATGCCGAACTTGGCGATCTGTTGCAGGCGGCAATCGAAACGGGCGAATACGCCGTGGGCACGCTGCTGCCCACCGAGCTGGAACTGTGCGAGCGCTTCAGCGTCAGCCGTCATACCGCACGCGCGGCGCTGGCGCAGTTGATCAGCGCCGGCCTGGTACAGCGCCGCCCCGGCGCCGGCACCCGGGTGATCGCGCAGCGTGCGGCAATGCGTTACGAGCAGGAGATCGACACCGTTGAGCTGCTGATGCAGTACGGCAACAGCACCCGGCTGAATGTAGTGAGCGCGCAACGCCACATCGCCAACGCCGGTATGGCGCAGCGCCTGGAGATCAACGAGGGCAAGGAATACCTGCGCCTGCACTGCCTGCGCCTGGAAGGAAAAAGCCGCGCGCCCATCGCTGTGACCGAAATGCTGATACCCACACGAAACGGCGTACCCACGGAAGAGCTGCTGGAGGTTTCCAGTGCCGCCCGTGCCGTGGCCAGGTTCCTTGACCCGACAAGACTGTCGAAAGTGGAACAGGTCTTTGACGCTGCCTCGTTCGACGCAACCGACACCAAACTGCTGGACATCAGGAAGACCGAACCGGCGCTGCGTGTACAGCGCCGCTATCGCGATGCCAATGGGCGCCTGTTGCTGTTGGCGACCAGCCTGCACCCGCCAGGCAGGTTCGCCTACTCGATGGTGCTGTCTCGGAATCATCGCTGAGGACGCGCGTGCGGGTAATCCCGCCACTCCGGATGATTGGCAACGGAAGCGCCTTCCAGGACCAGAACCGATGGGGCCATGCATGCCTGCCCGATTGGTGATCCGGGCACTGCAGGGAATCAAGACACCGTGGGCGTGATGGCCTGCCTTGCAGCGCCCTGCCACTTGGCCCACATCGCTGAAGCCAGACCGTGCAGCAGCAGCGGCAGTACCCAGCTGGTCCACAGCAGCACGGCGATTACGCCCGGCGTTGGTGCGTGGCCGAGGGCGATCCAGCCCGGCAGCAGCAGGCGGAAGAAGACCGGGGCCAGGGTCACCAGGTAGGCGCGCGTCATCCAGCGCCGGTGCCGGGCAACCTGCCCACGGCGGATGCTGATCATCGCCACCAGGGCCGTGCACAGCCAGGCCAGCGCGGTGCCGGCGAACGCGCCGGTGATCGCCGCCGGCGCCGGTGAAGTGGCAATCAGCCCCACCGCGGCGGCACAGGCCAACAGCATTCCGCCGATGTAACCCCGCCCCACCCAGCGGTGCGTGCGCGGCCATGCCCGCGGCCAACGGGTGAGGAACTGCACCGGGCCCAGCACGATGCCCAGTACGCCACCGGCAATGTGCAGCCACAGCCAGCCACGACGTGACCAGTACATCGTGTAGTGCTGCGGATCCACGTGCCGGTACTGGCCGTGGATGCTGACCAGGAAGTGCAGGCTCAGCACGCCCAGCGCCAGCCACAGCAGGATCCAGCCGAAGCGCCGGCCGGTGGCACGGTGCACGGGAACAAGGCGTGGCGAATGTGCGTCGTGCATGGCCAGCTCGGTGGGTACCCGGGGCGAGCATAACGCGGCATTTGCCAGGCCGAGAGCCAGGGCCGATGGGCACTGCTTCCGGCTTTGCGAAGCCGCGCCCATCCTTGCGCATTCATGGAAAGGAGAACCCGACGCTGACCCCGGTGTTGCGTCGCCGCTGCCCGCTTCTGGGTCAAAGAGGAACGGTTGCAAGCCGTTGGTGCGTGTCGCGGACGCGCTGCCCCCTCTCCCCAACCCCTCTCCCGCGAGGGGAGAGGGGCTTCAAAGCAGCGGTTGTCCGGCTCACTCCAACGTGTCAGGCGCGTCGCCGCTGCCCGCTTCCGGGATGAAGAGGATCGGTTGCGGCCCCTTGGTTCGCAGTCCGATGGGTTCCCTTGCGTCAACCCAGGGGACGGGGCGCGGGGATTGGAGCGAGGGGCGTCACGGCGAACCTCAGCGCTGCGTCGCGCTTAGCCAACGCTACAACTGTCGGTGCTGGCTGCGGTGCCGGTGATACGCGGCACTGCCTTGCGGAGCATGGCTCGGCCCCCCTGCCGCAGCTACATGCTGGCGGCGTTTGAACGCCGCCGCCTTGCTCAGTCTTCGTAATTCTCGGCGGCGGCTTCGCGGCCCTGCTGGCGGATGAGGGCTTCTTCGCGGGCGTCATTGATGGCGTGGCGGACGCTGTCCAGGTCAATGGCGCTTTCATCCGGGGTGAAGTCGCCGGTCAGCGGGGTGTCCGGCTGCAGGTCGCCGGCCTGGAACAACTCCCACATCTCTTCGCCGTACCAGGTCTCCAGCAGCTCCGGTGCCGAACGCCCCAGGTAGGCGGTGAGGTTGTTGACGTCGCGCAGCAGCATCGTGCGTGCGGCGTTGTTGCCGCCGGCGCTGACCACCTGCGGGAAATCGATGACCACCGGGCCGTCCGGGCCCACCAGCACGTTGTACGGCGACAAGTCACCGTGGATCAGGCCGCAGCACAGCATCAGCTTGACCTGCTGCACCAGCACGGCGTGGAATTCACGCGCCTGCCCGGCGTCCAGCACCACTTCGCCCAGGCGTGCGGCGCTGAAGCCTTCGGCGTCGGTCACCAGTTCCATCACCAGCACGCCGTGGAAATAGCCAAACGGCTCGGGCACGCGCAGGCCGGCTTCACGCAGTTGGTACAGCGCGTCCACCTCGGTGTTCTTCCACGCCGTTTCCTGCTGCTTGCGGCCGTACTTGCTGGCCTTGCCGATGGCACGTGCCTCGCGGCTGCCACGGACCTTGCGGCCTTCCTGGTACTGCACGCGCTGCTGGAAGCTGCGCTGGGCCATGTCCTTGTAGACCTTGGCACAACGCACCTCGCCACCGCTGCGCACTACATAAACCGCTGCTTCCTTGCCGCTCTTGAGCGGGCGCAACACTTCCTCGATGACGCCGTCGTCGATCAGTGCCTGTAGTTGGGGTGGTGTTCTCACGGTTTCTCGGTCATGACGGTCGTGTTGCGAACGGCTTTGAACGTCCGCCGACCGGGCTGGATCAGGGCAGCTATTGTTGCCGATGGAGGCGCACAAGGGCTGAACACGGGCCGGCGGAGGCGGCCTGCACCGTGGCGTGCAGGCCGCGTATCGATCAGAACGCGTTGATGCCGGTCAGCTCGCGGCCAATCACCAGCTGGTGCACGGTCTCGGTGCCTTCATACGTAATGACCGATTCCAGGTTCAGCGCATGGCGGATGGCACTGTGCTCGGTGGTGATGCCGGCGCCGCCCAGCAGGTCGCGGCATTCGCGGGCGATGTCGATGGCCAGGCGGCAGTTGTTCCACTTGGCCAGCGACACCTGCTGCGGCTGCATCACGCCAGCGTCCTTCAGCCGCCCCAACTGCAGTACCAGCAACTGGCCGGCGGTGATGCGGCGGGCCATGTCGGCCATCTTGATCTGCGCGCTCTGCGTGGCCGCGACCGGGCGACCAAACAGGATGCGTTCCTTGGTATAGGCCAGCACTTCATCCAGGCAGGCAATGGCCGCGCCTATCGGGCCCCAGGTGATGCCGTAGCGGGCCTGTGTGAGGCAACCCAGCGGGCCCTTCAAACCCTTCACGTTGGGCAGGCGGTTGGCATCGGGCACGCGCACGTTGTCGAAGAACAGCGCGCCGGTCACCGAGGCGCGCAGGCTCATCTTGTGCTTGATCTCCTGGGCGGTGAAACCCGGCGTGCCCTTCTCGATGACGAAACCCTGCACGCCTTCATCGGTGTTGGCCCAGACGATGGCGATGTCGGCCACCGAGCCGTTGGTGATCCACATCTTGGAACCGTTGATGACCCAGTCGCCGCCGTCCTTCACCGCGCGGGTCCTCATGCTGGCCGGGTCCGAGCCGCCATGGGCTTCGGTCAAACCAAAGCAGCCGATGACCTTGCCGCGCGCCATGTCCGGCAGCCAGCGCATGCGCTGCTCTTCCGAACCGTAGGCATAAATGGGGTACATGCACAGCGAGCTCTGCACCGAGACGAAGCTGCGGATGCCGGAATCACCGCGCTCCAGTTCCTGGCAGATCAGCCCGTAGCTGACACCGTTCAGGCCGGCACCGCCGTATTGCTCCGGCAGCGAGCAGCCCAGCAGGCCCATATCGGCGATCTCGGGGATCAGCTCGGTCGGGAAACGGCCCTGGTCGAAACAGTCGCCGATGATCGGCAACACGCGCTCGTCGGTGAAACGGGCAACGGAATCCTGCACCGCACGTTCTTCCTCGCTCAGCAGCGAACGCACGTCGAACAAATCGTATGGGTTCAATGTCTTCAGGCTCATTACTGTCTCTGGAAGGCGCATCCGCGCCCGGAAGGTAAGCGATAAGGTAGTTCAATCAGCACAAATGATCCGCTGCAGGCATTGCCGGGCGAACAATCGCCGCGGGTACAGGGGGAACGCCACGCGGAAAAGCAGCCCGCCGTCAGCGCTCATCGTCGCCACCCCGGCCCGCGCCGTAGCCCAGCCCGGCGCCCATCCCCATGCCGGCGCCCATGCCACCGGCACCGCCGCCGCCCTTGCCGCCACCGCCGCGTTCACCCTCCTTGCCCTTGTTGCCACCACTGGCCGCCGGGCGCGCCGGCCCCTGCCGTGGAATGGCCACGCTGGCCGGGATGGTGTCCAGATCCAGCACCTGGCGGATGAAATCCCGCAACGACACCACCAGCTCGGCGGTGTGGATGGGCCGGCCCTGGACCATGTCGGTGGCAGCGCGCGCCGCCAGCTGCACCTGCGCCTCGGTGCCGAGCAGGATCACGTCCGACAGCGCACCCTCCACGGCATCACGGATGCGCCGGGCCCGGTCGCCGGCATCGCCGGGGGCGGCGTCC
The DNA here is from genome assembly GCF_056759635.1 of Stenotrophomonas sp. STEN056. NCBI lineage: Bacteria > Pseudomonadati > Pseudomonadota > Gammaproteobacteria > Lysobacterales > Lysobacteraceae > Stenotrophomonas > Stenotrophomonas sp. STEN056. The sequence goes on from NZ_JBRRDL010000011.1 coordinate 87,131, forward strand.
GGCAGCACCAGTGCGCCGTCGGCCGTGGTAGCCGCGGCCTGCTGCGCCAGCGCGGCCGCATGCCGGCGCTGCTCGCGCAGGTGGCCGGGGTCGACACTGAGATCGCCGGTGAATGAACCGCCCAGCGTCTTGTAGGCGGCGATCAGCGTCTTGAGCCGTTCGTTGATCTGGCGATTGGCGGCCTCGCGCTTCTGCTGAATGGTCTGCATCACCAGCAGGCGGATGCCCACGCCGATCAGGGTGATGATTGCCAGGCCCAGCAAGGTCGAGAGCAGGCCCTGCCATGAACTGAAATCCAAGCCGCGCATGCACCGTTCCTTGCTGCGGGCGCACATCGGCGCCAGGGGCCCCATCGTAACCGGCCCCAACCAACGGGACAGACACGATGACTGGCGGACGCGGTAAGGTGTCGCCCTCTTTCGTGACCAGAACCTCATCGATGCCCGCCAATCCTTCGGCCCCGGCCTCCGCGCCGTCGCAGAATCTGGAACGCGCGCTCAAGCCGCGCCAGCTGATCATGATGGGACTGGGCAGCGCCATCGGCGCTGGCCTGTTCCTCGGCTCCGGTGTCGGCATCCAGGCCGCCGGCCCGGCGGTTCTCATCTCTTACCTTGTCGCCGGCACCCTGGTCATCATCATGATGCACGCCATGGGCGAGATGGCCGCTGCGCGGCCCACCAGCGGCGCGTTCTCGGTGTATGCCGCCGACGCTCTGGGGCCGACCGCCGGTGCCACCGTGGGCTGGCTGTGGTGGGCACAGCTGGTGGTGGTGATCGCCGCCGAATCGGTGGGCGCGGCCGGCCTGCTCGCCACGATCTGGCCGCAGCTGTCGGTGCCAATGACCTCGCTGGCGTTCATGGTGGTGTTCACCGCCATCAACCTGCTGGGCGTGCGCAACTACGGCGAGTTCGAGTTCTGGTTCGCCATCCTCAAAGTGGGGGCCATCATCGCCTTCATCGTGATCGGCATCGCCCTGCTGCTGGGGCTGCTGCCGGGCGTGGCCTCGCCCGGGCTGTCCAACATCACCGGCCACGGCGGCTTCATGCCCAAGGGCCTGGCCGGCATCGGCGCGGCGCTGCTGGTGGTGATCTTCGCCTTCGGCGGCACCGAGATCGTGGCCGTGGCCGCGGCCGAAACCCAGGACCCCGAGCGCAGCCTGGCGCGCGCCATCCGCACCGTGGCCTGGCGCATCCTGGTGTTCTACATCGGCTCGATCGGCGTGATCATCGCCGTGGTGCCGTGGACCAGCGAGACCCTCAACTCGCCGTTTGCCGCCGTACTGAGCGTGGCCAACATCCCCGGCGCGGCCACGGCGATCACCCTGATCGCGGTGATCGCGCTGCTGTCGGCCCTCAATGCCAACCTCTACGGCGCCTCGCGGATGATGTATTCGCTGGCCTCGCGCCGCGAAGCCCCGCGCTGGCTGGCCCGCACCAGCGCCCACCAGGTGCCGGTGCTGGCGGTGCTGGCCAGTGTGCTGTTCGGCTTCGCCGCCACCGCGCTGGAACTGCTGTACCCCAACCGGGTGCTGCCGGTGCTGCTCAACGTGGTCGGCTCGACCTGCCTGCTGGTGTGGACCATCACCCTGGTCTCGCAGCTGATCCTGCGCGGCCGCGCCGAGCGCTCCGGCACCGTGCTGCCGTTCAAGATGGCCGGCTACCCGTACCTGTCGGTGCTGGCACTGGTGATCCTGGCGCTGATTTTTGCGCTGCTGATGGCCGCCCCGGAGACCCGCCTGCAGTTCCTGTCGATGACCGCACTGACCGCTTTCATTGCGCTGTGCAGCGGGCTGGCACGGCGCAGTCGCAACGGCTGATCATGCCGAAACAGGCTGTTGACGAGCCCGCCTGTATGGCGGGCTTGTTTTAAGGCCCGACTGTGGGCAGGCTGCGCGCATCGGAGACTCGCCACGCACCACCGGCCCCAGGGACAGGGCAGCTGGCGAGCGATTCCACGCCCCCAACCCACAGCCCTACCGCTACGCCATGATCGACCTAGACGACCTCATCCAGCGCGCCATCGACCCTTCATCCGTCAAGCTGGAAGGCACCCTCACCAACCCGCCGTCCTTCGGCGTTTACGTCATCGACTCCGATGACGGCAGCACCCATTACCGCTTCGGCAGCCACCCGGTGCGCCAGCACGAACTGGAGGACAAGTTCGGCGGCTGCGAGCTGGAGTACCTGTTCCTGTCCCGCGAGGACGCCGCGGCCATGACGGCGGCACTCAACCGCCCCGAAAACTGACAACCCAGCGGCCCCGGGGCCGCTGTCGGCCAGCCCATTCAGCTTGCCGATTCTGGCCGTGACCGGCCATTGCCGGGGAATAAGCGCGCTGGCTTGATATTCATCAGTGAAACGGCAGCCCCGAAATGGGTTGATGGTGGCACCCCCTACAAGGAAGCCACACACCATGTTGACTGCCACCCAACGCGAGCTGATCAAGGCCACCGTTCCCCTGCTGGAAACAGGTGGCGAGGCACTGACCAAGCACTTCTACGGGCGGATGCTGACCGAGAGCGAGGTCGCGCGGCCGCTGTTCAACCAGGTGCACCAGGCCACCGGCGACCAGCCGCGGGCGCTGGCCAACTCGGTGCTGATGTATGCCAAGCACATTGACCGGCTCGAAGCGCTGGGTCCGCTGGTCGGGCAGATCGTCAACAAGCACGTCGCCCTGCAGATCCTGCCGGAGCACTACCCCATCGTCGGCCACTACCTGCTGCTTTCCATCCGCGAAGTGCTGGGCCCGGAGGTTGCCACCGACGAGATCATCGATGCCTGGGGCGCCGCTTACCAGGCGCTGGCCGAGCTGCTGATCGGTGCCGAGGAATCGGTGTACGCCGCCAATGAAAAGGCCCCGGGCGGCTGGCGCGGCGCACGCAGCTTCCGCGTCGCCGACAAGGTCCGCGAGAGTGCCGAAATCACCTCCTTCCACCTGGTCCCCGTTGACGGTGGTGCGGTGGTGGATTTCCAGCCCGGCCAGTACATCGGCATGAAGCTGGAAATCGACGGCGAGGAGCACCGCCGCAACTATTCGCTCTCGCGCGCCCCCGACGGTGTGGGCTACCGCATCAGCGTCAAGCGCGAGACCCATGGCAAGGTGTCCAACCACCTGCATGACCATGTGCAGGTCGGCGACACGCTGGCGCTGTTCGCCCCGGCCGGTGATTTCACCCTGGCCGCCAGCGAGCGCCCGGTGGCCTTCATCAGCGGCGGCGTCGGCATCACCCCCACCCTGCCGATGCTGGAGCAGGCACTGGCCAGCGGCCGCGATGTGCATTTCATCCACTGCGCACGCAACGGCCAGGTGCATGCCTTCCAGGAATTCATCGCCGAAAAGCAGAAGCAGCACCCGCAGCTACGCAGCTACACCTGCTACAGCGAAGCGCTGCCGGGCGATTCGGCCGATGCCGAAGGCTTCCTCAGCCGCGAACTGCTGGAGCAGTGGCTGCCGGCCGAGCGCGATGTGGACGCCTACTTCCTCGGCCCCAAGCCGTTCATGGCACAGGTGAAAAAGCTGCTGCGCGACGTTGGTGTGCCGGAAGCGCAGAGCCGTTACGAGTTCTTCGGCCCAGCCGCCGCGCTGGAGGCCTGACCCGGGCATGTTGTAGAAGTGCGACGAGGTAGGAATGGCCGGTGGGCAACCACCGGCCTTTTCTTTGCGTGCCTGGCCAGGCACCACCTGCCGCTGACAGTGGAAAGCCGCATCGCGCGCCGCAGCCCGCGCCAAAGGCAACCCCGCCGCTGCCATCGCCCGACTGCCAAACGTTGCACCTGACCGGCGTGCACCGGCCCCTCGTCACTTCTTTCCTGGAAAAGCTGAAAACGCAGAAGCTGCGCATCCCAAACCCGGTGCAGGGCGCTACGATGCCCGCATCATCGGGATGGGGGATTTCGCATGAACGTGTACGCCGTGTTGCTTGCCGCCGTTTCCAGCTTCCTGCTGGGCGGGCTGTGGTATTCGCCGGTGCTGTTTGGCCGCGCCTGGAACCGCGAGAACGGCGGCGAAGTGCCGCAGGGCCATCCGGCCAAGGTCTTCGGCGTCAGCTTGGTGTTCTCGCTGCTGGCTGCGTTTGCATTTGCCTGGTGGCTGGGGCCCGCACCGGAACTGCGCAAGGCCTTGCTCTGCGGCGTGGTGGTTGGCTTCGGCATGGTCGCGGCGAGCTTTGGCATCAACTACCAGTTCGCCCAGCGCAGCGGAAAGCTGTGGGCAATTGATGGCGGATATCACACGGTGCAGTTCGTGCTGTTTGGTTTGATCCTGGGGTTGTGGCACTGAGACTGCTGCTATTGCTGTAGCTGTAGCTCTAGCCCCCTCCCTTTGCCGCAGGCAAGGGGAGGACTGGGGAGGGGTAGCTTTGGCTTTGGCGACAGCAACAACCGAAGCCAGGGCTTTCACTCCCCTTCGGGGAGCGAGTTACTTTTCTTTGCTTGTGCAAAGAAAAGATAACCAAAAGAAAGCACACCCTGCCTCCGCGCCCACGATGCTGCGCATCGCAGGTTCACTCCGCCGGCAGGATTTTTCGACGAGACATCCTTGTCTCGTCGAAAAACGACGTGCATCCATGCACGTCGCCCCTTCGGGGTCTTATCTGCCAGCTCCGCCGCTGCGGAAGGGAACCCGGCAAGTCAAAAGCAAAAACAACTGCGACTCCGACTGCAAAGCAACTGCTTTGCTCAGGCCAGCTTGGCCTGCAACCAACGCTCCACCGTGGTCACCAGGCCCAGCTTTGCCGGCACCAGCAACGGCAGCGCGCGTGCAAATACATCGGCCTGGCGGATGAATGCCTGACGCGCCATCCGCTGCGCCTGCTGCACCGTCGATTGCTGACGCCGCAACTGCACGATCTGCACCGACGGCCGTCCCGGTGGCGCAAACTTCTGGTAGCGGCGCAGCTCATCGGCAACCAGGCCTACATCGACCTCACTCTGCGCCAATGTCTGCCCTGCCTGCAGCAACAGCTCCAGGCTGCGGCCTGCTTCCGTCAACACGGCTGCATCAAACAGCGCCAGTGAGGCCCATGCCGGATCGCGCTGGTGCAGTCGCTGCAGTTGGGTTGCCCAAGGGAACGTTGCGTTGAAGTTGGGCATGGCGGCAGGCGCTGGAAAGGAAGGCCGCGAACTTTACGTTTTGGCGGCTTGCAGCGCCAGTGATGCGTGTCTTTCCCCCCTCTCCCCAACCCCTCTCCCGCGAGGGGAGAGGGGCTCAGGCCAGTGCAAGTTGAAGCAATGCTTGCAACTGCAGCGTTGAAGCCCCTCTCCCCTCGCGGGACGAAGAGCATTGTTTGCGAACCATTGGTTCGCGATCCGATGAGTGCCCTTGCGTCAGCGCAAGGGCCGGGGCGCGGAGCGGGGGTTGGGGAGAGGGGGTGCGGTTGCTCTACCCAATCACCCGCCTGAACGGCGGCAGCGAATCAATGATCCGCTTGCCGTAGCGTCGTGTCAGCAGGCGCGAATCCAGAATGATCACCCGCCCGGTGTCGGTCGAGGTACGGATCAGGCGCCCGGAAAACTGCGTCAGCGTCCGCAGTGCATGCGGAATCGCAATCAGGTTGAACGAGTTCAAACCGCGGCTCTCAAACCATTCACTCAAGGTCGATGTCTGCGGGTCGGTCGGCACCGCGAACGGCACCTGGGTGATGACCACCGTGGTGCAGGCTTCGCCCGGCAGGTCCAGGCCTTCGCCGAATGAATTCAAACCGAACAACACCGAGCCCTCACCGGCTGCGGTGCGCTTGAGGTGTTCGTCGATCATCTTCTGCTTGGCGCTCTCGCCCTGCACCAGCACCTTTTTACGCAGACTGGCCGGCATCAGCTCGGCCACCTTTTCCATCTTCCAGCGCGAGGTGAACAGCACGATGCTGCCCTTCTCCCAGTCCAGTTCGGCCGCCAGGTATTTGGCCACCTCCCTGGGATGACCTTCGCGGTCGTCCGGCGTCACCGGGAACTTCGGCACGATCAACTCCGCCTGGTTCGGCAGGTCGAACGGCGAGGCCAGCGACACCATCTCCGCTTCTTCAGGAATGCCGTTGTCGATGGCCAGCGACTGGAAATCACCGCCGCCGGTAAGCGTGGCCGAGGTCATCACCACCGAGTTCACTTCGTCCCACAGCAGCTTGCGCAACACCATCGCCGCCGACACCGGCGAGCAGTGCAGGATGTAGTCGCCCTCGCGCGACAAGGTCACCCAGCGCGCGATCGGCGGCTGGCCTTCCTTGTCCTCGCGGCGCCAACCGGCCCACAGGTTGTACTGCTGCTCGATCATCTCCAGCGCCATGCCCAGGTTGCGCTGCAGGCGTTCATGGCCGGCGTCTTCCGGCCTGCCCTTGGCCACCAGCGAGGTGGCCGCCGTCGCCCAGTTGAGCAGGCTGCGGGTTTCATCGGCCAGTACTTCGATGGGCTGCTTCCAGGCTTCGGGCAGGCGGCCGTTGGCGGCGCGCCACATCGGCTCGCGATCATCCGGTTGCGGGATCCACACGTTGGCGATGTCATCGCGGAAGCTCTTGAGCAGCTTGCTCACCCGCGATGCCACATCGATGGCTTCGTTCGGCAACAGGTTGCCGATCTTGTCCTTGTCCACCGCACGATATGCACCGGCGATCAGAATCTGCAGGCGGCCGGTGCGCTTGGCCATGTCATCCAGCGGCAGGTTGGCTGCGCCCTGGTCGATGGCGACGTTGCCGATGTGGTGGCCTTCGTCCAGCACCAGCAGCATGTCGCCGGGCGGGGCGATCAAGGGCTGGCCGCTGTCGCTTTCACCGATGGACAGCGCCGACAACAGCAACGCGTGGTTGGTCACCACGATCTGCGCATCACGCACTTCGGTGCGCGCGCGCAGCACCGGGCATTGCGCCGAATACGCGCAGCGCCGGCCCGCACACGCCGAAGCCGGCGTGGTGATGCGCATGCGCAAGGTGGTCGAAACGGTTTCCGGCGCGTTGTCCAGGTCGCCATTCCAGCGGCCTTCGATGAAGGCCTTGGTCAGCTTCTCGGCCACGTCCATTTCAATCGGCGCCAGTGGCCGGTCGTAGAGCGGCACCTCGTCGCCGAACATGCCTTCCTGCGCGCCCTCGCCCTGTGCTTCGGCAGCATTGCGCGTGCACAGGTAGCGGGTGCGGCCCTTGGCCAGGGCCACCGTGGCCTGCAGGCCGGTGGATTTGAGGAAGTTCGGGATGTCGCGCTCGACCAGCTGTGACTGCAGCGCGACGGTGCCGGTGCTGATGACCAGTTTCTTCTTGCTGGCCAGTGCAATCGGCACGCCAGCGGTGAGGTAGCCCAGGCTCTTGCCGACGCCGGTGGGCGCTTCCACCACGCCGACGCCGCCGGTGGCCAGCGCGCGCGACACCACGCCGATCATCTGGCTCTGCGAACGGCGCGTGCTGAAACCCGGCGTGTTGGCCTGCAGCTTGGCGTAAGCGTCGCGGATGCCGGCCTTCAGTTCCTCGGTCAACGTCCGCGGTGCTTCTACTTTTTCACTCACGCCAGCCTGCCACCTGCTCCCATCAAGACGGGCATTTTCCCATACCCGCCCGCATTCACCGAATGCGTTGGTGGATCAGGGTTTTGCTGGCGGCAGCGGCCGCCGCAACGCCTGCACCAGCGCCCAGGCCAGCAGGATGTAGCCAACGGCCTGCACCAGCGACAGCGCCAGATGGGATGCGCCCAACAGCATATTCATCATGCTCACCGCCTGGAAATTACCGCCTGCGATGAGCAGCAGCGGCAATGCACTCAGCAAACCGCCCATCAACGCGGCAACAAGCAACAACGCCAGCCCCCACAAGGCCACGGCGCGCACTTTGCCACGCGGGGTGTCCAGCACCATCACCAGGGCGATGCCCAGCGTGATCAGGATTGGCAGGCGGAAACCAACGGAAGTCAGCAGGGTGCTCAGCAACTCGGAAGGATTCATGCCGGCCTCAGTCCGCCGTCACCAGCAGCGCGTCGCGGCCACGCAGCTCGGCGTAGATGGCGTCGGTCTCCGGGCGCATGCCGTGCCATTGCTGGAAGCTCTCGGCGGCCTGCTCGACCAGCATGCCCAGCCCGTCGAAGTTGTTGCGGCAGCCGGCCGCACGCGCCCACGCCAGGAACGGGATTGCCGCCTCGCCGTAGTTCAGGTCCACCGCCGTGGTCATGCTGTTGACCAGCGACAGCGGCAGGTTGAAGCCCGAGGTGTCGCCACGCGCGGCCGAGGTGGCATTGATGATCAGCTCGAAATCCCCCTGCTCGCGCAGCGCTTCCCAGTACGCGGAGATGGCGCGGCCCGGCTCGCTCATCGCATCGACCAGCGCATCGGCGCGCTCGGGCGAGCGGTTGACCACCACCAGCTCCAGGATGCCGGCATCCAACAGCGCCGGGGCCACGCCGCGCGCGGCGCCACCGGCGCCCAGCAGCAGCACGCGACGGCCGCGCAGGTCCAGGCCATGACGGCCGGTGAGGTCACGGACCAGGCCGATGCCGTCGGTGTTGTCACCGTGCCAGCGCTCGCCCTTGCGCAACAGCGTATTGACCGCGCCGGCCCGCTGCGCCCGCGAGGTGGTGGTCGCGCACAGGGCAAAGGCGGCCTCCTTGTGCGGCAGGGTCACATTGGCACCCACGCCGCCCTCGGCCGCAAAGGCCTCCAGCGCGGCCGGGAACTGTTCCGGCGAGGCCTCGATGGCGCGGTAGTCCACCGTGATGCCGTGCGCCTTGCCGAATGCGGACTGGATGCGCGGCGACTGCGAATGGGCGATGGGCTGACCGAATACGGCGTAGCGGGGAGCGCTCATGGGGATCCTTTGCATGACCTAGACTGGACGCGACTTTCGCCTGCGGAACCTTGATGCGGACCCGACCACTGCTGCTCGCGCTGACTGCGAGTCTACTCTGTACCCCGGCGGCCTCGGCGCTTTCCGAGTTCGGCATTGAAGGCATGGGCATGGTCTCCACCCGTGCCGACGAACTGCGCGCCACCGTCAGCGCCGATGGCCAGCGCATCCTCTGGGCCAGCAACCGTGAAGGCGGCGCCGGCGGCTGGGACCTGTGGCAGGCCACCCTGCAGGACAAGCGCTGGATGGACCCGCAGCCGCTGGCGCTCAACAGCGCCGGCGATGACGTCGACCCGTTCCTCAGTGCCGATGGCCGGTGGCTGTACTTCGCCTCCAACCGCAAGGGCGGGCACGGCGGCTTTGATCTGTACCGCACCCCGGTGGCCGGCAATGGCGACATCGGTACACCACAGCTGCTGGACACGGCCATCAACAGCCGCCAGGACGAACGCTCACCGGCGCTGGCCGACGACGGCCGTCTGTTGTTCACCAGCAACCGCACCGGCGGCAGGGGCGGCTGGGATCTATGGGCTGCGGCCGGTGACAACGATGGCTTCGCAGCGCCCGCGCCGCTGGACGGCATCAACAGCGACGCCGATGAAGTGGACGGCAGCTGGCTGGGCGGTGGCCGTGCAGTGGTGTTTGCGCGCACCCATGCGCAGGGCGGCACGCAGTTGTGGGTGTCACAGTGCAGGCAGCAGCAATGGGGCGAGGCCTCGCTGCTGCCGCTGTCGTTCAATACCGCCGAAAGTGAGACGCGCGGTGCCGTGATTGATGCCAGCAAGCCCGGCGAACTGGTGGTCAGCGGCAAGGCGCGCGCACCGCGTGCCGGCGGATTGGATCTTTATCGGATGAAGGCGCCGGCGGTGGACAGCGACTGTCGTTGAGCTGGGGTGCGCTTCTGCTCGCCTGGATCAAAAGCTACCCCTCCCCGGCCCTCCCCTTGCTGGCGCAAAGGGAGGGGGCAAGCGCTGCTTCCGCTGCGACCTGACAGATGGCGCAGAACCACTCCCTCCCTTTGCGTCAGCAAGGGGAGGGCTGGGGAGGGGTGCCGTTGGCAATTGCAGCTGCAATCACGCCAACAAGAACTTACCGCCCCGCCAACACCTCACCCCGCCGCTTCTCGTACTCGGCTTCGCTGATCTTGCCGCGCTCCTTCAACAGGTTCAGTTCGCGCAGCGCTGCTTCCACCTCCGGCTTCTGCGGTGCCTGGCGCTGCAGGCGTTCGGCCGCCGAGTGCAGTTCCGGCGAACGCCGCGAGGCGCGCACGGTGGCCACGACAAGCACCCCGATCAGCACGGCAAACACCACCACGCCAATCAGCCACACCGTCCAGTTGTAGCCCTCAAGGCCAGGAACATTCATCTCATTCCTCCTTCAACCAACGCGCGATCTGTGGCGCGTAGTAGGTCAGCACGCCATCGGCGCCGGCACGCTTGAAGCCGATCATGGTCTCCATCACGCACTTGCGCTCGTCCAGCCAGCCATTGGCGACGGCCGCCTTGAGCATCGCGTACTCGCCACTGACGTGATACGCAAAGGTCGGCACGCCGAACTCCTGCTTCACCCGGCGCACGATATCCAGGTACGGCATGCCCGGCTTGACCATGACCATGTCCGCGCCCTCTTCCAGGTCCAGCGCGATCTCGCGCATGGCCTCGTCGCTGTTGGCCGGGTCCATCTGGTAGGTCTTCTTGTCGGCCTTGCCCAGGTTGCCCGAGCTGCCCACCGCGTCGCGGAACGGGCCGTAGAACGCCGAAGCGTACTTGGCCGAGTACGCCATGATCCGCACGTTGATGTCGCCGGCGGTGTCCAGCGCGGTACGGATCGCGCCAATGCGGCCGTCCATCATGTCCGACGGCGAAACGATGTCCACGCCGGCCTGCGCATGCGACAGCGACTGTTTGACCAGCGCTTCCACGGTGATGTCGTTGAGCACATAAGCGCGTTCGTCGATGATGCCGTCCTGGCCGTGCGTGGTGTACGGGTCCAGCGCCACGTCGGTCATCACCCCCAGCTCGGGGAAGCGCGACTTCAGCGCGCGGATTGCCCGCTGCGCCAGGCCATCGGGGTTCCACGCCTCGGCGGCATCGAGGGTCTTGCGCGACGGATCGATCACCGGGAACAGGTCGATCACCGGCACGCCCAGCTCCAGCGCCTGCTCGGCCTCACGCAGCAGTTCGTCAATGGACATGCGGTCCACGCCGGGCATCGAGCCGACCGGCGCACGGCCTTCCAGTTCATGCACGAACACCGGCCAGATCAGGTCGTTGCTGGTCACCGTGTGTTCGCGCATCAGGCGGCGCGAGAACTCATCGTGGCGCATGCGGCGCGGGCGGTAGTGGGGGTGGCCCATGAATGACTCCTTGATTCAAAAACAGTGGTCAGCGCAGCAGGTAACCCTGCGGCTTCAGTGGTTCGGGGAGCGGCCGGTGGCCCAGTGCATCCAGCACATCGATCTCGATGGTACGCACCATCGCATCCAGCGGCAGGTCGTTGGGTTCCAGCCCAAAGGGTTCTTCCATCTCTTCGCCCAGTTGATCCAGGCCGAAAAAGGCATAGGCCAGCAGCATCGACACCACCGGCGTCGCCCAGCCCAGTGCACCGGCCAGGCCAAACGGCAGCAGCACGCAGAACAGCCATGCGCAACGGTGCAGCAGCAAGGTGTAGGCAAAGGGCAGCGGCGTGCCGGCAATGCGCTCGCAGGCGGCCTGCACGCTGGACATGCCGTGCAGGCGTGCCTCGAACTGACCGTACAGATACGGGTCGAGCCGGCCCTCGCGCAGCGGCACGGCCAGTTCGGCGGCCAATTGCGCCAGCAGAGCGTCGGGGATGTTGCGTCGTTCCAGCACGGTGCGTTGATCGTCGGCCAGCCACGGCGCACAGGCCGCGGCCTCATCGGCACCGCGCAGGCGCGCGGCCAACGCGTGGGCGAAGCCGATCACCAGCCGCGAGGCCCGCGCGCGCAGCTCCAGCTCGGCGGACAGCAACGCGCCGGCCGCACGGGCCAGGCCGCGCGACTCGATCAACAATTGCCCCCACAACTTGCGGCCCTCCCACCAGCGGTCATGGCAGGCGCTGTTGCGGAAGCTCAGGAAGATGGACAGCACCAGGCCCAGCAGGGTGAACGGCACCACCGTCGCCCCATCGCGGCCAAATGGATACCAATAGCGCTCAAATGCCGCCACGGCCACCGCCAGCGCGCCGATGGCCAATACCTTGGGGGCAATGGCCGGCACGATGGAGCCGCGCAGGATGTAGAGCAACTGCCAGCCTCGGGGGCGGGGACGGATGATCATCAGGACGCAATCACGCCGGGCACCGGCCCGACCAAGCCCCGTATTTTACGCCCCCTGCCCCTGCAAGGCGGGTTTGCCCCTGAATGGCTTAGGAGAACCCCTGCCTCAGATCACGCCACCGCCGATGCTCAGCCGGATGACCCCGACCACGATGACAATCGCGTTGAGCAGCAACCCGGTCTTGGCCCGGCCACGCTTGCTGGCATGGGTGAACAGCAGGCCGATGGCGGCGATGATCGCGCCAACGGCCGCAAACGGGATCAGGAACCAGTTGCCCCAGCCCAGCAGCGGGATGAACGCCAGCACCATCCACAGCAGTGCCACAATGCCCCACACCAGACTGATCAATCCCATGGCTTTCTCCTTACATAACTGTGAGCAAGATAGCCCGGAAACAGGGGCTTTCAAGTCCTGGACAGCAAACCGCGCATTCGCGACCGATTCACCCTTGCGCGCGGATCATCCGCAAATGCTCATCATCGGGGAGTGAAACCATGAAACTACCGCTTGCCTTTGCACTGGGCCTTGCCCTGGCCACCACCGGCTGCGCCAGCACCTCCAAGGTGATGCTGGGCCAGCCCCGCGCGCCGGTGGACCCGGCCAGCGTGCAGATCTATTCCACCCCGCCCGCCGGATCGGTGGAAATTGCCCAGCTGGAATCGTCCAGCGCGGTCGGCTTTGGCACCCAGGGCCAGACCGACGCCGCCATCGCCCGCCTCAAGCGGGAAGCGGCCGCACTGGGCGCCAACGGCGTGATCCTGATGGGGGTGGGCTCCGGCGGCTCGCCGGTCGGCATGTCGGTCGGCGCCGGCAGCTACGGCCGGCATACCGCCGGTGGCCTGAGCGTCGGCATTCCCACCCAGCAGAAGCGCGCCGCCGGCGTGGCGATCTGGGTGCCGCCGCAGGCGCAGCGGTAAGCCCTGTTTGGCGAGAAGCCAAAGCCAACGGCAACAAGCACCCCTCCCCAACCCTCCCCCGCGCCTTCGGCGCAAGGGAGGGAGTGATCCTGCGATCTACCAGGTTGAGGGAAGCGGTGATCCTGAAACCGGCCCGGTTGAGGGAAAGAGTGATCCAGCCACCTGCAAGGTTGAGGTGCGCATACGCTTACCCCCTCCCTTGCGCCTGGCGCAGGGGAGGGTTGGGGAGGGGGGCCGTTGTCAGCGCCCGCTCCCGCGCATCCCGACTTACTTCCTGCGCTGCGCCGGGATGAACACTTCGTTGACCGCCTTGGCCAACTGGTCCGGCGGCAGCAGGCCCTGGTCGAGCAGGAAGTTGTTGAACGCCAGACGGTCGAACTTATCGCCCAGCGCCAGCTCGGTCTGCATGCGCAGCTCCATGATCCGCGTGTAGCCGTAGAAGTAACTGCTGGCCTGGCCCGGCGCACGCACGGTATAGCGGTCCAGTTCCTGCGTGGTCATCGCCTCGGACAGGCCCACGCCGTCCACCAGTACGCTGTGCGCGCGCTCACGGTCGGTAAGGCCGAGGTTGAGCATGGGGTCGAGCATTGCGCGGGCGGCGCGCAGCAGGCGGAACTGCAGCGCGATCATCTGCCCGTCCAGCGGCTCGAACGGCACCATCTCCGCTTCGGCATACAGCGCCCAGCCTTCAACGTTGACCGAGTTGAACGCAAACAAGGTGCGGGCCAGCGAAATGCCACGCTCGACCATCGCCGCGAACTGCAGGTCATGGCCCGGGCGGCCTTCATGCGCGCTCAGCGTCCACGCTGCCGAGCCGAAATTGAAGTCGTCGTACTGCGCCTTTTCGCCCGAGGCCGGGTTGCCCAGCGGCAGCACGAAGGTGCCCTGCTGGCCGGTGTTGCCCACCAGCGGTGCCGGCAGGTAATGCGGTGCGGGCGATGCGGCGCTTTCGGCCTCGCTGCCCAGACGCATCTGCAACGGACGCTGCGGCACGTCGACAATGCCCTGTTTGCGGATGATCGGGTCGATGGCATCGATCACCCCGCGGTAATGCGATTCAAGATGGTCGTTGCTGATCGTGTCCTGCTTCAGCGCGCGGATCACCGCGACGTAATCGTTCGGGTCAGCAACCTTCAGGCCCTTGGCCTGCACCACCTGCGGCGCCAGCTGGCGCATCATCGCGCGGGTTTCCATGTACTCCAGCTGCGCACGCTGCATCAGCAGCGCCGGGTCGATGTCCACGCCCACTTCCTTGAGCTGGAAGGCATACAACTCGGCCGGCAGGCGGGTATCGGTGCGCGCGTTCGGCAGCACGTCCTTCCGGGTCCAGGCGATGTAGTCCTTCATCTGCGTGGACAGCTCGGCCAGCGAGGCGTCGGCACCTTCAATCTTGTATTTGGCGAACAACTTGCCGATGCCGGCGATGTAGGTGTCAACGTTGGCCAGCGCTTGGTCCACTTCGATCCTGGTCGGCTGCAGCAGGTTGGGCGTGCCGCTCTTTTCTTCGTAACGCTGGCGCGCCAGCGTGGCCATCGGCTGCGTGCCGGGGGCCTGGCCGAGATAGGCCTTCAGCCGATCCAGCGCCTTGGCGCGGCGCGCTTCCGGCACCTGGTCGGAGAGCAGGTTGTTGAGACCACCGAACACCGCCTGCGGCACGTCCACCCACGGCATCAGGTGCTGTTCGTTGAGCGTGCTGTTCTCGATGTTGCGCTCGGCCGCGGCGATCATGATTTCCAGATCCTGGCGCACGTTCGGGTCGCGTTCGAGCTGCAGCTTTTCACGCAGCTGGTCGCGCGCGCCGCTCAATGCCGCGCGGTAGCGGCCGGTGTAATCCGGGCCGAGGTCGGCAACCTTGTCGTCGTACCCCGGCACACCGAAGAAGCTGGTCATTTCCGGCTGGAACGGCGCCTGTGCCTGCAGCAGGATCTGCGCCAGTTCGTTGCTGTGGGCAACCCAGGCCGGTGCGGCAGGCGTGGTCTTGCTGGCAGGTGCCGCGGTGGCTGCATGCAACGGCAGCGGTGCGGCCAGCGCGAGGACAATGGCGAGGACGAGAGGTTTCATGCACGGCTCCTGAAGTCAGTGCCGTGACCCTACGCAGTCGGCCTTGGTGCGACAAGGGCCATTGGCATTGGAGGTTGCCTGCGTTTGTTTGCCAGCGAACAGCTACCCCTCCCCAGCCCTCCCCTCCGCCTTCGGCGCAAGGGAGGGAGAAGTTCTGTGCGGTCTGTCAGTTCACAGCGAAAGCCACTCCTGTTC
>NZ_JBRRDL010000012.1:0-99710 GCF_056759635.1 Stenotrophomonas sp. STEN056
GCCCAAAGCCCAAAGCCCGAAGCCCGAAGCCCGAAGCCCAAAGCCCCAAGCCCAACGCCCAAAGCCACGGCATTGCCCGGTGTGATCGGGCAAGGCCCTTGAATCAATCTTCGAAGTCGCTTTCCGCTGCGGTTGCAGCGTCCGGCTCGGCATTCGGGCGCGGGTTGCGCTTGCCGGGCTTGCTCAGCACTTCGACATAGAACTGGGTGTTGCCGGCGGCTACCAGCGCGTCAATGGCGCGGAACAGCTCGTCATAGGCCACCGGCGTGGCCGAGGCTTCGTCCACGCCGAGCTTGCTGTCAAAGCCCCAGACATCCGCGCCGGCCGGCAGCGCTTTGCCGCGCTCGCGCTTGGTGTACTTGCGGATGTCGTGCTTGCTGGCTTCCAGCAGGCGGTCGGGGTGCTTGCCTTCGATGTCGAGGCGGTAGGTCTTTCTCACGGGTATCTCGTCGGTGTGCCGGCCAGGACGGTCGGCGGAAAAGGAATGGCGCAATTATCGGCGCAAACGGCTGAGTCGTGGCTCAATCGCGCTGTGCGACCAGCAACCAGTTGTTGAACGGGGTGTTGCCGTACAGCGGTGTGCTGCTGACGGCCAGGCCGCATTGCCGCAGGTGCGGGGCAATGACATCCAGCCCCAGATAGTGCCGCGGCCGGAAGCGCATCCAGCCCACCAGGTTGGCGGCCCGGTCGCCGATACGCGAGACCACGCTGCGCCGGCTGCCGTCGGCCACGGTCATGCGGATCACCAGCCGGTCGCCGTCTCCGAGCATTGCGGCGGTGTTCCGCAGTAGGTTGAGTTGGGCATCGGCCTGCAGGTACTGCAGTACATCGAGGATCGCCACGCTGCCGGTGTGCCGGGGCAGGGTGGTGGCCAGATCCACCTGCTCGAAGCGGGTATCGGCCAGCCCGGCGCGGCCGGCGGCGTGGCGGCCGGCGCGGATCTTGGGCGCGTCGTTGTCCACGCCGTAGTAGGCCATGGCCTGGCCGTCCTGGCGCAGTGCATGGGCCAGCAGCCCCAGGCCGCAACCCAGGTCGAGCACCGGGCTGGTGCTGCCGCGCAATGCAGTCAGCACGCCGGGATACAGCGGATCGCTACGCAGTTTCATCAGTGCGTAGCAGTAGTCGTTCCAGTTTTTCCAGGGGCGTGCCGGGGCAAATGCACCGGCAATGGCGCGGGCTTCATCGGCCGCCATGGCCGGGTGGACGCGCTGCACCGTCACGCCGGCGGTTGCGGCTTCAGCAGGGCGGCGGCCACCGGCAGTGCCTGTTCCATCCAGCGCTGATACATCAGTGCCGACGGATGCAGGCCGTCCTCGACCAGCATCGCCGGGTTGGCGCCGTCATCGCGGCTGGTGGGGGTGATGTCGACAAAGGCCACGTCATAGTCGCCGCAGCAGGCACGGGCGGCGGCGTTGAAATCGTCGATTTCGCGGGCCACCTGCGCTGCATCGCGGTCGTGCGCCTGGGCGTAGGGCGTGAAGCCCCAGTCGGGCGTGGACAGCACCAGCACATGGCCCGGGTGTTCGCCGGCCAGAGCGATGGCACGCTGCAGCAGTTGCTCGAACTGCTGCCGGTATTCGGCCAGCGGGCGGCCACGGTATTGGTTGTTGACGCCGATCAGCAGGCTGACCAGGGCGAACGGGCCCTGCGGTGCGGCCTCGTCGATGGCCGCGGCCAGCTCGTCGGTGGTCCAGCCGGTGGTAGCGATGACCCGGGGGTCATCCAGGTCGATGCCCTGCGCACGCAGCGCGGCGGCCAGCTGGTACGGCCAGGTGCCGGCAGCGGGCACGCCTTCACCGATGGTGTAGGAATCGCCCAGCGCCAGATAACGTGAGGAGGTTGTCTCGACAGTCGGTTCCATTGCGGGCTCAGGCACGGCGCGATTTCAGCGGCACCACCTTGGTCACCGCCTCGGCGCGGCGGGCCAGCAGCTTGTCGATACGGCCGAACACCTCGCGCATCACGCTGGCTTCCGGCAGCAGGGTCACGCGGAAGTGGTTGCGGTAGGGCACGTTGAAGCTGGAACCCGGCACCACCAGCACGCCTTCTTCTTCCATCAGCTGCAGCGCGAAATTGTGGTCGTCAAACCCTTGTGCGGCCGGCCCGACCACGGCCGGGAAGGCGTACAGCGCACCGGAGGGCACCACCAGCGACAAGTGCTCGCTGGCTTCACAGGCCTCGATGACGGCGCGGCGGGTTTCATAGAGACGGCCGCCGGGCGAGCACAGTGCGCTGACGGTGTCCGGGCCGCTGACGGCCGCTTCGATGGCGTACTGGCCCGGCACGTTGGCACACAGGCGCAACGCGCTGAGCAGATCCAGCGCGGCGCGGAACTCGCCCAGGCGCTCGCCGGCGCCGGACAGCAGCATCCAGCCCACGCGCCAGCCGCAGGCGCGGTGCACTTTGCTCAGGCCGCTGAAGGTCAGGCACGGGTGATCGCCGGCCAACGGTGCAACCGGCTGGAACTGCGCGCCGTCGTAAAGAATCTGGTCGTAGATTTCATCGACCAGCAGCAACAGGTTGTGCTTGCGGGCGATGGCGACGATTTTTTCCAGCAGCTCGCGCGGGTAGCTGGCGCCGGACGGGTTGTTGGGGTTGATCAGCACGATGGCGCGGGTGCGCGAGGACACCAGCGTCTCCATCTCCACCGGATCGGGCAGGAAGCCGTTTTCCGGGCGGCAGCGGTAATACACCGGGCGGCCGTCGTTGAGGATGGTGGCTGCCGACCACAGCGGGTAATCGGGCGAGGGAAGCAGGACTTCGTCGCCGGGGTTGAGCAGCGCACGCAGCGACAGGTCGATCAGTTCGGACACGCCATTGCCCAGGAACACGCGGTCGGCCACCGCATCGGGTGCGCCCCGGCGTGCATAGGACGCAGCGATGGCTTCGCGTGCAACCGGCAGGCCCTGCTGGTGCGTGTAGGGGTCGGTACGGCCCATGTCATCGGCGATGGCGTGCTGCAGATGTTCCGGCGCACGAAAACCGAAAGCACCCGGGTTGCCGATGTTGAGCTTGATCAGCTTGCGCCCCTGGGCCTCCAACTCTCGCGCTCGCCGGGCCAGTTCACCACGGATTTCGTAGCGGACTTCGGACAGACGTTCACGGATGGCGAGTGGTTTGGCGGGGGTTGACATTTCGACGGGGCCGTCATGGGCATGGAAGTCGCATGGTAGCTGATTGGGACGGGGATTCGGGGATGGAGCCGGGAATAGGATGAGGCTGGGAATGGGGAGTCGGGATTGGGGATTGGTTACAGGCAAAAGCAAAAGCCAATGCAAAGGCCAATGCCAATGCAAAGGCCAATGCAACGGCCAATGCAACGGCACCCCTCCCCAGCCCTCCCCTGCGCTGCGCGCAAGGGAGGGGGCCAAGCTGTTCCCCCTCCCTTTCACCGCAGGTGAAGGGGAGGGCCGGGGAGGGGTGCCGTTGCTCCTGCTCTTGCGAATCCCCAATCCCGACTCCCTATTCCCGGCTTCATTCCAATCCCTATTCCCGCTTCCCGGCTTCACTCCAATCCCCATTCCCGATTCCCCAATCCCGGCTCTTATAGAATTACCCAATGACTGATCCCATCGATTTCGATTCGCTCCGCTTCATCGGTTGGCCCTGGCCCGGTGCTCCTGAGGATCCGGCCTGGCAGGCGGCCTTTGCCGCGCATCCGCAGGCGCGGCCGGCACGGGTGATCGAACAGCATCGCTCCGGCTATGTCGTGGCCGATGCGCCCGAGGCCAGTGTGAAGACCGAGTCGCCGCCGGAATGGCAGCGGCCGCGCTTTCCCAGCCATGAGCGGGCCGCGGTCGGTGACTGGGTGTTGCTGGAAGGCATCCGCATCGTTGCCCTGCTGCCGCGGCGTACCTCGATCAAGCGCGGTGCGGCGGGCGAGCATTACCACCAGCAGGTGATCGCGGCGAACATCGATACGGTGTTCATCGTCTGCGGGCTGGATGCGGACTTCAATCCGCGCCGCATCGAGCGTTACCTGCTGTTGGTGGGCGGTGGCGGTGCCGCGCCAGTGGTGGTGCTGACCAAGGCCGACCAGACCGAATACAGCGAAGACGCGCTGGCCGTGCTGGAAGAACTGGCAGCGCAGCAGATTCCATTGCTTGCCATCAATGGCAAGGACCCGGCCAGCGTCGCCGCCTTGCTGCCGTGGCTGCAGCCCGGGCACACCATCGTGCTGGTGGGTTCGTCCGGTGCGGGCAAATCCACGCTCACCAACACGCTGTTGGGCGAGGAACGCATGAAGACCAACGCGGTGCGCGTCAACGATTCGCGCGGTCGCCACACCACCACCTATCGCGCGCTGATGTCGCTGCCCAGCGGCGCCTGCCTGATCGACACGCCCGGCATGCGCGAGTTGAAGCCAACCGGCGAGGAAACCCTGGCTGAAGGTGGCTTTGCCGATATCGAGGCACTGACCTTGCAGTGTCGGTTCCGCGATTGCTCGCACCAGCAGGAGCCGGGCTGCGCGGTGCGCGAAGCCATCGAGCGGGGGGATATCGAAGAGAGCCGCCTGCAGAACTACCTCAAGCTGCGCGAGGAAGTGGCCAACGCCGCGGCCAAGCTCGCCCAGCGCCAGGCCGAGCAGGCCATCGAGCGCAAGAGCAGCGGGCGCGGTGCGCAATGGCGGCCGGTAGGGAAGGGCAAGCGGCGTTGAGTCGCCTGCCTCGGCATTGCGCATGAATGATGGCGCCCTTCCACTGCTTGTGGAGCAAGATGCGAAGGCACGCCTGCGCTCGCTTCATGCCAGCGAAGACCTGAGTTTCGGCGGCGTCCGCGCACGCATGCCAGGTACGGTTTTGGTTTTTTCCTCATCCCAGGCCCGCATCCGTTCGGAAAGGGCTCACAGGTAGAGCACGGCATGGACAACGTTTCGGCTCACCCGGATTCTTCCATCGCCCATCACGCCGCGCTCGACGCGCGCATGGTTGCGGCGGTGCGCGGCATCCGTCTGCTTACCCTGACCAGTTGGCCGGCATCGCTTCAGGCGCCGTTCCTGCAGAGCGTGGCGCGCGGCAATCCGCTGCTGCCGCAGGTCAGTTACCCGAAGCAGGATTTCAGCCAAGCGCGGCGTGAGCTTGCCGCCATCGAAAAAAGCGTCGATGAAACCCATCCGCTGGGCGTGTACCTGCGCGATTCGGTGCGCAGCTGGGACCTGGCGGCGCAGCTGCTTGAAGCACTGGGCACGCCGGCGGTGGATCACTGTTCCAGCCAGTTGTTTGGCGTGCCCGAGCAGCCGATGCCGGGCAATGGCCCGACCACGCGCGAGGCGGCACGGCACTTCATCCAGATCGCGCAGGAGCTGGACCATGAACTGCTGGCGCCGGAAGAAACCGTGCCGGTGTCGGCCACTGCGCTGCAATTGCAGTTGCAGTCCGATCTGGATGATTTCTTCGATGCACGCATCATCACCGTGGAACTGGATGATGACCTGATCGCCAAGGCCGCTGCCGGCGCCACCCGCATCCGCCTGCGCACCAGCGCCTGTTTCAGTGCCTACGACCGCGCGCAGTTGTTCCACCACGAGGCGCTGGTGCATTCGCTCACCGCGCTCAATGGCCGCGACCAGGAGGTGCTGCCGAGCCTGGGGTTGTCGTCACCGCGCATCACCGCCACGCAGGAAGGCCTGGCGACGTTTGCCGAGCAGATCACCGGCAGCATCGACATCCAGCGGCTCAAGCGCATCAGCCTGCGCATCGAGGCGATTGCGATGGCGCGCGAGGGGGCGGACTTCATCCAGGTGTTCCATTATTTCCGCGACGCGGGGCAGACGGCGGAGGAGAGTTTTTCCTCGGCGCAGCGTGTGTTCCGCGGCGTGCCCACCGATGGTGGCGCGGCGTTTACCAAGGACACCGTGTACCTGCGCGGCATGGTGTCGGTGCATACGTTTTTCCGGCAGATGCTGCGCGAGGACAAACTGCGCACCTGCCGCTGGCTGTTTGCCGGCAAGATGACCCTGCACGATGCGCAGGCCTTGGCACCGCTGTTTGAAGCCGGTGTGCTGGCGCCGCCGCGCTGGCTGCCGCACTGGATCAACCGCGCCAACGGCCTGGCCGGCGCGTTGGCGTTTTCGTTGTTCGCCAACCGTATCCGCATGGACCAGATCGGCGAAGTCTGAGCGTGGCTCAGGGCTCGCCGAGCAACTGTTTGACGGCGCGTTCGCCGCTGCCCATTGCCAGCGTCCAGCCGAGCATACCGTGGCCGATGTTGCAGCCCAGGCCGTCGCCGAAGTCGCGGATGATCGGTGAGGACCATGGCGTCACCGGGCGCAGACCGGCCCAGCTGCTTTCGATGCGGTCGTAGTCGGCGGCCTCGGGCAGGGAGGCGCGGGCCATTGCCACCAGCTGCGCCAGGCGGGCCGGTTCGGGCGCGGGATTCCAGTCGTTGAGGTCGGCCAGGCCGGCCACGCGGATGCGCTCGCCCAGGCGGCAGAACACCAGCTTGCGCTTGGTGTCGGTGATGCTCACGTGCGGAGCGTTGGCGCCGCACGGTGCAGTGAACGAATACCCCTTGATCGCCATCAGCGGCACCGGCACGCGCAACGGCCGCAGCAGCGCCGCGCTGTCGATGCCGGCGCAGACCAGCACGCGCGCTGCCTGCACCCGGCGGCCATCGCGCGCCTGCAACTGCCATTGGCCGTGCGCGCGCTGCAACGTTTGGGTATCGAAATCGAATTCGGCCTGCACACCGTATTGGCGCTGCAGCACATCCAGCAGCCCGCGGCTGAAACGGTAGGGATCGCCGGCTTCTTCTTCGGGCGAATACACCGCGCCGGCCAGCCAGGGCGCGCCGGACAGCGCCGGCTCGATGGCAACCGCTTCGGCGGCATCGACCAGGCGCTGGCGGACACCGTAGGCCTGCTTGAGCGCAATCATTCCCGCAGCGCCCTGTGTGCCTTCGGGCGTCGGGTACAGATGCAGCTTGCCGGAGACCTGGTGGTCGAAGTCTATGGGGTGTTGCTGCAGCAGGGCCTGCATGGCTTGCCGTGATTCCAGCGCCAGTTCCAGTGTGGCCAGGGTATTGGCCTCCAGGCGCGTGGCGTTGGCCTGGCGCAGGAACGCAAGGCCCCAGCGCACGAAGCCCGGGTCGGCCGACCAGCGCGTGCGGAACGGCCCGTTGCGACCGAAGGC
The DNA here is from genome assembly GCF_056759635.1 of Stenotrophomonas sp. STEN056. Taxonomy (NCBI): domain Bacteria; kingdom Pseudomonadati; phylum Pseudomonadota; class Gammaproteobacteria; order Lysobacterales; family Lysobacteraceae; genus Stenotrophomonas; species Stenotrophomonas sp. STEN056. The sequence goes on from NZ_JBRRDL010000012.1 coordinate 7,131, forward strand.
CATCTCCGGCAGTTGTGCCCAGGTGGACGGGCCGGCCATTGCATCGGTGTAGGCGTAGCTGAGTTGCGCGCCGTTGGCGAAGGAGGTGCCCCGTGCCGGGCCCGCATTGCGATCAACCAGCAGCACGGAGCGACCACGCCGTGCGGCGGCATAGGCACTGGCCAGGCCCACCACGCCAGCGCCGATGATGATCAGGTCGTGGCCGGTCGTGGCGGGAACAGCGGTGGAGGTCATGAAGGAAGCGGCTGGCAGCGGACGATGGCAGCCATTGTGGCGCCGCCCCGCGCATTCGGCACGGGCGCGGCGCACGGATGCTGCGTCAGTGCGGCCAGAAGTTGAGGAAGCCGGTGATGATCAGCGCATTGATGAAGTCGATGAAGAACGCGCCCACCAGCGGTGCCACCAGGAACGCGCGCGGTGCCGGCCCGTAACGCTGGGCCAGGCGACGCATCACCGCCATGGCGTTGGCGGTGGTGCCCAGCATGAAGCCGATGAAGCCACCGCCCATCACGGCTGCGTCGTAGTCGCGGCCCATCAACCAGTAGATCGGCACCGCGAACAGCGCCACCACGGCCACCTGGATGATCAGGTTGACCAGCAACGGCAGGCCCATGCCGGCCAGCTCCCACAGCTTGAGATCCATCAGCGCGATGGCCAGGAACAGGGCCAGGCAGATGTTGCCGACCAGGTCGGTGGTCGGTACCGACAGCTTGATCCAGCCGGTGTAGTCATCGATGTTTCGGATCACCGCACCCACCAGCATCGCGCCGATGTAGACCGGCAGGGTCAGGCCGATGCTCTCGAAGCCCTTGCCAACCCACACGCCCAGCCACATCGCCATCAGCAGCACGACAATGCTCTTGAGTGCGTCGAACTCACGCGCCGATTCGCTGGGGTAGCGCACCACCACCGACTCCTCGGCCAACTGCTCGGCCTCGGTGACTTTCCGGTTCGGGTGTTGCACCTTGAAGCGCTGCATCAGCACGGTGATCACCGGGCCGCCGACCAGGCCGCCGCAGATGATGCCGGCCATCGCCGCGGTCACCGCCAGGCTTTCGGCACCGACCAGCCCGGCCTTTTCAAACAGCGGTGCGAATGCCAGGCCGGTGGCCGGGCCGCCGGTGAGCGTGGCCGAGCCGGCCAGCACGCCGAACATCGGGTTGAGCCCGAATATTTTTGCCACGCTGATGCCGATCAGGTTCTGCAGCACCGCAAAGATGCTGGCGATCAGCAGGAACACCATGACCTGCCTGCCACTGACCTTGAGCAGACGCACGCTGGCATTGATGCCCAGTGTGGTGAAGAAGGCCACCATCAACGGCGTCTTGAGCGTGGTGTCCAGCTCGAACAGCGTGGTCTGCTGGTCATGTGCCCACCATACGGCCAGGGCAACCAGCAGGCCGCCGACGACCGGCTCCGGCAGGTTGTAGCGACGGAACAAGGGAATGGCACGGCAAAGCGCGTAGCCAGCGAACAGGGTCAGGCCGGCAAAGGCCACCGTCTGCACGGCATCGAGTTGGATCATGGAACGGGTACCTCAACCAACGGGACACGGACTTTGTCCGGCTCAGAAAACAATATCAATAGCGGTTAGAGGTGATTCCCGGGCAGTTTCCGCCACTCGGCCGTGTGCGAAGTTACCGTCGTTTGAAGCTGAATGGGGGTAATTGCACTTTCCTGCGGGTGCTTTGGCGGCTGCGCCCGGCCCAGTTTCGCCTGGCTTCTCCCCTGGCGCGCTTGCAGGGGAGTGCTCGGTTTTTGAGGGTTGCGCCGCAGCGCAGATGCAGACAGGCCGGCGTTGTGCCGCCGGCCCGGGGAGTTGCTGTTGCCGTCGTCAGGCGCGGGTCAATCGCGCTGCGGGCGCTTGTAGGCAACGCAATCCACTTCCACCTTGCAGTCCACCACCATGCGGCTCTCGACACAGGCGCGGGCGGGCGGGTGTTCGCCAAAGTAGTGCTTGAACACGCCATTGAAGGCGTAGAAATCACGCGCGTCATCCAGCCATACGCCGCAGCGCACCACGTGTTCGGGGCCATAGCCGGCCTCGGCCAGAATCTGCAGCACGTTGCCGATGACGACATGCGACTGCTCGGTGACGGTGCCGGCAACCAGTTCGCCATCGCGCATGGGCACCTGCCCGGACACGTACAGCCAGCCATCGGCTTCAACCGCGCGCGAAAACGGCATGTGCTGCTTGCCCTGGCCGACGCCGCCTTCGGCGCCATAGCGTTTGATGTCGCTCATGGAATTCCTCGCTGTGTAGTGCAGTAGATGAAAGTCAGTGTGCCGGCGCCGATTCCGGGGTGATGAAGCGGCCCGGGTGCGCGGCAACGGCGTTGCCGTCATAGGCCAGCTGGCCGTTCACCCACACCGCCTGGATGCCTTCGGCCGCACGGATGGGGTCGTGGAAACTGGCGGTGTCGCGTACCCGTGCCGGGTCAAACAGCACCAGGTCAGCCCACCAGCCGGCGCGGATGAAGCCGCGTGCGCCCAGGTTGAAGCGCGAGGCGGGCAGGCCGGTCATCTTGTGCACGGCGGTATGCAGCGGGAACAGCTGTTCGTCGCGGGCGTAATGGCCGAGCACACGCGGGAACGTGCCCCACAGGCGCGGGTGCGGGCGCGGGTCGCGTGGCAGGCCATCGGAGCCAATCATCGTCAGCGGGTGGCTGAGGATGCGACGCACGTCGGCCTCGTCCATGCAGTGGTACACCGCGCCGGCCGGTTGCAGGCGGATGGCGGCGTCCATCAACGGCAGCTGCCAGTCCGCGGCGATGTCGGCCAGCAGGCGGCCGCCCTGGGCGGGCTCGGATTCGGACCAGGTGATCAGGATGTCGTAGGCATCGGTGACCTGTTTCAGGTCCAGCGTCGAGGCGCTGGCGGCATACGGATAGCAGTCGCAGGCCACGTTCTGATGGACGGAGGTGGACTGGAGGCGGTCGAGCACCTCGCGACTGCGGCCCCAGTTGTCGATGCCGGCGCACTTCAGGTGCGACACGCGCACGCTGGCCTGGGGCGCGCGTGCCGCCTCGAAGGCTTCTTCCATCGCATCGAGGACACCGGCGAATTCGTCGCGCAGGTGTGTGGCGTAAAGCCCGCCGCTGGGCAGCTCCCGCGCCAGTTCGGCGACCTCGGAGGCATCCGCGCTGTAGGCCGATGCATAGGCCAGGCCGCTGCTCAGGCCCAGTGCGCCCTGGGCAAGGCTCTCGCGCAACTGCACGCGCATGGCGGTGATTTCGTCCGCCGTCGCGGTGCGGTCCAGCCGATCCATGTGGTTCTGCCGCAGCGCGGTGTGGCCAACCAGGGCTGCCACGTTCACGGCTGGCTGCGCGGATTGGACGGCATGGCGGTAGCTGGCGAAATCCGGATAGCGGAAGTCACTGACATCGCCGAGCAGGTTCATCGGGTCCGGCACCTCGGAGCGGATGCGGACCGGGCTGGCGCTGATGCCGCAGTTGCCGACCACCACCGTGGTCACGCCCTGCGACAACTTGTTGAGCATGTCCGGGTTGCGGATCACTTCCAGATCGTCATGCGTATGCACGTCGATGAAGCCCGGTGCCAAGGCCAGGCCGTGCGCATCGATGACCTGTGCGGCAGCGCCGGGGCATTGGCCAACGGCGGCAATGCGGCCGTCGCGCAGGGCAACATCGCCGGGTACGCCGGCGTGGTCGCTGCCGTCGAGAATCAGGACGTTGCGGATCAGAACGTCATACATGGATCAATCACCCAGCGGCAGGCGTGAATCGCCACCACGATGGCGGTCCAGCGCCAGCTTGATGCGGCGCAGGTGCTCGTGGTTGGCGGTTGCGCCATTGAGCGCAGTGGTGGTGGAAAGTACGTCGATGGCCAGCATCATTGCGTAGCGCGACGCCGAGGGTTTGAACACGAAATCGGTTTCCTCCACCAGGATGGGCAGCAGCCAGTCACTGCGCTCGGCCAGCTCGGTGTTGGCCTGGGTGATGGCACCCACGCGCGCGCCGTAGGTACGGGCGATATCCACTGCCGACACGATTTCCGGGGTGATGCCGCTGACCGACAGCGCCAGCACCAGGTCGTCCGGGCCCAGGGTGGCGGCGATGATCTTCATCATCAGCGCATCGCTGCAGGCCGATACAGGCCTGCCAAAGCGCACCAGGCGGCTTTGCATCTCCTGCGCGAATACGGTGGAGCAGCCGCCCAGGCCGAAGATATGCACCATCCGCGCACGGCACAGTGCATCGGCCAGTGCCTGCACCACGTCTTCCTTCAGGTTGGCGATGTTGTGGCGCAGGCTTTCCTGGATGTCGTCGCAGATCTGCGCATACAGCGCGGACACCGGCGGCGCGTTCTGTTGTTCCAGGAAGCGTTTGCCCACCGCGCTGGCCGAGGCCAGGCGTGCGCGCAGCTCACGCACGTGCTCGCAGCCCAGCGCCTTGGCAAACCGTGAGATGGCCGCGGCGCTGACTTCGGCGCGCTCAGCCAGTTCGCTGACGCCGTACTGCGCGGCGGCATCCACGTCGGCAAGGATGGCCGCGGCAATGCGTGCCTCCACCGGGCTGAACTCGTGCTGGCGTTGCCGCAGTTCGTAGACGATATCGAACGTGTTCTGGGACATGGTCAGATCACCATCGAGAGGGCCATCACCAGCGACAGGGCGATGACGGAAATGAGCGTCTCAAGCACGGTCCAGGTCTTGAAGGTCTGGGCCACGCTCATGTTGAAATATTCCTTCACCAGCCAGAAGCCGCCGTCATTGACGTGTGACAGCACCACTGAGCCGGCGCCGGTGGCCAGCACCAGCAGTTCGGGATGGGCATAGCCCATGGCCGCGGCAATCGGCGCGACGATGCCCGAGGCCGTGGTCATGGCCACCGTGGCCGAGCCGGTGGCCACGCGCATCAGCGCGGCCATGGTCCAGCCCATCAGCAGCGGCGACAGCTCAAACCGCTGCGACAGGCCAATGATCTCGCTGGCCACGCCGGTGTGCACCAGGATGCCGTTGAGCCCGCCGCCGGCGCCCACCAGCAGGGTGATGGCGGCCGTTGGTGCCAGGCATTCCTGTGAGAACTTGAGGATGTGCTCGCGGCTGAAGCCACGCATCAGGCCCAGCGTGACGAAGCTCATCAGCGTGGCCAGCAACAGCGCCACCACCGAGTGGCCGATGAAGCGCAGGCCGTGATTCAGGGAAGAGCCGGGCGTGGCGATCTGGTCGGCCCAGCCGCCCAGCAGCATCAGGAATACCGGCAGCAGCAGCGTGGCCAGGGTGATGCCGAAACTGGGCAACTGGTCGTCGGGAATGCGGCTGTGGCCCTCATCCAGCAGCGCCGCTTCCATCGGGTTGTGAGCCGGCAGTTTCACCCGTGGGGCAACGAACTTGGCGAACACCGGGCCGGCGATTGCAGCGGTGGGCAGGCCGATGATCAGCGAATAGAACACGGTGCGGCCGACATCGGCACCATACGCGCTTACCGCCAGCATCGCCGCCGGGTGCGGCGGCACCAGACCATGCACCACCGACAGGCCGGCCACCATCGGCAAGCCCACCAACAACAGTGGCACGCCGGTGCGGCGGGCGACGTTCAGTGCGATGGGAATCAGCAGCACAAAGCCGACTTCAAAGAAGATCGGCAGGCCGATGCAGAAGGCGATCAGCATCATCGCCCAGTGCACGTTCTTCGGGCCGAAGCGGGCAATCATGGTGCGCGCGATGCGTTCGGCGCCGCCGGATTCGGCCATCATCTTGCCGAGCATGGTGCCCAGCGCCACGATCAGCGCGATGTGCCCCAGGGTCTTGCCGACGCCTTGTTCGTAAGCCGGCAGGATTTCCGGCGCAGGCATGCCGGCCAGCAGGGCAAGGCCCACCGAGACCAGCGTGACGCTGATGAACGGATTGAGGCGGAAGCGGGCAATCAACACGATCAACGCCAGGATCGACAACGCAGCGTAGATCAACAACAGGTTTCCGTCGGTCATGCGTACAGGCCCCGGATGTCGGCGGTCAGAACTGCGTGGAAACGGCACCGATGACGTGGTATGCGTCATCGACCACCAGCAGGTGGCGCCACTTGTCGAAGGTCAGGCAGGGGTGGGAAATGTCAAAGCACAGCAGGTCGCCCACGCGCAGGTCGTCGCCATTACCGATGTCCAGGAAGGCGTGCTGGTCCATCATCGCGCTGATCTGCCAATGTGCCGGTGCATCCACCGGCGCCGTGTTGCCGGGGCGGTGATGCAGCGCAGGCACCGGGAAGCCGGCATCGAAGGCGGCGTCGCGTTTGCCCAGCGCGATGATCGCCTTGCCCGGCTCGGGAAGCGATTGCACACAGGCCCACAGGCGCAGCGCCGGGCGCAGGCTGCTGCCCATGTCGCGCGCCACCGGATTGCTGGCGTGGATGCGTTGGGCGGCCTGTCGATAGATGCCGACATCGTGGGTGAGGTAGCAGCCCGGGCGCAGCACCACCTGGGCATCGGCGTTGCCGGTCAGCGCGGAGAACTCTTCGGCGACCACATCGAACCAGGCCGAACCGGCGCCGGTGAGGATGGCTGGCAGTTGCGCAAAACCGCTGGCGGCGTGAATGGCCTGCCACGTCGCCAGGCTGCGTTGCAGCACCGCGCGCACACCGGCTTCGTCCTTGGCCACGCCTTCGTACACTTCCACGCCGACCAGGGCGACCGTCTCCGGCCAGCGGGCGATTTCTTCCAGCACCGCGCGGGCCTGCGCGTCATCGCGCACGCCGGTACGGCCGCCGGCCGCGCCGATCTCCAGCAGCACCTTGATCTGCTGCCCACGGGCGCTGAAATGGCGGCCCAGCGCAGCGACGTTGTCAGTGCTGTCCACCACGCAGGCGAACCAGAAGCCGGCATCGCGCGCCTGCAGCCCGGCGATCAATTCGAAGTTGCCCTTGCCGACCAGTTGATTGGCCAACAGCACGCGGCGCACACCGTGCTCGAAGGCGGCCACGGTTTGCGCCGCGGTGGCCAGGGTGATGCCCCAGGCGCCGGCATCAAGCTGCATCTGGAACAGCGCCGGGCTCATGGTGGTCTTGCCGTGCGGCGCCAGCTGGCAGCCATAGGCTTCGCTGAAGCGGCGCATCCATGCCAAATTGTGGCGCAGCGCCGGTTCGCTCAGCACCGCAACAGGCAGGCTGACCTGCTCATCCACGATCGAAAGGCGTTGCGCGGCAAGGGATGCCGGCGTCCACGGGCCGCCGTTGGGCAAGCCTTTGCCGATCAGGGACGTTTCGGATTGAAAGTAATTTTCCTTCACGCATCACTTCCTGTCACTGGGCCGACGGAAACTTCAGAGGCCTATTGTGTAGCACAGGAGGGCGTTCATGAAAATTATTTTCTTATAACGAAATGTGCCCACTGCAGGGAAATGGGGGCACGGTGCAGCACGCTGCGCAGCCGTGTTGCGGGTAGCGCGCGCTGCTTCGGCGGCAGGCTGTGCGGTGTTCGGGGAGCGTCATGCGCAGGTTCCCGGCCGGATGCCCGGGCAAGCGAAGCACGCCGGGGCTTGTTGCCGCCAGCGGAATTTGTGCGGTGCTGCAGGATTTTGCGCCTTGCAGGGCGTGCGGCATAAATATAAAAAAGCCGCCGGCGGTTCATCACCGCACGACGGCCTGGGTTCCCGATGTGCGGGCCTGCGCCCGCAGCGGCCTGCTCAGAAGTCGAGCTGCACGCGCCCGGCAAGCACTCCGGTGTGGTCCAGCGTGCGGTTGGCGGCTTCGTCACGGCGCCGGGTATCGGTCCAGTCCAGCATCACCCGTGCGTACTTGCGGGCATACCAGTTCACACCCACGGTCCACGCATCGGCCGACATTTCGCGCGGCCATTGCTTGCCTTCGATGTGGTCCATGCGCGCCACCAGTTCCCAGGCACCGCTGTCATGCAGGGGCTTGAGCTGGGTGAAGCGGCCGGCCTTGGCGTCGTACGGGCGGGTTTCGCCGGTGAGCAGCCAGGTGGCCTGCAGATAGCCGGCGCTGACCCGCGCGCGCTGCTGACCATCGTCATACAGCGCGCCGCCATATTCGCCCTGTAGTGACAGGGCGCCGAGCACGCTGGCCGCTTCCAGCCCGTATTTGTCCACCGACACATCGCGGCCGCTGCGGAAATCCACCAGGTTCAGGCGGCTGTTGTCGCCGAAGTAGCCCGCGATGCGCGGCTGCACTCGCAACGGTGAGGCACCGTTGGCGCCGGGATTGTCGTAATGCTCGTGGGCGAGGGCGGCACCGACATGCAGGACATGGCCTGGCTCCCGCCACGGGGCATAACCGGCGCGCGCGCCCGCGGCACGGCCCTTGGTCTTCCAGGCGTCGATGCTTTCCAGGCTGTAGACGCTGCCACTCCAAAACAGGCCTTGCTGGTAGCCATTTGCACCCACGCCGAGGCGATAAGTGGGGGCCAGCGTCTGTGCCAGCCAGCTGCGCTCCACCGCGGGGATGTGGTTGGAACTGCCGCGGTCGTCCAGCGTGAAGAATTGCTTGAACTGGCCGGCCGTGACCGTGGTGTTGCCGAAGCTGCGGGCAAGGTAGACATCGCGTGCCACCGGGCGGTGGCCGGCGACGTCGGTTTCCAGCTTGTAGTCCAACGCGAAGAATTTGCCCGACACCGCCAGCCATGCCGCGCGCAGGTCGTCATTGCCGCGCTCGTCGGTGCCACGGTTGTCGTTGTCGAAGCGGGCAACGTCGTAATGCAGGCGGCCGCTGAACTTGGCGGTCAGGTTGTCCCCGGCCTGTGCCGCGGGCACGGCGGCCAGCAGGAACAGCGCAGCCAATGTGCGGGGTTGGTTGAGTGTGAGCATCCGTTCTCTCTCCGGTGCCGGGTTGCTGAAGTGGCCGGACGATATCAGCCTGTCGTCAGCGACCAATAGCGATTTGGTACTAGGGCGCCGGCCCACGGCACGTGCCACACTGCCGGCCATGAGCCTGGCCAAGCTCCTTGTTGCAGACGACCACCCGCTGTTCCGTGCAGCGGTGCTGCATGCCTTGCGCGAAGGTATCAGCCTGGGACAAACCCTCGAAGTGGACAGCGTTTCGGCGCTGACCCAGGCATTGGATGCAAACCCGGATGTGGATCTGGTGCTGCTGGATCTGGCCATGCCTGGCGCACGCGGTTTCTCTTCGCTGGTGTGGCTGCGCGGCGAGCGGCCGGATATTCCGGTGATCGTGATTTCCTCCAATGACCATCCCCGTGTCATCCGCCGCGCGCAGCAGTTTGGTGCGGCCGGTTTCATACCCAAATCAGCGCCGGTGGAAACCATCCGCACCGCCGTCAGTGCGGTGATGGCCGGCGACACCTGCTTCCCGCCGCAGGCGGCCGCACGCTCAGAGCGTGATGCGCTGTTGGCCGCACGGCTGGCGCGGCTTACGCCACAGCAGTTCCGGGTGTTGATGAGCGTGGCCGATGGCCTGCTCAACAAGCAGATTGCCTATGAGTTGGGGCTGGCCGAAAACACCGTCAAGGTGCATGTCACAGCCATCCTGAAAAAGCTGGAGTGCAACAGCCGGACCCAGGCCGCACTGTTGGTCAAGGCGCTGGAGCCGGAAGGGGACAACGGGGCTGTCTGAGTAGCCGTGGGCTGAGTTGTGCCTGCTGCTTTTGGAGCAGTGGCTGTTTTGACTTCAACGGCGCAGCTGCCCTCACCCCAACCCCTCTCCCGCGCAGCGGGAGAGGGGCTTCAAGCAGCAGCTCAAGCAGACCATAGCCCCTCTCCCGCAACGCGGGAGAGGGGTTGGGGTGAGGGCGGCTTTCACCCAGAGCAGAAACAACGCCAGTTACCGCGACCGCTGATAAAGATGCGTCATCAACGAGCGCAATGCCGATGTGCGTGCCTGCTTGGACAAAAAGCCCCAGCCGCGTTCGCGGGCAAGCACGCGGAGCGCTTCATCCTGTTCGGCGGTGAACAGGATCACCGCCGGCTCCTGGCCCCAGCGCTTGGCCAGCTGCGGGAGCAGCTCCAGGCCGGTGCTGGCACCCAGGCGCATGTCCAGCAACAACAGGTCCGGTGCATTGCCATCGACGGCCGCCGCCAATGCCTGCTCGGCATCGCCCGAAAACGCCACACGACACGCCCAGCGCTCCAGCAGCAAGTGCGTGGCCTGGCTGACGCGCGTGTCATCGTCGATGCACCACACCTGGCAGCCGCCCAGCAATGAATCGGCTTGCGTATCCTCGTTTGCAGCCTCGGGACGGCGCTCGGCGGGCGGCGTGGCAATGGCGCCGCGCGGCACGCGGACCGAAAACACGCTGCCATGCTCCGGCCGTGAACGCAGGCCGATGCGATGGCCGAGCAGGCGTGCGATGCGCTCGACGATGGCCAGGCCAAGGCCGGTGCCGCGCTCCTGTCCGCTGACACCATCCAGGCGCCGGAATTCCTCGAAGATTTCCTTCTGTCGTGCCTTTGGAATGCCAGGGCCGGTGTCATGTACTTCGATGCGGACATGACTGCCGTCGTGCCTGCAGCCCAGCACGATGCGCCCGTGCCGTGTGTAGCGCACCGCATTGGACAGGAAATTCTGCAGGATGCGCCGCAGCAGGGCCTCGTCGCTGCGCACCACCACCGAAGTGGCCACCCGTTCCAGGGTCAGTCCACGCGGGGTGGCAAGAATGCCGAATTCGCGTGCCAGTGCTTCCAGCAGGGGATCGAGCGCGAAGTCGTGGACATGGGTCTCCAGGGCGCCGGATTCCAGCCGCGAAATGTCCAGCAGGCTGTTGAGGATGCCGTCCTGTGCAGCCAGTGCGCTGTCGATGTTGTAGGCAAGCTCACGCGCGCCGGCATCGGCAACGGGCAGGCGGCCGCGCAGCACCGACAGGAACATGCGCGCGGCATTCAATGGCTGCAGCAGGTCGTGCACGGCGGCGGCGACAAACCGGGTTTTGGAACGGTTGGCGTCCTCGGCTTCGCGCTTGGCCTCGGCCAGGTCACGGGTGCGTTCGTCGATGCGGTCGCTGAGTGTGTCGGCCAGTGAACGCAGGTCGCGCGCGGCATTCTTGTAGGCGGTGATGTCGGCATAGCTGGTGACAAAGCCGCCGTCGGGCAGCGGATTGCCGCGGATTTCGATCACGCTGCCGTCGCCGCGTTCGCGTTCGTGCATGTGCGGCTTGCCCGAGCGCAGGTGGTTGAGCCGGCGCTCGATGGCTTCCTCGATGGGCCCTGGCCCCAGCAGGCCGCGCCTGGCGTTGTAGCGGAACACATCGGCAATGGGGCGGCCCACCTTGATGAAGCCGGGCGGGAAGCGGAACAGTTCAATGTAGCGGCGGTTCCAGGCCACCAGGTTCAGCTGCGCATCCACCACGCAGACGCCCTGCGGCAGATGCTGCAGACTCTGGCTTTCGCCGTAGTCGGCGGTATGTGCGGCGTGAACCAGCCCATCCCGCGCGGTACGCAACTCCTGCGTGTGGTGCTTGACCAACCGTTCCAGTTCGACGCGGCTGCGCTCGCGCAGTTGCGCCAGTCGGCGGCGCTGCCACAGCACGAACCCCAGCAGGGCCAGCACCAGCAGGCCGGCGGCGATGGCCGCGGCCATGACGCGGGCCGCGGCAATGCTGTCGCGGGTAGGGCGTAGCAGATTCAGGGTCCAGCCGTGGGGCGAGAGCGGCAGCGAGACCCAGATGACATCCCCGACGTCGGGCAGGCGCACGCGGCGCACGTCATCGCCCAGGTTTTCCACCAGGCGGTACTTCAACTCCTGGCGTGGCACCTGGCCGTATTGACGGGTATTGCTCAATCGACGGCGGGTGACGTCATCCAGTGCATGCAGTGCGCGGTAGCGCCAGCTGGGCTGGCTGGACAGGAAGATCACCCCATTGCGGTCGCTGGCAAAGACATTGCCGGGCGCTTCGGCCCACAGCGCTTCCTGGGGGCGCAGCACCACTTTCACCACCACCACGCCAATTGCGTTGCCATGGTCATCGCGTACCGCCTGCGACAGGAAATAACCGGGCAGGGCGGTGGTGACGCCCTCGGCGTAGAACGTGGCACTGCCTTCGCGCATCGCACGCTGGAAGTAAGGGCGGAAGCTGTACGAATTGCCCACGTTGCTGGAGTCGGCGATCTGCCAGTTGCTGGCCGCCAGAGCCAGGCCGTTGCGGTCGAGCAGGGTCAGCGTGGAGGTGGCTACCGCACCGTTGACGAGTTCCAGCTTGCGGCTGATCTGCTCGGCGTCGGCCGGGCGGATGTCGCGCCGGGACAGCAGTGCACGGATTTCAGGGTCCAGTGCCAGCACCGTAGGCAACACGCGATGGCGCTCGATCAATGCCTGCAATGCGTCGCCGTGCAGGCGCAGCTGTTCCCGGGCCTGCTCGGCATCGGCCAGCAGGCTGCGCCGCTCCAGGTGGCGCATCACGGCAAGGCTCAGCAGTGCGATGGCCATGACCGCCAGGCCCAACAACATCAGGCTGGAGCGGCGGCGGGAGGTGTGCAGGAAAGGCATGGCGGCGATGGTCACGCAGATGCCGGGGATTCTCCACTGCGGCCTGCAACGGGCCCGGCGGGCCGGCGTGCATCGGCAGGCGCGGACCGCCAGTGGCCATGGGGCTTGCCGGCGGACAGCGCCGGAAATCCGGGGAAACGTCCTAATACCAATGGATTAGCTAGTACCAATGCGTTATCGGCGGCACCGCAGCGGGCGCGTACAACACCGCCAAAGCGAACCGTCGTCGAGGTGTTCCATGCATGTTTCCACCGATGCCATCGCGGTATCCCCTGTCCGTGTGCCGTTCTACCGGCAGCTGTACTTCCAGGTGTTGCTCGCCATTACCCTGGGTGTGTTGCTGGGGCACTTCGAGCCGGCCTTCGCCGAGACACTCAAACCGCTGGGAGATGCCTTCATCAAACTGGTGAAGATGATCATTGCGCCGGTGATTTTCCTGACCATCGTCACCGGCATCGCCGGCATGACCCACCTGCGCACGGTGGGTCGCGTCTTCACCAAGGCGATGATCTATTTCATGTTCTTCTCCACCCTGGCACTGGTGGTAGGCCTGGTGGTGGCGAACGTGGTGCAGCCGGGCGCCGGCATGAACATCGACCCGGCCGGGCTGGACCAGACCGCGGTCAACGGCTACGTGCAGAAGTCGCACGAGTTGACCCTGGTCGGTTTCGCCATGGACATCATCCCCAAAACGCTGGTGAGCCCGTTCGTGGGCGACAACATCCTGCAGGTGCTGTTCGTGGCGGTGCTGTTCGGCATCGCGCTGGCCTCGGTGGGCGAGAAGGGCAAGCCTGTCCTCAACTTCCTGGAGTCGTTGACCACGCCGGTGTTCAAGCTGGTGCACATGTTGATGAAGGCCGCGCCGATCGGCGCCTTTGGCGCCATTGCCTTCACCATCGGCAAGTACGGGCTGGGTTCGCTGGTCAACCTTGCATGGCTGGTCGGTTCGTTCTACCTGACCGCGCTGCTGTTCGTAGTGGTGATCCTGGGCACGGTGGCCCGTCTGTGCGGCTTCTCGGTGCTCAAGCTGGCGCGCTATCTGAAAGCCGAGCTGCTGCTGGTGCTGGGCACCTCGTCTTCCGAATCGGCATTGCCCTCGTTGATGGAAAAGATGGAGAAGGCCGGCTGCAGCAAGTCAGTGGTCGGGCTGGTGGTGCCCACCGGCTATTCCTTCAACCTGGACGGCACCAACATTTACATGACGCTGGCGGCGCTGTTCATCGCCCAGGCCACCAATACCGAACTCACCCTGGGCCATCAGATCGCGCTGCTGCTGGTGGCGATGCTCAGCTCCAAGGGCGCGGCAGGTGTCACCGGCGCCGGCTTCATCACCCTGGCCGCCACCCTGGCCGTGGTGCCGGAAGTACCAGTGGCCGGCATGGCGCTGATTCTTGGCGTGGACCGCTTCATGAGCGAATGCCGCTCGCTGACCAACTTCATCGGCAATGCCGTGGCCACCGTGGTGGTGTCGCGCTGGGAAGGTGCGCTGGATCACGACCGTCTGCGCCAGGCGCTGGATGGCCATGAAACCGAGGCACCGGGCAGTGACGGGCAGGCGCTCGATGCAGCGCCGGTGACCCTGGAAAGCTGAGCGGAGGGTTACCGCCGGGGGCGCTATTGAAAACAGCTGCAGTCCCGCCGATTTCCAGCGACAAGGCACATGACGGTCATCTCCGTGCGGAATACTGCACAAGTCCTGCAACATGCGCCGTGGAATTGTGCGGTTGCAGCATCACTGCGATAGCGTAGCGACAGGTTCAGCCTGCTTATCGGCGTTATCATCCCCGTTCCTCTCGCCCATTCAGCCCCTTAAAAATCGATGTCCAACGAAGATTTCAAACAGGCCGCCCTCGATTACCACCGGATTTCGCCCCCGGGAAAGATCAAGGTCACCGCGACCAAGCCGATGTTGACCCAGCGCGATCTGTCGCTGGCCTACTCGCCGGGTGTGGCGCATGCCTGTGAAGCCATCGTGGCCGACTCGGCCCAGGCCAGCGAGCTGACCGCACGCGGCAACCTGGTTGCGGTGATCACCAACGGCACCGCCGTGCTGGGCCTGGGCAATATCGGCCCGCTGGCCAGCAAGCCGGTGATGGAAGGCAAGGGCGTGCTGTTCCAGAAGTTCGCCGGTATCGATGTGTTCGACATCGAAATCAATGAGAACGATCCGGACAAGCTGGTCGACATCATCGCCTCGCTGGAGCCGACCTTCGGCGGCATCAACCTGGAAGACATCAAGGCACCGGAATGCTTCATCGTCGAGCGCAAGCTGCGCGAGCGCATGAACATCCCGGTGTTCCATGACGATCAGCACGGCACCGCAATCATCGTCGGCGCCGCCGTGCTCAATGCCATGCACATCACCGGCAAGAAGATCGAAGAGGTGAAGCTGGCCACCACCGGCATGGGTGCGGCGGGCATTTCCTGCGTCAACATGCTGGTGCAGTTGGGCCTGAAGCCGGAAAACATCCTCGCCTACGACCGCGACGGCGTGATCCACACCGGCCGCACCGATCTGGACTCGGAAAAGGCGCGTTACGCGCGCGATACCGACAAGCGCACCCTGGCCGAGATCGTCGAAGGTGCCGATATCTTCCTGGGCCTGTCGGCCGGCGGCATCCTCAAGCCGGAGATGGTCGCCACCATGGCACCGAACCCGGTGATCTTCGCGCTGGCCAACCCGTACCCGGAAATCCTGCCGGAAGACGCCAAGTCGGTGCGCCCGGACGCGATTCTCGGCACTGGCCGTTCGGATTACCCGAACCAGGTCAACAACGCGCTGTGCTTCCCGTACCTGTTCCGTGGCGCGCTGGACGTGGGCGCCACCGGCATCAACGAGGAGATGAAAATCGCCTGCGTGCGTGCCATCGCCGCGCTGGCACGCAAGGAAGCGTCCGACCTGGGCACCGCCTATGGCGGCGAAACCCCGAGCTTCGGCCGTGATTATCTGATCCCGCGCCCGTTCGACCGTCGCCTGCTGGTCGAGCTGTCGGCCGCCGTGGCCCAGGCCGCGATGGATTCGGGCGTGGCAACGCGCCCGATCGTCGACATGGCCGCCTACCGCGACAAGCTGGCCCAGTTCGTCTACCGCACCAGCCTGTTCATGAAGCCGGTCTACGACCGCGCGCGTTCGGACAAGCAGCGCGTGGCCTACGCCGAGGGCGAAGAAGAAGTGGTGTTGCAGGCCGTGCAGAATGTGATCGACGAAGGCGTGGCCTTCCCGATCCTGATCGGCCGCCCGGATGTCATCCAGGCCCGTATCGACCGCCTGGGCCTGCGCATGAAGGCTGGCGTTGATTACGAAGTCACCAACATCAACGACGATCCGCGCTTCAACGAGTATTGGCAGTACTACCACGAGATGACGGGCCGCAAGGGCGTCACCGTGTCCGCTGCCAAGAACCTGATGCGCTCGCGCCCGACCTTGATCGCCGCGGTGATGGTTGCCCGCGGTGAGGCCGATGCGATGCTGTCCGGCCTGGTTGGCCGCTTCCACAAGAAGCTGGGCTATGTGCGCAGCGTGATTCCGCTGGAACAGCGGGTCAGCTCGACCTCGGCCATGACCGGCGTGATCAATTCGCAGGGCGTGTTCTTCTTTGTCGATACGCATGTGCAGGAAGACCCGAGCGTCGATCAGATCGTCGAATCCACGCTGCAGGCTGCTTTCCGCATGAAGCTGTTCGGCATCGAGCCGAAGATAGCCTTGCTGTCGCATTCCAACTTCGGCAGCCACGATTCCCGGGACGCACTGAAGATGCGCCAGGTGCGTGAGCAGTTGCTCAAGCGCAACCCGCGCTTGAACGTGGACGGCGAAATGCAGGGCGACACCGCCTGGGACGAAGCACTGCGCGACAAGCTGTTGCCTAACAGCACGCTCAAGGGCCGTGCCAACCTGTTCGTGCTGCCGAACCTGGAAGCGGCCAACATTGCCTACAACCTGGTGCGTGTGTTCACCGACGGCGTGGCCATCGGCCCGATCCTGATGGGCATTTCCAAGCCGGTGCATATCCTGACCAGCAGCGCCAGCTCGCGTCGCGTGCTGAACATGACCGCCATCGCGGCCGTGGACGCGCAGATCCGCAAGCAGATGGAAGCCGACCGCGCAGGTTGATTTGCGTTCGGTGCAGTTGAAACAACAAAAGCCGGCAATCTGCCGGCTTTTGTTTTCGTTTGCTGGAAGGAACGGCCGCGCTGATGCGGGTGTAAGCGGATAACTCCTGGATGGCTGCAACTGCCGCCAGGGACGCCGGTGAATCCCTGCTACCGGGGCCGGCGTGCTCGTTCATTGCTCATCGGCCAGGTTGCTGCTCGGCGTCGGCCGCAATCGGGTCTGTTCACCGAAAGCGGCCAGGCTTTCGCCGGAACCGATGCAGCTGCCTACGCACCCAGCCTGATCAGGCCTGGGTCAGCCGCTGCCCTTCAAGGATCTGCAGCACCAGTTTGCGGGTGGCCGCACGGCAGGTGCGGTAGGCCAGCAGGAGCCGGCGCTCATGCGGGTCATCGACGATTTCCACGCCGCTCTGTGGTGGGGCGGGGATGACCTCAAGGCCATTGCGGCCAGTAGCAAGCCATTCAAACGAGACGTCGGTGACCATTGCGATGGTGATCATGCGGGTGGTGCACGGCATGATGCCGGTGGGGCTTTCCCAGTTACCCACGGCACTACGGCTCACCTTGAGCTGGGCGGCCAACTCAGCCTGGGTCATTCCTTTCTTGCGGCGGGCCCTGCGGATGCGGTTGGCAAGATGGTTGGGCATTGAGTCTCCTCCTTGAGGTGGGGCTGTGAGCGGTCAATCACGGATGGTGATTTTGAGTGATTTAATGTGATTCAAGGAGATTGAAAAAGAGGAAACGGGAGCTATGTCACTGAAACTGACCTTTTTGGTCAGGATTACTGACGTAATCAGATGAAAACCGTTCTCGCCTGAGCGGCTGGCCGCGTGCCAGTGGAAATGGAGCGGTGGAGCCATTGAGCCCGCTCCGGGCATCGGCCACATTCCCGGCACACACCGATTTCCAGGGGGCAGGGGTGCCACAGCAGTTGTTTCGAGAAGAGGTTCTACGGGCCCGCTCCAGTCGCTGGCTGGGGACCATTTCGCTGGCGCAGCGGCCGCGGCATTGGAGGTTGCTTGCGCTTGCAGCGATTGCCGCGGCAGGCGCTGTCGTGTTGTTCATCAGCCTGGGCAGTTACACCCGGCGCACCACCGTGAACGGACAGTTGGTCCCGGTCCAGGGCTTGGTAACGGTGCTGGCGCCGGCGACAGGCGTGGTGTCCTGGCTGGAGGCGCAGGAAGGCGAGCAAGTGCCCAGTGGTGGCACCTTGGCCTTGATAAGCCGTCCGCGCGCGACGCTGCAGGGGGGAAGCACCAGCGTCGCGCTTGAAGAGCGGCTGCAACGGCGACAGGGCGCGCTGCATGCCATGCATCAGGCGGCGCAGGACCAACTGCGTGAGCAGTCAAAAGGCATCGCCGCGCAGTTGATGACTGCCGTCCGGGAACTGCAGCAGACCGAATCGGAAGTCGCCACCCGGCGGCGGCAGATTGAGCTGGCCAATGAAACGCTGCGTCGGCTTCGGCAGCTGGAACAGGGGCAGTACGTGAGCGTGTTGCAGATCCAGCAGCAGGAGGCGGCAGTGCTCGATTACACCGGGCAGATGCAGGCGCTGCAACGTCAGGCATCGACAACGCGCAGGCTCCTGGCCCAGCTTCAGCAGGCAGAAGGCGAACTGCCTGGGCAGCGCCAGGGCGTTGATGCCGGCCACCAACAGCAGCTTGCCCAACTGGAGCAGGAGCGGGAGCAGACCCGGGCCGATGGTGCGTTGCTGGTGCAGGCGCCCGTGTCCGGCGTGGTGAGCGCGCAGGCGATCAAACCCGGGCAGGCGGTGCAGCAGGGGCAGGTGTTGCTGAGCCTGTTGCCTGGCGATGGTCGGTTGGAAGCCGAGCTGCTCATCCCCAGCAGCGCCATTGGTTTCATCGCGCCGGGCGACAGGGTGCGGCTTCGCTACGAAGCATTTCCGTACCAGAAGTTCGGCCATCAGGAGGGGCGTGTTTCGAGCATCAGCCGCAGTGCGTTGAGTCCTGTGGAACTGGCAGGGCGCGGCCGGCAGGACGAGGCGCTGTACCGGCTCACGGTGGCACTGGAGCAGCAGAGCGTTGTTGCCTATGGCCGGCCGGAACCCCTCAAGCCAGGCATGCGGCTTGCGGCCGATGTGATGGGAGAAGAGCGGAAGCTGTTCGAATGGTTGTTCGAGCCGCTGTATTCACTCAAGGGAAAGCTGGCCAGCAGCGATTGATGCGATGCGTCGCGTGATGCCAGAGCCGATGATGTGCGCCGTGACCGCATCCCTTGCGCATATGGAACGGCGATTTCGCAGGAAGCTGTGCTTCAATCGTGCCGCAGGATGGAACACATGTCCTGCGCTTCTTCGGCGTGATGCACCTGCCGGTAGCAATCGGCCGCCGTGGTTGACGGCTTTGCCTGGAAGCGAAGCGAACGCTGATCAGGCTCCCATCGCAGGCCACCATGCGTGCCCGCGGATTCTTCAATGGATACAACACAGAAAGGAACAAGGATGCTCAGACTGTCGGCGCGTGTATTGGCGGTTGCACTTTCAGTCGTCCTGGCGCTGCTGGTGTACGCAAACGGGGAGGTGCATCTGCCGGGGGCGGTCGAGGCTGGCCCATGCGTGGAGGGAATCTGCGAGTACCGGCTGCAAAACGGCATGCGGGTGCTGCTGTTCCCTGATGCGAGCAAGCCGACCGTGACGGTCAATATCGTCTACGGCGTGGGCTCGATGCACGAGAACTACGGTGAGACCGGCATGGCGCATCTGCTGGAACACCTTCTTTTCAAAGGTACGCCGAAGCATCCGGATATCCCGGGTGAGCTGCAGAAGCGCGGTGTGAGCAAGAACGCGACGACCTCGCTGGATCGCACCAACTACTTCGGCTCCTTTCCTGCCAACGATGAAACCCTGGACTGGCTGTTGGCGCTGGAAGCGGACCGCATGGTCAATTCGAGGATTGCCAAGGCGGACCTGGACAGCGAGATGACGGTCGTCCGCAATGAGATGGAGGCCGGAGACAACAACCCGACCGGGGTGCTGATGAAGCGCATGCGCTCGGTGGCCTTTGACTGGCACAACTACGGCAACCTGCCGGTGGGGGCGCGCTCGGATGTGGAGAATGTGCCGATCGGCAACCTGCAGGCGTTCTATCGCACCTGGTACCGGCCGGACAACGCCACGCTGATCGTGGCTGGCCGCATCGACAGCAGCTTGGTCCTGCAACGCATCGCCACGCATTTCGGCCCGCTGAAACAGCCACGGCAGGCATTGCCGAGGCTGCATACCGTCGAGCCGACGCAGGATGGTGAGCGTGCGGTCACGGTGAGGCGGACGAGCGATCTGTCGCTGGTTGCCGCCAGCTATCACATACCGGCACTGACGCAAGGCGACAGCGCGCCGCTGGTGGTGCTGGCCAATGTGCTGGGTGACAACCCCAATGGGCGTTTGTACAAGGCATTGATGGCGCCAAAGATTGCTGCATTTACCGCAGCGCAGGGAGAGCAGCTGCGTGATCCGGGCCTGTTTACCGTGCTCGGTGTCATTCCCAAGGATGGCGACGCGGGCAAGGCCGAGACGGAACTGCTCAGGCAGGCCGAAGCCATTGCCCGGGACCCGATCACGCCGCAGGAAGTGACGGCGGCCAAGCAGCGCATCGACAACGGCCTGAGAAAACTGAGCAGTGATGTCGATGCGATGGCCATGGCGCTGGCCGAGTACCAGGCCGTCGGTGACTGGCGCTTGCTGTTCGTGCAGCGTGATGCCATTGCCAAGGTGAGTGCGGCCGACGTCAATCGCGTTGCTGCGGCGTATCTGAAACCGAGCAATCGCACACTCGGGCGCTTTGTGCCCACCGCCGAGCCGGACCGCGCGATTGTGCCCGTGGCACCGCCTGTCGAGGGGCTGGTGGACGGCTACGTGGGGCGGGCTGCGGTGGACAGCGGCGAGGTGTTCGAGGCTACGCCGGAGAACATTGCCCGCCGTACCGAAACCTTCGTCCTCGGCCAGGGCTTGAAGGTATCGCTGCTTCCGAAGAAGAACCGGGGGCAGACCGTGGTGTTGCGGGCGACATTCCGCTTTGGGGATGAGAAGAGCATTGCGGGTCACAGCGATGCCGGCGCGATGGTCGGGCCCATGCTGATGATGGGCAGCGCAACGATGGACCGCAGCCAGATCGCAGCGCGCTTTGATGCGTTGGGCACGCAGGCACAGGTGAGTGGTGGGGCGCAGAGTGCGGTCATCCTGCTGGATGGCAAGCGTGACACGCTGGCCGATGCCCTGGCGCTGGCCGCGGAGGTGTTGCGCAGGCCGAAGTTTCCACGTGAACAGTTCGAGCAGCTGCGCATGCAGGCTGTTACCGGCATCGATTACCAGCGCAGCGAACCCGATGCATTGGCGCTGATGGCGATGGCGCAATACTTCGATCCGTGGCCGGAGGGGCATCCGCTGCATGTGGATTCCTTTGATGCGTCGCTGGCAAAGATGCGCGCGCTGCGGGTTGAAGACCTGCATGCCTTCCATCAGCGCTTCTATGGCACCGCCAATGGTGAAATCGTGGTCGTTGGCGACTTTGATCCCGATGTGCTCAAGGCGCAGTTGCAGTCGCTGTTTGCAGACTGGATTTCACCGGCCGCCTACGCGCCCATTGCGACCCGTTACCAGCAGCGGGCTGCACACCGTGAAAGCTTCACTACGCCTGACAAGCCCAATGCCGTGGTACTGGCACGGCAGAACCTGTCACTCAACATCGCTGACGCCGACTTCCCGGCACTCAGCATCGGGGTGGGGATTCTCGGCGGCGATCCGCTCAAGGCACGCCTGGCCAACCGGATTCGCCAGAAGGAGGGCCTGAGTTACAGCGTAAGCGCAGGCCTGCAGGCCGATGACAGCCGCGCAGGCCGGGATGACAGTGGCAGTCTCAGCATCCAGGCGATTGCTGCGCCGGAAAACGCAGGGAAGGTCGAAGCGGCCATCCGCGACGAACTGACGCGGTTGCTGGCCGAGGGCGTGACCGAGCTGGAGCTGCGCGATACGGTTTCGGCGCGGCTGGTGGCGCGTGAGCAGTCGCGCGCCACTGATACGGGGGTGTCCGGCCTGCTGGGCAACCAGCTGTACTACGGCCGCAACATGCAGTTCGAGATTGAACGCGACGCGGCCTATCGTGCATTGGCGGTGGAACAGGTCAACGCGGCCATCCGCAAACACCTCAAGCCCGAGCAGTTGAGTGTGTTCGTTGCAGGTGATTTCAAGTAAAGGGGAACAGGGGCGGCTCACGGCCGCCCCTTGTCATGAAGACGATCATTCAATCCGAGGCGGCCGAATGCGGCCTGGCTTCACTGGCGATGGTGGCCAATGCGCACGGGCTGGATATTGGGTTGCTGGAACTCAGGCGGCGCTTTCCGCTGTCGTTGAAGGGGGCAAAACTCAGCCAGCTGATGTCTGTTGCACAGCAGCTCGGCTTCTCGGCGCGGCCGTTGCGGCTGGACATGGAAGAACTGCCAGGATTGGCGCTGCCGTGCATCCTGCATTGGGATTTGAACCACTTCGTCGTATTGAAGAAGGTGGGCAAGTCCAGGGCCGTGCTGCTGGATCCGGCCATCGGTGAGCGGAACCTGTCGCTGTCTGAAGTCTCTGATCATTTCACCGGCGTGGCGCTGGAACTGTCGCCGGCGGCGGATTTCAGCCCGCGCAAGGCCAGCCCGTCGGTGAGTGTGCGGCAGCTGACCGGGCCGGTTCGCGGCGTGTGGCAGGCGCTGGGGCAGATTGTCGCGTTGTCGCTGGCGTTTCAGGTGTTTGTGGTGCTCGCGCCGTTCCTGATGCAGTGGGTGGTGGACCAGGTGCTGGTGTCTGCCGACCGTGATCTGTTGACCATCCTCGGCCTGGGGTTCGGCCTGGCACTGCTGCTGCAGGTTGGCATCGGCATGCTGCGCGGTGCGGCGGTGGTTGATCTCTCTTCGCGGCTCGGGCTGCAGTGGACGGGCAATGTGTTTGCGCACCTGCTCAGGTTGCCGTTGGACTTCTTTGAGAAGCGCAATCTCGGTGACATCACCTCGCGGCTTTCGTCGGTGCAGGCCATACAGCAAACTTTGACCACCAGCTTCGTCGAGGTGCTGATCGATGGGCTGATGGCGGTGCTGACGTTGGCATTGATGCTGTTCTATAGCTGGAAGCTGGCCTTGCTGACCCTGCTCGCAGTCGGGCTGTACGCGATCATCCGCAGCGTGGCGTGGCGGCCGCTGCGTGAGGGGACTGAGCAGCAGCTGGTGACGTCGGCGAGGCAGCAGACGCATCTGCTGGAATCACTGCGCGGCATGCAGAGCCTGAAAGTGGCAGGCGAAGAACCACGCCGTCGCAGCACCTACGACAACCTGATGGTGGACACGGTCAACCGCGACGTCCGCTTGGCGCACCTTGGGCTGGGATTCAATGGCGCCAGCCAGCTGGTGTTTGGCATTGAACGCATCGCGGTGATCTGGGCGGGCGCATTGTTGGCATTGGACAGCGTTTTTTCGGTGGGCATGCTGATCGCGTACCTGGCCTACAAGGACCAGTTCGCTGCGCGTATGGGTGGCTTGATCGACAAGTGGCTGGAATTCCGCATGTTGCGCCTGCATGGCGAGCGCCTGGCCGACATCGTGCTGACGGCGCCGGAGGAAGACGCCGGCGCCGCTGAAGGCAAGCCGCCGGCAAACGCGCGTATCGAGGTTGAGCGCCTGAGCTTCCGTTATGCCGACAACGAGCCTTGGGTGCTGCAGGATTGCAGCTTCAGCATTGCGCCGGGCGAGTCGGTGGCGGTGGTTGGCGCATCGGGTTGCGGCAAGACGACACTGATCAAACTGCTGCTTGGCCTGCTGCGGCCGAGCAGCGGCAGCATCCGCATCGGCGGGCAGGAGCTGCATCGATTGGGTGCACGCAACGTGCGCGCGATTGTCGGTGCGGTGATGCAGGACGACCAGCTGTTTGCAGGCAGCATCGCCGACAACATCGCTTTCTTCGACCCGGAGTTCGACCTGGAGCGGGTTGAGATAGCCGCGCGCCTGTCGGCGGTGCATGAGGACATCATGGCCATGCCGATGGGCTACCACGGTTTGATTGGCGACATGGGCAGCGCGCTGTCCGGTGGCCAGAAGCAGCGGATCATCCTGGCGCGTGCGCTGTACCGGCAGCCCAAGCTGTTGTTCCTGGACGAGGCGACCAGCCATCTGGATGTCAAGAGCGAACGCCTGGTCAACGATGCCGTGCGCAAGCTGCGCCTGACCCGGGTGATCATCGCCCATCGGCCCGAGACCATCGCCAGCGCGGACCGGGTGCTGGTGATGGAACAGGGGCGGATCGTGAAGGATCTGCCTCAGGCTGAGCCTGCCGCGGCGGTAGTGGCGACTGATGCCGCGCAGGAGCCGCTGCTGGCGTGACGCCGGCCCGGGACACTGCGCCGGTTCAGGCCCGTGATCCGGCTTCCGGGCCACCTCGGGGCAGCCCGCCCCGGCCCGCCGCTGTTAGAATTGCGCGTCCTCGATTTCCCGTGATTGACGCCATGAGCCATACCGCCACTGCACCGGCCAATGCCGAGAAGCGTTACAACGTCCACCGCGCCGACCTGCCGCTGAGCTGCCCGACGCCGGAAATGGCACTGTGGAACTCGCACCCGCGCGTGTACCTGCCGATCGAGAATGAGCCCACCGGCGAAGCGGCATGCCCGTACTGCGGCTCCGTCTTCGTTCTGGTCGACTGACGTCCCCCGATGCGCCGTCTGACGGTGGTGCAGTTGCTGCCGGCGCTGCACTCCGGCGGCGTTGAACGCTCGACCCTGGAGATCGCCAGTGCACTGGTGGCCGCAGGCCATCGTGCCATCGTGGTGTCAGCGGGCGGGCGGCTGGTGCAGCCGCTGCTGGACAGTGGCGCCGAGCACCTCAGCCTTGATATTGGCCGCAAGTCGCTGCTGACGCTGCGGCATGTGGCGTCGTTGCGCCGGCTGTTCACCGAAGTGGACGCGGACATCGTGCATGCGCGGTCCCGCCTGCCGGCCTGGCTGGGCTGGTACGCGCTCAAGGGCATGCCAGCGGGCAAGCGTCCGCGCTGGGTGACGACCATGCACGGTTTGAACTCACCTGGCCGCTACAGCGGCATCATGGCCAGCGGTGAGCGGGTGATCTGCGTGTCGCAGACCGTGCGTGAATACCTGCTTGCCAATTACCCGTCCACCGACCCGGACAAGCTGCGGGTGATTCCGCGGGGTGTCGATGTCAGGCAGTTTCCGCGCGTGGCACGCACGGACCGGCGCCCGCGTCTGGACGTTGCACGCAGCCATCGGCAACTTGCCGGCGACGGGCAAGTGCTGTTGCTGCCCGGGCGCGGCACCCGCTTGAAGGGCCATGCATACGCCATCCAGCTTTTAGCCAACCTGCATCAACAGGGCGAGCGCAACACGGCATTGTGGATGCCCGGCGTGCGTGAGCCCGGCCGTGAGGCCTATGTGCGTGAGCTTGAACAGCTGGCGCAGCACCTGGGCGTTGCCGAGCGGGTGGCGCTGACCGAACCAACCAGTCGTATCGCCCAGGCGTATGCCGCCAGTGACCTGGTGCTGCAGCTCTCCGACAAGCCAGAGGCCTTTGGGCGCACCGTGGTCGAGGCGCTCTCGGTGGGGCGGCCTGTGCTGGGCTGGAACCATGGGGGTGTCGGCGAACTGCTGGCCCAGTTGCAGCCGGCCGGTGCGGTTGCGCTGGGTGACGAGGCTGCGTTGACCAAGGCCGCCGTGGCCTTGTTGCGCCATCCCCCCGCGTTGCCGGCGCGTATTCCCTTCACCCTGCAGGCAATGCAACGCGCGACACTGGATGTCTATGGCGAACTCATCGATTGACATGGCGGTGCCCGCACCCGCGCAACGTCTCCCGGGGCGTTGGGCGCCGGTCTGGGTGATTGCTTTCGTCGCACTGTGGCCGGCACCGGGTATTGCCGAAGCGGTGCTGGTGCTGGGCGCGCTGTTCACGGTGGTGCGTCTGCTGCAGTTGCACCTCAACGGCGGTATCCGGCCGTTGTTGAGCATCCCCGCGTGGGCGTTGACCGGCGTGTTGTTCATGGCCTACTGGGTGCCGCAGGCACTGTCGGCCGTGGACGCGGAGGACCCGGCCAGAACCTGGACAAAAGTGGCCGCTGCCCTGCGCTACCTGCCTTTCATGTGGCTGGTGGCCATTGCCGTGGCGACGGCATCGCGGCGGCGCGCAACGTTCACGGGGTTGGCTGTGGTCACCGGCGTGTGGACGCTGGATGCCCTGGCGCAGGCGCTTTCCGGCACCAGCCCGCTGTTCTGGTCGATGGACCAGCTCAAATGGCTGATCAATGGCCATGGTCTGTGCAGTGCGGAAGAGGTGGCCGCGGCCGATCGGCTCTCCGGTGTGCTGGGGCCATGCAACCTCAAGTTCGGTCAGGTGCTGGCGACGATGTCGCCGTTCCTGTTGTTCTTCGTCGGTACCCGTTGGGGGCGCTGGAGCTGGTTGCTCGTCACGATGCTCATCGGCGTGGTGCTGGTGTTGGCCGGCTCGCGCGCGTCGTGGATTACCTATGCACTGATCGTGCTGTTCTCCGGCTGGCGATTGCTGGGGGCCAAGTGGATGGCGCTGGTGCTGCTGGCCGGCGTGGTTGGCCTGGGAGCGCTGGGGTTTGGCTCGTCGCAGGTGCGCGAGCGTTTTTCGCGTACCGCAATGGCGCTCAGTGGCGAGGCGAGCGGCGTCAACGAGGCCTTGTCCGGGCGCAGCCAGATATGGGGCGCAGCCGTGTGCATGGTGCGTGAGCACCCGATCAATGGCGTGGGGGTGCGCGACTTCCGCAAGGCTTATCCCGAGTGCGATCCAACGCCGGAACGTACTGCGGTGTGGGGCTCCAGTCCGGCCCTGCATGCACACCAGATCGTGCTGGAAATTCTTGCCGAAACCGGCGTGCTGGGCCTGTTGCTATGGCTGGCCGGTGCGGCCATGGCGGTGCGCGCCTGGCGCTATGCGAGCAAGGAAGCGCGCGACCGGGCGCGCCCGGCGGCGCTGGCGCTGGCTGCGACAGTGTTCCCGCTGAATACCCATCTGGCGTTCTATTCCACGTTCTGGGGCGGGGTGACGGTGTTGCTGGCGGCGCTGTATGCCGGCGCGCTGCTGGCCGAAGAGCCGAAGTCAGCAAGCTCTGCATGACGCGCGGATAAGTCTCCCGCGGAAACAGTTGCTCGATTGCAGTGGAATCGGTCTCCTCCCTTGCGTATGTCGCTGGGGAGGAGTGCACGACGGATGCTGCTGCCCGTCGCCTACTCTGAGCAAGCCGCTTACTTCTGCTTTGAATAGAAGTTGCTGAGGCCTTCGGGCTGGCGCTTGAAGCGGCGGTGGATCCACAGATACTGCTCGGGAGCCTCGCGCACCATTGCCTCAATGGCGGTGTTCACTCGCGCGGTATCGGTCACGACATCGTCGGACGGGAAGTCCGGGAGCGGCGGTGCGATCTTGAGTACGTAGCGGCTGCCCACGCGGCGGTGGAAGAACGGCACCACCGCGCAGCCGGTCATGCGTGCGAACTGGTGGGTGGCCGTGATGGTCGAGGCCGGCATGCCAAAGAACGGGACGAATACCGAATCCTTGCCGCGCATGTCCTGGTCCGGCGCGTACCAGAGAAAGCCGCCCTTCTTCAGGTGACGCACCGTCGCGCGGATGTCTTCGTTGGCATACATCGCGCTGGCATAGCGCAGGCGGCCGCTCTTCACCGCCCACTCCATCACCGGGTTGCGGTATTTGCGGTACATGCCGGCGAGCGGCACATGGTCGCAGAGCAGGCGGCCGCACATCTCCAGCGTCATGAAATGGCCGGAGATCAACAGCACGCCGCGGCCTTCGGCCTGCAGGGCCTTGAGCTGCTCCAGCCCTTCGATCTGTACCTGCGGGCGAATGGTGTCGATGCTGCCCCACCAGGCGCGGGCAAACTCGAAGATGCCAACGCCAAGCGCGTCGAAACTGTCGCGCAGCAGGCGCTGGCGCCAGGCTTCATCCTGTTCGGGAAAGCACAGCCGCAGATTGACTTCGGTTGCATGGCGCCGGCTCCTGGCCAGATGCAGCGCCAGCCAGCCGATGCCGCGGCCAAGTGCCCGTTGCAGCGTCCATGGCAGGCGTGCACCGAGCATGGCGATGCCCAGCAGCGCAAAGGTCAGCCAGTGCCGGGGCTGCAGGAGTGAAGGGCGGGTGGCAGTGGAGGGCGAATCGGACATGCGTCGATTCTAAGCCACGGGGCCGAAGGCGGTAATGCATAGGAGCAGGGGCGATGCGAGAGCTGGAGTGAAGGCTGAGGGCGAAGCACCCCTCCTCAATCCTCCCCTGCGCTGCGCACAAAGGGAGGAGGCAGGTTCTGCAGTGGCAGACTTTTTCGGTGGCGGTCGCCATCGCTGTTGCCTTGGCCATTGCCTGGATCGGGGCTTGTACGCATTCTTCAGGACTGCAACCCTGCTCGTGGCGTGCGGTTCTTCACTCACTCCTGCGGTTCTCCCGTATCCTTCGGCGATGCGCAAGGATCCCGTTGAACTACTGCTGCGTGGCCTCTATTCGGCCCTGCTGTACCTGTTGTTGCCGATTACCGTCTACCACCTGGTGTGGCGTGGTTTCCGTGTGCGCGAATACTTCAAGCGCTGGGACGAGCGCTACGCCTCCTATCCGGAGAGCGGTGGCCAGCCACGGGTGTGGCTGCATGCGGTGTCGGTGGGCGAGGTGAACGCTGCCGCGCCGGTGGTGAATGCCCTGCGTGAACTGCGCCCGGATATCCGCTGGATCATCACCACCATCACGCCCACCGGCTCGCAGCGCGTGCGTGCCTTGTGGGGCGACGCCGTGGATCACGTCTACCTGCCATACGACGTGCCCGGCAGCGTCAACCGTTTCCTGGCGCATTTCCGGCCCAGTCTTGCGTTGATCCTGGAGACCGAGCTGTGGCCGAACATGTTGTTTGGTTGCCGTGACCGCGGTATTCCGGTCTACATCCTCAATGCCCGCTTGTCGGCACGTTCGCTGAAAGGCTATCGCCTGCTCAAAGCGCTTGTCGGCCGCGCACTGCGCACGGTGACCTTCGTGGCGGCGCAGTCGCAGGACGACGCGCAGCGCTTTGTCGAACTGGGGGCCCGTCCGGAGCAGGTGAAGGCACTGGGCAACCTGAAGTTCGATATCCGTCCACCGGATCCGGCGGCGGTGCTGGAGGCATTCCGCCAGCATGTGCCGGCCACCCGGCCGGTATGGATCGCGGCCAGCACGCACGAGGGCGAAGAGCAGGCCGTGGTGGAGATTCACGCGCAACTGCTGAAACAGCATCCGGATGCCCTGTTGCTGTGGGCGCCACGCCATCCTGAGCGTTTTGCCCGGGTGGAGACGTTGGCACGTGAGCAGGGTTGGCGGGTTGGCACGCGCCGCGCGAAGCAGTGGCCTGATGCAGGCAATCAGGCATTCATCGTGGATACGCTTGGCGAACTGATGGCGTTCTTTGCCTGCGCGCAGGTTGCCTTTGTCGGCGGCAGCCTGCAGGCCATTGGTGGTCACAATCTGCTGGAGCCTGCGGCGATGGGGACGGCGACGGTGACAGGCCCGCACCTGCATAATTTCGCGGAGATTTCGCGGCGGATGGAGGAGGCCGGCGCGCTGCGCATCTGTGCCGATGCGGCGGCTGTCGGCGCGGCGGTGTCCGCGTTGCTTGACGATGCGGATGAGCGCGAGCGCATGGTGCAGGCCGGGCGCGCGTTGGTGGAAAACGGCCGTGGCGCGCTGCAGCGCACGCTGGAGCTGATTGCGCCGCAATTGCCGCCGCCGAATTGAGGCCGCTCTGTCGGGCATGGCCCGGTACGGCCGGTTTGGCACGTTCCAGCGCCTGATCGATAAAAAAAGAGCGGGCCGAAGCCCGCTCTTTTCTTGTTCCACCGATGCAACTGCTTACTGCGCGCTGGACGACTGCAGCTTGGCACTGGCGTCCTGGGTCAGCAGGCGATTGATGTCCTGTACTTCGGCAATCTCCAGGTCACCCACGGCCTGGCTCAGCTGCAGGCGGGCCAGCAGGAAGTTGTAGCGCGACTGGGCATAATCCAGCTGCGCCTGGAACAACGTGCGCTGGTTCTGCACCACGTCCAGCACGGTACGGGTACCAACTTCCAGGCCAACCTGCGAGGCATCGTAGGCGCTCTGCGCCGACACCACTGCCAGGCGACGGGCTTCCACTTCGCTGATGCCCGCTACCAGGTTCTGGTAGGCATTGCGGGTGTTGCGATCCAGGGCGCGCTTCTGCTGTTCGAAGGTGTCCTGCGCGATATCGCGCTGGGCCAGTGCCTGGCGAACCTGCGACTGGGTGGCACCGCCGGCGAAGATCGGAACGTTCAGGGTCAGGCCGATCGCGTTGGTGGTGCTGTCCGGCGTACTGGCGGTGCCGCCAACGCTGTCACCCCAGCGGGCGTTCTTGCCCCAGCTGCCGCCCAGCGACAGGGTCGGGTAATGGCCGCCGCGCGCTGCCGATACGCTCGACTCGGCTGCACTGACCTTCAGTTCCTGGGCCTTCAGATCCGGGTTGCCGGTGATCGCAGCGGTGACCAACTGGTCAACGTTGGCACGGTTGACCGGCAGTTCCGGGCGGAAGTCTTCCGGCAGGCCGCGCACGTCACGCACCGGCTGCCCGGTCAGTTCGGTGAGCGCCTGGTAGGCATCTTCCAGCGCGTTCTGGGCAAGGATGGTGTTGGCGCGTGCCTGATCGTACTGGGCGCGGGCTTCATGTACGTCGGTGATCGGCGCCAGGCCCACTTCCAGGCGTTTGTCGGCGTAGTCGAACTGCTTCTTGGCCGCGGCTTCATTGGTCTGCGCGGCAGTCAGCGATTCGATGGCCACCAGTACGTTGAAATAGGTGGTCGACGTGCGGACGATCAGCTCGTCATTGGCCGAGTCCAGGGTGAAATCGGCGGCCTTGCTGATGTCGCGCTGTGCACGCAGCGTGGAGAACTGGCTCCAGTTGAACAGGGTCTGGCCGCCGGTCACGCGGTAGGTGCGGTCCTTGCTGGTGGCGGTGCCGCTGATGCCGTCGTATTCCACGCGCGAGCGGTTCAACGAGGCCTCACCGTTGATCTGCGGCAGCAGTGCCGCGCGCGCCTGCACCTGGCCTTCCTTGGTGTAGAGCCGGTTTGACTCGGCGGCGGACAGCTGCGGGTCACCGTTGCGCGCCATTTCGTAGACCTGCAGCAGGTCGGCGGCATGGGTCGTCAGCGGGGCCAGTGCGATTGCCAGCGCCAGGGTGAGGGATCGGCGGATCATTGCGGCTTCCTTGGACGTTTTCAGAGTTGGAATTGCGGTGCGGGGGCGGCGCCCTGCAGGTAGTCGATATCGGTTTCAAACAGCGAGTTGATGCTGCCGTCGGCATTGACCAGGATGGCTTCCATCACCGGCGACTTGCCCTGGATGACAAACAGGCGGCCGCCCGGGCGCAGCATCTTGAGGAACTGGCTCGGTACGGTTTCCACCGCGCCGGTGATGCAGATGGCGTCGAAGTGACGCTGCGTCTGCCAGTCCAGCGCATCAGCCACTTCGATGCGCACATTGCTGCCCAGCTTGGCGGCGTCCAGGTTCTGGCGCGCACGCTCGGCCAGCTCGGGCTGGATTTCAAGGCTGAGCACCTCGCGGGCCAACTGGCCCATGCAGGCGCTGAGGAAACCGCTGCCGGTGCCGACTTCCAGCACTTCGTCGCCCGGTTGCAGGTCCAGCGCCTGCAGCGTGCGGCCTTCAATGACCGGCTTCATCATTTTCTGACCGTGCCCCAGCGGCAGCTCGACATCGGTGTAGGCCAGTGCACGATGGGACTCGGCAACAAAGGCTTCACGCGGCAGGCGGGCCAGCACGTCCAGCACGCGGATATCCAGCACATCCCAGGGACGGATCTGCTGTTCAACCATCATTTCGCGGACGTGGGGGTAATTGATCGTCATTGGGAAGCTCGTCATTCCAGCGCAGTGGGCTGGCCATTTTAGCGGTTAGTACGCGGCAGTGCGGCCAAGCATCGCCGTGCGGTGTTGGGGGCCGCAGTGCCGGAAGTCATCCGGACCACCAGTTCATTCAGCTTGGTGGGCGGGGCTTCAGCGGGGTTCATAGGCCCGCAGGAAGAAATCGACACTGGCGGCGATATGAGCGGCCGCATCAAGCTGGCCCGGCGCGGCGCACAGGCCGCACATCATGTGGGTATGCAGTTCGCCCTTGATCAGGCAGAAAAACTGGCGCGCGGCCAGGTGCAGGTCGCCGATGACCAGCTCACCCCGTGCCACGCGGGCGCCGAGGAAGTCCGACAGCGCGGTCTCGGTGCGGGCAGGGCCGGCCTGCCAGAACATCTGGCGGATCCGGTCATCGGTATCGGGGGTCATCATCATGCGCTGGGTGGCGATGGCGGCATCGCTGCTGATCAGCGCGAAAAAGGCATGGCCGATGCCCAGCAACTGGCCACGCAGCGGGCCCTCGCTGTCGGTGACGAACAGGTCATCGGGCATCATTTCCACGCATTTGGCCTGGATCGCCTCGGTGAACAGCGCTTCCTTGTCACCGAAGTGGCTATAGACGGTGAGTTTGGAAACCCCCGCATTGGCGGCGATGCCGTCCATGCTCACGCCATTGAAACCCTGTTCGATGAACATTTCCTTGGCCGCGTCCAGGATGGCCGCGCGCTTGCTCAGGTCCTTGGGACGGCCCGGACCGGAAGCGCGAGCCGTCTTGGCGACGTCAGGTGAAGGTGTTTTCGAAGACATTGTTCAATACTAGACCAGCTGGTTCGATATTTATACTATACCGCGTCGTTCAGTAATGGCGCATTGCCGTCACTTCCTTCCCTAGCGTTCGCGACCCTACCCATGAACAACCTCCGATGGATTGGCAGCGGCCTTTTGCTGGCCGCGCTAGCTGCATGTGGCAAACCCGAAACCGCGCCGGTGCAGGCGCTTCCCGTGCTGGTGGTCCACCCTGAAGGCCGTGAGGGAATAGCCGTGACGGCGTATCCCGGCGAGGTACGGGCGCGCGAAGAAGCCGCGTTGTCGTTCCGGGTTGGCGGCAATCTGCTGCGCCGTGACGTGGATGCGGGGCAGCGCGTGAAGAAGGGCCAACTGCTGGCCGAGCTGGATGTTGCCGACTACGACCTGCAGGCCCGGGCGGCGCAGGCGCAGTACGCCGCAGCCGAGGCCGACCTGGTGCGGGCGCGTGACGAGCACAAGCGCTATGCGGCGCTGGCCGAGCAGCAACTGGTCAGCCGCTCGGCGCTGGATG
This sequence comes from Stenotrophomonas sp. STEN056, assembly GCF_056759635.1. Lineage (NCBI taxonomy): Bacteria > Pseudomonadati > Pseudomonadota > Gammaproteobacteria > Lysobacterales > Lysobacteraceae > Stenotrophomonas > Stenotrophomonas sp. STEN056. The sequence goes on from NZ_JBRRDL010000012.1 coordinate 39,881, forward strand.
CGCAGACGGCCGCGCTGAAGGCGGCGCAGGGGCAGGCCGATGCGGCCCGTGCCAATCTGGACGTCAGCCGCAACCAGGCCGGCTACGCGCAGTTGCATGCGCCGGAGGCCGGCATGATCGCCAGCCGTGAAGCCGAAGCCGGGCAGGTGGTTGCCGCTGGCCAGACCATTTATAGGTTGGCCGCCGATGGCGCCCGCGAAGTGGCCATTGCCCTGCCGGAAAGCGTGATCCGCGATTTCAGCGTGGGCCAGGCGGTGGAAGTGGAGCTGTGGAACCAGGCGGGCAAGCGCTTGCCGGGCAGCATCCGCGAGATCGCCGCCGCCGCTGACCCGCAGACCCGCACCTATGCCGCACGGGTGAGCCTGGCCGCAGAGGCCTTGAACGCGGTGGAGCTGGGCCAGAGCGCCCGGGTGTTCATCGGCCATGGCAAGGGCGGCGCGCTGAGCGTGCCGTTGGCGGCAGTACAGCCGGGCAAGCAGGATCAGCAGGCCAGCGTCTGGGTGGTGGACCCGGCCACGGCCACGTTGCAGGCCCGCGCGGTGACGCTCGGCGCCTATGGCCCGGAGCAGGTGCCGGTGCTGCAGGGCCTGAAGGGGAACGAGTGGGTGGTGGCCGCAGGTGGCCATCTGCTGCGCGAAGGCCAGCAGGTAACGGCGGTGGACCGCGACAATCGTCCCGTACTCGCACCGGCTCCGGCCGCCAAAAAAGGGGAGTGAGGCGTGCGCCGCTTCAATCTTTCCGAATGGGCGTTGAGCAACCGCCCGCTGGTGTTGTTCATGATGATCGCCATGGCGGTCATCGGTGCCTGGTCATACAAGCACCTGGGGCAGTCTGAAGATCCACCGTTCACCTTCAAGGCGATGGTGGTGCAGACGATGTGGCCCGGCGCTACCGCCGAGCAGGTGTCCAGGCAGGTCACTGAGCCGATCGAAAAGGCGCTGATGAACACCGGGCAGTTCGAGTTCATCCAGTCGTATTCGCGGCCCGGCGAATCGCAGGTGATCTTCATGGCGCGCGATTCTATGCGCTCCAAGGACGTGCCCGACCTGTTCTACCAGGTGCGCAAGAAGGTCGGCGACATCCACTCGCAGCTGCCGGCCGAGGTGATTGGCCCGTTCTTCAACGATGAGTTCGGCGACACCTTCGGCAACATTTATGCGTTGACCGGCAAGGGCTTTGACTATGCGCTGATGCGCGACTACGCCGACCGCATCCAGCTGCAGCTGCAGCGCGTGGATGACGTGGGCAAGGTTGACCTGCTGGGCCTGCAGGACGAGAAGGTGTGGATTGAACTGTCCAACACCAAGCTGGCAACGCTGGGCGTGTCGCTGCAGCAGGTGCAGCAGGCGCTGGCCCAGCAGAACGCGATGGCCCCGGCCAGTTGGTTCGAGACGCCCACCGACCGCGTGCAGTTGCGCATCACCGGGCAGTTCAAATCGGTGCAGGAAATCGCTGATTTCCCGATCCACGCTGGCGGCCGCACCGTGCGTCTGGGCGATATCGCCGAGGTGAAGCGCGGCTTTGCCGACCCGGCGTCGGCGAAGATGCGCTTCATGGGTGAAGATGCCATCGGCATCGCGGTGGCGATGAAACACGGCGGCGACATCCTCAAGCTGGGCAAGACCCTGGATGCCGAGTTCGCACAGCTGCAGAAAACCCTGCCGGCCGGCATGGAGCTGCGCAAGGTGTCCGACCAGCCGCATGCGGTGAAGGACTCGGTGGGCGAGTTCATCAAGGTGCTCACCGAGGCGGTGGTGGTGGTGCTGCTGGTGAGCTTCTTCTCGCTGGGCTGGCGTACCGGCCTGGTGGTGGCGGTGTCGATCCCGCTGGTGCTGGCGATGACGTTCTTCGTCATGTACCTGTTCGACATCGGCCTGCACAAGATTTCCCTCGGCGCGCTGGTGCTGGCGCTGGGCCTGATGGTGGATGACGCGATCATCGCGGTGGAGATGATGGCCACCAAGATGGAACAGGGCTACGACCGATTGCGCGCGGCCAGCTTTGCCTGGACATCCACCGCCTTCCCGATGCTGACCGGCACCTTGATCACCGCTGCCGGCTTCCTGCCGATTGCCACCGCCGCATCCAGCACCGGCGAATACACGCGCTCGCTGTTCCAGGTGGTAACGATTGCGCTGGTGGTGTCGTGGATTGCGGCGGTGCTGTTCATTCCGTACCTGGGCGACAAGATGCTGCCGGACCTGCACAACCCGCAGCCGCCCAAGCCGGGCAGCATCGCCGCGCGCTGGCGTGCGCTACGCCTGCGCTGGGCCGACCGCAATCCGGCGCTGGACAACCTGGTCCGGCCCAAGGAGCTGTCGCACGACCATGACCCGTACAAAAGCGCGTTCTACCAGCGCTTCCGGGCGTTCCTGGATGCCTGCCTGCGCCGCCGCTGGCTGGTGATCTTCGCCACCATTGGCTTGTTCGTGTTCTCGCTGGTGATGTTCCGTTTCGTACCGCAGCAGTTCTTCCCGGATTCGACCCGGCCGGAACTGATGGTCGATATCGAACTGGCCGAAGGCGCCTCGCTGACCGCCACCCAGGCGCAGGCACAAAAATTCGAGCAGTTGCTCAAGCAGCGCAAGGGCATTGCCAATTTCGTCGGTTACGTGGGCAGCGGATCGCCGCGTTTCTACCTGCCGCTGGACCAGCAGTTGCCGGCCACCAACTTCGCCCAGTACGTGGTGCTGGCCGATGACATCCACGCGCGTGAGGAAGTGCGCGCGTGGCTGTTGCAGGAAGTGGTGCCGAAGTTCGGCGATGTGCAGTTGCGTGTGACCCGCCTGGAGAACGGCCCGCCGGTAGGTTACCCGGTGCAGTTCCGTGTTTCCGGCGAACACATTGATCGGGTACAGGCCATTGCCCAGCAGGTGGCCGACAAGGTGCGGCAGAACCCGCACACCACCAACGTCAACCTCAACTGGAGCGAGCCCAGCAAGGTGGTGCGCCTGGTCGTGGACCAGGATCGCGCGCGCGCGCTGGGGGTGAGCAGTGCGCAGTTGGCGCAGTTCCTGAGCAGTTCGCTGGCCGGCAGCAGCGTCAGCACCTATCGCGAAGGCAACCGCCAGATCGGTATGTTGTTGCGTGGCCCGGATGACGAACGCGCGCGCCTGGACATGCTGGGCAGCCTGGCCATTCCGACGGAAAGCGGCAAGGCGGTGTCGCTGTCGCAGGTGGCACGCCTGGAGCATGTGTTCGAGGACGGCATCATCTGGCACCGCGACCGCCTGCCGACCGTCACCGTGCGTGCCGATATCGGCGATGGCATGTTGCCGGTGGGCGTGGTTGGGCAGATCCTGCCGACGCTGGAAGACATCCGCACGCAGTTGCCCGATGGCTACCTGCTGGAAACCGGCGGCACGGTGGAGGACTCGGCGCGTGGCCAGAACTCGATCAAGGCCGGCATGCCGTTGTTCCTGGTGGTGGTGGCGACCCTGCTGATGCTGCAGCTGCGCAGCTTCTCGCGGGCGGCGATGGTGTTTGTCACCGCGCCGCTGGGCATCATCGGTGCCACCTTGTTCCTGCTGATCTTCCGTGTGCCGTTCGGCTTCGTGGCGATGCTGGGCACCATCGCACTGGCGGGCATGATCATGCGCAACTCGGTGATCCTGATCGACCAGATCCAGCAGGACATCGATGCCGGCCACGACCGTTGGCACGCCATCATCGATGCCACCGTGCGCCGCTTCCGGCCGATCGTGCTGACCGCACTGGCGGCGGTGCTGGCGATGATTCCGCTGTCGCGCAGTGCGTTCTATGGCTCGATGGCGATCTCGATCATGGGCGGGCTGATCGTCGGCACGGTGTTGACCCTGGTGTTCCTGCCGGCGCTGTATGCGGCGTGGTTCCGGGTGCGCCCGGATGAGGCCACGCACTGAGTCCGCGGCCGGTCTGATTCACCCCTGTGAAGGGGTGAATCTCACGGCGGGATGCTAAATTGGGGCGGCCGGCCGGTTGGGGTCGGCCATGACCTGCGGGAGGCAGGTTTGTCCCGGACCCTGTTTGACCGACCTGATTCCTGTCCCCGTGCCGGTTGGCTGGCGCGATTGCTGGGCTGTTGCCTGTTGCTTGTGATCGCCGGTGCCTGGCCGGCAGCGGCAGCACCGCGTCACACCGTGGCGGGCTGGGGCATGGAGCAGGGGTTGCCGCACAACCTGGTGCAGTCGGTGGCCCAGGGCAGCGACGGTTTCATCTGGCTGGGTACCTGGGAAGGCGCGGTGCGTTTCAACGGCCGCAGCTTTACCGTGTTCGACCGCCAGAACACGCAGGGCGTGGAGCTGTCGGGGGTGCAGAGCATCGTGGCCGAGGCCGATGGCGCCATGCTGTTCGGCACCATGTCCGATGGGATCTATCGCTACCACCGTGGCCGCTGGGAAGCCGTGGGGGGCGAGGTGACCCGGCATCTGCCGGTCAACGCGATGCTGCGTGATCCCTCCGGCGCACTGTGGATTGCCTCGGGCGAGCGCCTGCTGCGGTTGATGACATCGGGGCAGTTGCTCGATGCCGGTGCCGAGGTGGGCCTGCCGCGCGTGCCGATCACCCGGCTGCACAGTGACCACGAGGGCGGTTTGCTGATAGCGACCGAACACGGCATCCAGCGCCTGTGGAAAGGCCGGCTGACGCCGTGGAAGGAAACCGCAGGCTGGGTGGTCCGCGATCTGGTGGACGACACCCGCGGTGGCTGGATCGTGGCGACCGACGATGGCATCCACTGGTTGCACGGCAATGGGCAGCAGGAACACCTACGGGCTGGCGAGCGTGTGGACTCGGTGCGGCGTGATGCCACCGGCGCGCTGTGGATGAGTCTTTCGGCCGGCCGCCTGGAGCGCTATGCCGACGGCCACAGCGAGCGTATCGCCATCGCCGGGCAGGTAAGCCCGGCGTTGATGATCGACCGCGAAGGCCTGGTCTGGGTTGGCAGTACCGACGGCCTGTTCCGGGTGGACGAGGGCGCGGCCCGGGGTCTCACCAGCGCCGACGGCCTGGGTTCGGACTATGTACGCGCAGTGATCCAGTCCGACGACGACGTGGTGTGGGTAGGCCATTCGGAAGGCTTGGATCGGCTGCAGGGCGAGCAGGTCGAACGCATACGCCTGGTGCCCGGCAGCGGGCGTGACGCTTCGGTGCTGGCCCTGGCCACGCACGGCCATGACATCTGGGCCGGCACCTACAACCGGGGCGTCTATCGCCTGGATGCGAAAGGCCGGGTGCGCCAGCAGCTTTCCCTGCCTGGCACCCTGCAGCCGCTGGTGCGCGCGCTGTGGGTGGATGCCGATGGCACCATGTGGATCGGCAGCAGTGATGGCCTGTATCGCTACCGGGGTGATGCGCTGCTCCACTACGGCGAAGAGGAAGGCCTGCCGGGCCTGGCGGTGCTTTCGCTCTATCGCGACCCGGCAGGCGTGCTGTGGATAGGAACCAACGGTGGCATGGCCGCGTTGGCCGCCGATGGCAGCCTGCAGGCATGGTCGGCGGACCGGGATTTCCCGGCACGCTACGTTTTCGACTTCCTGGGCGATGCCAACGGTGACCTGTGGATAGCCACCGACCACGGGCTGCTGCGCAAGCGGGGCCTGGAGCTGACGGTGTTCGACCACCGCAACGGCCTGCCGCGCGACAAGCTGTTCCGCATCATCGATGACGGCAACGGCTATCTCTGGTTGTCGAGCAACCAGGGCGTGTTCCGCCTGGAGCGCAGCGACCTGGTGGCGGTGGCGGCCGCGGCGCGCAGCCACCTGGCCGTGCATGTGGTTGACCACAACGACGGCATGCCCAGCAGCCAGGGCAATGGCGCTTCGTCGCCGGCCGGATGGATGACCCGGCAGGGCCAGCTGCTGTTCCCCACTGCCGGTGGCCTTGCGCTGATCGACCCTGCGCGCGCCGATGGCTATGTGCGTCAACGCAAGGCGCCTACTGCAATTGAAAGCGTCGAGGTGGACGGCGAACCGCAGCCGGTGCGGGCGGCCTACGACCTGCCCCACGAGGTGGAACGTATTTCCGTTGCCTATGCCGGGCTGGGTTTCCGTGCCCCGGACAAGATGCGCTACCGCTACCGGATGGAAGGTTTTGATGCCGACTGGGTGGATGCGGGCAGCCGCACCGAGGCGGTCTATACCAACCTGCCCTCCGGCAATTACCGGCTGCGGGTTCAGTCCATTGCGCTGCCGCTGGACTGGGACAACCGTGAGCGCGTGGGCGAAGCCAGCCTCACCTTCACTATCGCCGCGCCCTATTGGCAGCGGCCGTGGGTGATGGCGCTGGCGGCGGTGACGCTGGTAGGGCTGTTGTTGTTGCTGATCAGTTGGCGCACTGCCAGTTATCGCAGCCGCCAGCGGCTGCTCAACCGCGAAATAGGTGCACGCACGCAGGAACTGCGTGAGAAGAACGATGCGCTTGAACAGGCCGGCAGGGAGCGCGACAACCTGATGCAACGGCTGGAATACATGGCCATGCATGACGCACTGACCGGCCTGCCCAACCGCCGCGCCGGTGATGCCCACCTGCAGCAGGCGCTGCAGGAAGCACTGCAGGCCGGTACCCGCCTGAATGTCGCGTTGTTGGACATCGACCACTTCAAGCACGTCAACGACCGTTTTGGTCATGAAGCCGGTGACCGGGTGTTGCGGGAGGTGGCCGGGTTGCTGCAGTTGCAGGTCGGCAGCGGGCAGTACGTGTCACGCCATGGCGGGGAGGAATTCCTGATCGTGTTGCATGGCATGTCACTGGACGAGGCGGTGAGGCTGCTGCAGGAACTGCGCCTGCGCCTGACCCGGTTGCGGATCGAAGAGGTGGACCCGGACATCGCCATTTCCGCCAGCATCGGCGTGGCCGCACTGGGCCCTGAGCAGGACACGATACGCACCCTGTTGGCCGCGGCCGACCGTCACCTTTACCGGGCCAAGCGCGAGGGGCGCAACCGGGTGCTGTCGTGACCGCGTGCCCGGTGTGTTGAAACGCAGGCCGGGGTGTTTCCCGGCCCACGCGCTGTCGTTGCTCAGTACAGCCCCTGCGCCAGCATGGCATCGGCCACTTTGACGAAGCCGGCGATGTTGGCGCCGTCCACGTAGTTGACGCTGCCATCGGCGCGAACACCGTGCCGCACGCAGTTGGCGTGGATCTCTTTCATGATGACGTGCAGGCGCTCATCGACATCGGCATGACGCCAGGAAAGGCGCAGCGCGTTCTGGCTCATCTCCAGCCCTGATGTTGCCACGCCGCCGGCATTGCTGGCCTTGCCCGGTGCGTACAGCGTGCCGGCCTGCAGGAACACATCCACCGCTTCCAGCGTCGAAGGCATGTTGGCGCCTTCGGCCACGCACAGCACGCCGTTGTGGACGAGGGTGCGGGCGTCGGTTTCGTCCAGCTCGTTCTGGGTGGCACAGGGCAGGGCGATATCGGCCGGGATATGCCACGGCCGGCGGTCGGCGAGGTATTCAAAGCGCGCATCGTCGGCCAGTTCGGACAAACGGCCACGGCGTTCGTTCTTCAGCGTCATCACGTCCTGCATGCCCTGCTCGTCGAAGCCATCGCGTGCGTACAGCGTGCCGCCGGAGTCGGAGAAGGTGAGCACCTTGCCGCCGAGCTCGGCGACCTTGATCGCGGCGAACTGGGCCACGTTGCCCGAGCCGGAGATCAGCACCTTGGCACCGTGGGTTTCGCGGCGTGCGTGGTGCAGCATCTGCTCGACGAAATAGACCGTGCCAAAGCCGGTGGCTTCCGGGCGCATCAGGCTGCCGCCGAACGCCAGCCCCTTGCCGGTGAACACGCTGGCGGCACTGTTGCTGAGTTTTTTCATCATGCCGGCCATGAAGCCGACCTCGCGCGCACCCACGCCGATGTCACCGGCCGGCACGTCGGTGTCCGGGCCGAGGTGGCGATACAACTCCAGCATCAGCGCCTGGCAGAAGCGCATCACTTCGCCGTCGCTCTTGCCCTTGGGGTCGAAGTCCGAGCCGCCCTTGCCGCCGCCCATCGGCAACGTGGTCAGCGCGTTCTTGAAGGTCTGCTCGAAGGCCAGGAATTTCAGGATCGACAGGTTCACCGACGGGTGGAAACGCATGCCGCCCTTGAACGGGCCAATGGCCGAACTGTGTTGCACGCGCCAGGCGCGGTTGACGTGGGTCTGGCCCTTGTCGTCCGCCCATGCCACGCGGAACTGGATTACCCGCTCCGGCTCGACCAGCCGCTCCAGCAACCCGTGCTGCGTGTACTTCGGGTTCTGCTGCAGGAAGGGCCACAGGCTGAGGGTGACTTCCTTCACCGCCTGCAGGAACTCGGCTTGGTTGGGGTCGCGCCTGGCCACATGGGCAAGGAAATCGTCGGGGCTACGGTAGTTCAAGGGCATTCCTCTCAGGAGGGGGATCTGAAGCAACAGATCCAAGAATGAAGAGCAGAATTGTTTGTCCACCAGGCGGTAACGTGCCGCCAATCAACGGTACCCAGCGCTTGCAGCATACGCGGGCACCAAAAAAGAACGCGGCCAATGGCCGCGTCCGGGTACGACTAGCTGAGCTGCGCAAGCACTGCCTGCGCTGCCTGGCAGGTGGAAAGCGCCTGCCCTTGTGCCGCCAGGTCGGCGGTGAATTGTCCGGCGTCCAATGCCGCGCTGACCGCGGCCTCGATGGCGGCCGCCTCGGCTTCCAGCTGAAGCGAATGGCGCAGCAGCATCGCTGCGCTGAGGATGGTGGCATAGGGATTGGCGATGCCCTTGCCAGCGATGTCCGGTGCCGAACCGTGGATGGGTTCGAAGATGCCAACCTTGCCCTGTTCGCCCAGCGAGGCCGACGGCAACAGGCCCAGCGAGCCGGCCAGCATCGAGGCTTCGTCGGTGAGGATGTCGCCGAACATGTTTTCGGTGACGATCACATCGTAGGCGCGCGGCTTGGAAATCAGGTGCATGGCCATGGAGTCGACCAACTGGTGTTCCAGTTCCACGTCGGGGAATTCTTCGCGGCCAATGCGCGTGGCGATGTCGCGCCACAGGCGTGAGGTTTCCAGCACGTTGGCCTTGTCCACCGACGTGAGCTTGCCGCGACGCTGCTGTGCCAGGGCGAAGGCGCTGCGCAGCACGCGCTCGATTTCCACCGTGGTATAGCGGCACAGGTCACTGGCGCTGTCGGCATCACGGGTCTTGTCGCCGAAGTAGATGCCGCCGGTCAGCTCGCGCACGACCACGAAGTCCACATCGGTGAGCAACTCCGGCTTGATCGGCGAGGCGCTCAATGCTGCCGGATGGGTACGCACCGGGCGCAGGTTGGCAAACAGCCCCAGCGCCTTGCGGATGGCCAGCAGCCCTTGTTCCGGGCGCACCTTGGCATTCGGGTCGGACCACTTCGGGCCACCGACCGCGCCGAGCAGGATGGCGTCGGCCTTGCTGCAGGCCTCCAGCGTGGCGGCAGGCAGGGGCTCGCCATGGTTGTCGATGGCGATGCCACCGATGTCGTGCTCGCTGAAGCTGAAGCTGTGGCCAAAGCGGGTGGCGATGGCCTTGAGCACGTCCACCGCGACGGCGGTGATTTCAGGACCGATGCCGTCACCCGGCAGTACGACGATGTTGGCTTGCATGTAAGGGTTCCGGTTGCTGTTGTTGGTCGCTCCCTCTCTTGCGCCGCAGGCGCAGGGGAGGGCTGGGGAGGGGGAGCTTCTGCCGTTGCTGCTTGCGTAGCACAGGCCAAAGCCAACCCCCTCCCGACCTCCCCCTGCCGGCTGCGCCGGCAAGGGGAGGGGTGTTTCGTCACGCTGCCCTGCAGGCAACGCGGATCTGCCCCCTCCCGTGCGCCGACGGCGCAGGGGAGGGTTGGGGAGGGGTAGCTTCTGCCGTTGCTGTTTGCGCAGCACAAGTCAAAGCCACCCCCCTCCCGACCTCTCCCTGTCGGCTGCGCCGACAAGGGGAGGGGTGTTTCGTTACGCAGCCCTGCAGGCAACGCGGATCTGCCCCCTCCCTTGCGCCGCAGGCGCAGGGGAGGGTTGGGGAGGGGGAGCTTCTGCCGTTGCTGTTTGCGTAGCACAAGCCAAAGCCAACCCCCTCCCGACCACCCCCAGGCGGCTGCGCCGGCAAGGGGAGGGGTGTTTCGTCATGCTGCTCGCGAAGCCTCGTACGCGGCAATTTCTTCAGCACGCCCCAGCAGCCAGCCCAGCTGGTCCACACCTTCCAGCAGACAGGTCTGCGAGAAGCCATCCAGCGGGAAGGAATACACCTTGCCGCTGGAAGTACGCAGCTCGCGCGCCGCCACATCCACGGTCAGTTCGTCATCCGGGTTCTGCATCAGTTCCTGCACGTCGGCTTCGTCCAGCACGATCGGCAGCAGGCCGTTCTTCAATGAATTGCCACGGAAGATGTCGGCGATCTCGCTGCTGACAATCGCCTGCAGGCCCAGGTCGGTCAATGCCCACGGCGCATGCTCGCGCGAGGAGCCGCAACCGAAGTTGCGCCCAGCCAACAGGATGGAGCGGCCCTGGTTGTGCGGCTGGTTGAAGGCGAAGTCCGCATTCGGCGAACCATCGGCCTGCCAGCGCCAATCATTGAATGCATTCTTGCCCAGGCCGGCGCGCTCGGTGGTGGACAGGAAGCGCGCGGGGATGATCTGGTCGGTGTCGATGTTGGTCTGGCGCAGCACCACGCTGCGCGAAACGATGCGGGTCAGTGCGGCCATCACGCCACCTCCTTGGCAAACAGTTCGCGCGGGTCGGCAACGTGACCATTCACCGCAGCCCACGCCGCGCTCATCGGTGAGGCCAGCAGCGTGCGCGAGCCCGGGCCCTGGCGGCCTTCAAAGTTGCGGTTGCTGGTGCTCACCGCCAACTGGCCCGGTGCGACCAGATCGCCGTTCATGGCGATGCACATCGAGCAGCCCGGTTCGCGCCATTCGGCACCGGCGGCACGCACGATCTCGTGGATGCCTTCAGCCTCGGCATCGCGCTTGACGATCTCCGAGCCCGGCACCACCAGCATGCGCACGCCAGCGGCAATGCGACGGCCACGCAGCACCTGCGCCACTTCGCGCATGTCGCTCAGGCGGCCGTTGGTGCAGGAGCCGACGAATACCACGTCCACCCGCGTGCCAGCCAACGCATGGCCCGACTCGAACTTCATGTAGTCCAGGCCCTTCTGCGCGGCGGCATCGTTGGCGGCCGGGATCGGCGCATCCACCGCAATCGCCGTGCCCGGGTGCGTGCCCCAGGTCAGGGTCGGGCGGATGTCGGCCGCATCGATATGCACTTCGGCGTCGAAGCGTGCGCCGGCATCGGTGTCCAGCGTCTTCCAGTACGCAACGGCCTTGTCGAAGTCGGCGCCCTTGGGGCCGCGCGGGGTGTTGGCGACCCAGTCAAACGTGACCTGGTCCGGTGCCACCATGCCGGCGCGCGCACCGGCCTCGATCGACATGTTGCACAGGGTCATGCGCTGTTCCATGTCCATCGCGCGGATCGCCGAGCCACGGAATTCCAGCACATGGCCGGTGCCGCCGTTGACGCCGATCACGCCGATGATGTGCAGCACCACGTCCTTGGCGCCGACGCCCGGGGCCAGTTCGCCATCAACGGTGATGGCCATGGTCCTGGCCTTGCGTTGCAGCAGGCACTGCGTGGCCAGCACGTGGCCGACTTCGCTGGTGCCGATGCCGAAGGCCAGCGAACCAAACGCGCCGTGCGTGGAGGTGTGGCTGTCACCGCAGACGATGGTCATGCCCGGCTGGGTGAAGCCTTGTTCCGGGGCGATGACGTGGACGATGCCACGGTTGGCCGAGGACAGGTCGAACAGCTCGATGCCGTACTCGGCGCAGTTCCTGGCCAGCGTTTCCACCTGCGCTTCGGAGGCCTTGCTGGCATAGGGCAGCTTGCCGTCCGGGCCGGCCGGCAGGGTCGGCGTGGAGTGGTCCATCGTCGCCTTGGTGCGGTCGGGGCGCCGCGGCTTCAGGCCGCGCGCGCGCAGTTCGGTGAAGGCCTGCGGTGAGGTCACTTCGTGGATCAGGTGCAGGTCGATGTACAGCACGGCCGGCGCGTTGTCGGATTCGGGGACGACAACGTGGGCGTCCCACAGTTTGTCGTACAGGGTCTTGGGTGCGGAGCTCATCAGTACGTTCCGTTGCCTATGTTCTGCCGTCGCGCTCAGGCGCTGACGGCTTCCTCGGTCTTGCTGCCTTCACGCTGGCGCAGCAGGCGGTTGGTGACATCCAGCCAGGCCAGCGCGCTGGCTTCGATGATGTCACGGCTGGTGCCGGTGCCTTCGAGGATCTCGCCTTCATGGCGCACGCTCAGGTTGGCTTCGCCACGTGCATCGGCACCGATGCCGACGCTGTGCACGTGGTAGCTGTCCAGGGTCAGCTGGATGCCGGTGGCCGCCGACAATGCGGAGAACAACGCATCCACCGGGCCATCACCCTGCGCGGTTTCGGCCACGCGGTTGCCTTCCGGGTCGGACAGTTCAACCAGCGCGTTGGCGCGGCTGCCGACGTCGCTGATGGTCATCGAGGCCAGGCGGTAACCATCGCTGCTGGAGGTGCCCTGCATCAGGGTCTGCAGGTCGGCGTCGGTGACCACGCGCTGCTGCTCGCACATGGCCTTGAACTGCTCGAACACCAGTTTCAGTTCTTCTTCTTCCAGCCAGAAACCCAGCGCACGCAGGCGTGCCTCGACCGCGGCGCGGCCGCTGTGGCGGCCCAGCACCATCTGCGAAGACTCCCAGCCCACGTCTTCCGGGCGCATGATTTCGTAGGTGTTGCGGTTGCGCAGCATGCCGTGCTGGTGGATGCCCGATTCATGCGCAAAAGCATTGGCGCCGACGATGGCCTTGTTGCGCTGTACCGGCATGCCGACCAGGCGCTGCAGCAGCTGCGAGGTAGGCACGATGCGCTGGGTGTCAAAGCCGGTGTCGAAGTTGTAGTACGCGTTGCGTACCTTCAGCACCATCGCGATTTCTTCCAGCGCGCAGTTGCCGGCGCGTTCGCCGATGCCGTTGATGGAACCTTCCACCTGCCGCGCGCCGCCCTCGATGGCGGCTAGCGAGTTGGCCACGGCCAGGCCCAGGTCGTTGTGGCAGTGCGTGCTGAAGATCACCTTGTCGGCACCGGCGGCATTGCCGATCACATGCTGGAACATCGCGCGGATTTCGTCCGGCGTGGTGAAGCCAACCGTATCGGGCAGGTTGATGGTGCGGGCGCCGGCAGCGATGGCCACCTGGGCCACTTCGGTCAGGAACTCCAGCTCGGTACGGGTGGCGTCTTCGGCGGAGAACTCCACGTCGTCCACGTAACCGCGCGCCATCGTCACGTGCTTGTGCACCGATTCGAGCACCTGCTCCTTGCTCATGCGCAGCTTGTGCTCGCGGTGCAGCGGGCTGGTGGACAGGAACAGGTGCAGGCGCGGGCGCGCCGCCGCTTCCAGCGCCTTGACCGAGGTCTCGATGTCGGCGGCCAGGCAGCGCGACAGCACCGCCAGCACCGGGTCGCGTACTTCGCGGCCGATCAGCGCCATCGCCTCGCGGTCGGATTGGGAACTTGCCGGGAAGCCGGTTTCGATCACGTCCATGCCCAGCTCGGCCAGGGCGCGCGCCATCACCAGCTTCTGCGGTGGGGTCATGCTGCAGCCCGGGGATTGTTCGCCGTCACGCAGGGTCGTGTCGAAGATGGTAATTCGTGGGCTGTTGTTGGTTGGAGTATTCACCAGAGGGTCTCCTCGACTGCGGTAACGGAAATTTGGGGGGATTCGGATTTGAGTGTGCGTAACGGGGGCGAGGTGGCACGGCTTCTAAGTCGCTCTCCGTTGCGCCGTCGAGGTTTGCGCGGCGGGCGCGGCCGCACTTCGGACAACAGCGTGGCCAGTACCGTGGCATCGATGTTGCCGCCGGACACCACCGCGCATTTGCGCTTGCCGGCCACACGCCGGCCCGCAGCCAGTGCCAGTGCGCCGGCGCCTTCGGCGATGACGTGTTCTTCCAGTGCCAGGCGCACCAGGGTTTCGCGCAGTTCGGCTTCGCGCACGATGACCACATCGTCCAACAGGCTGGCGCACAGGCGGCGGGTAATGAAGCCGGGAATCTTGACCTTGACGCCATCGGCCAGGGTTGCCACCGGGTCAATCTGGCGCACGTCGCCCTTGATGGCGCGGGCCATGGAATCCACGCCCTCGACCTGTGCACCGATGATGCGCACGCCCTGCGACTTCAGCGCCAGCGCCACACCCGAGGCCAGGCCGCCGCCGCCGATCGGCACGATGACCACGTCCGGTGCATGCGCGGCCAGTTCGATGCCCAGCGTGCCCTGGCCGGCGATCACGTCCGGGTCATCGAAGGCAGACAGGAAGCGGTAGCCGTTCTGTTCGGCCAGCTCGCGGGCGAAGGCATAGGCTTCGTCATAGCTGTTGCCGTGCTGGCGCACGGTGGCGCCCCAGTGCTGCACGCCGGCAATCTTGGTTTCCGGAGCGCCATGCGGCATCACCGTGATGGCCTGTACGCCCAGGCGGAAGGACGCCCATGCCACGCCCTGCGCATGGTTGCCGGCCGAGGCACAGATCACCGGCCGCTCGTCGCCGCGTTCGAGTGCGGCCAGCATTGCGTTCAACGCGCCGCGCACCTTGTACGAGCCGGTGCGCTGCAGGTTTTCCAGCTTCAGCCAGGTACCGAAACGCTCGGCGTAATGCAGCGGCGTGGGCGGCAGGAAACGGCGCAGGCGGGCCTGCGCGGCGAGTACGTCGGCGACGCTGACGTTCACTTCGCCAGCGTGGTCTGCAACGGAGACAGGGCGGCCACGGTCAGGCATGGTGACGCCGGGATTCGGGATTCGGGATTGCGGATTGAAGATGCGCTGCGAGTGGTTGGAGAAGACACCTCCGTTCAGCACCGCCCACTGCCGCCGCAGAGCGGGTGCGAACCCCGGCTCCCGGCTCCCGGATTCGGCCACCACAAAGAAGACGCCTCCGTTGTCTGCGCAGGCGTACTACAGGTACGTCGCTTACATCGCTGCTCATACGCTGGCACCGGCGACAGGTACCACGCGTACCGATTCGCAGTCGTAGACCTTTTCCAGCTGGTGGCGCAGGGTTTCCGGCGGGCGCGTGCCGCTGATGTCCATCTGCACGTGCCAGCGCCCGGCATCGTCCGCATCGCGGTTGCCGGCGATGTTGCTGGGGGCGAAGCCGCGCCGTTCGACCATGCCGATCACGCGCACCAGCGCGCCTTCGGCAGGCTTCAGCACCAGGTCAAGCCGGTATTGCATTGGAACTCTCCTGTGCTGCCTTGGCGTGTGCGGGGTTGCTGTCCAGCATGGTGCTGTTGGCGTAGTTCGGCGGCACCAGTGGCCACACGTTGGCGCGGGCATCGATGGCCACGTGCAGGAAGGCCGGGCCGGGGGTGTCCAGCAGTGCGGCCAGTGCATCTTCCACTTCGGCACGCTGGGTGATGCGGGTGGCGGGGATGCCGAACACCTGCACCAGTGCGGCGAAATCCGGGTTGTCGGACAGGTCGATCTCGCTGTAACGCTCGGCGAAGAACAACTCCTGCCACTGGCGGACCATGCCCAGCGAGGCGTTGTCCAGCAGGATGATCTTCACCGGCAAGCGACAGCGGGCGATGGTGACCAGCTCCTGCACGTTCATCATGAAACTGCCATCGCCGGAGACCAGCACCACGGTGCGGTCCGGGCAGGCGAACTGCGCGCCCATCGCCGCCGGCAGGCCGAAACCCATGGTGCCCAGCGCGCCGGAGGTCAGGTGGTTGCGCGGATGGTTGAAGCGGCAATGCTGCGCCACCCACATCTGGTGCTGGCCGACATCGCAGGCGATGACGGTGTCCGGCGGTGCAACCTCGCTCAGGCGCTTGAGCAGTGCCGGTGCGTAGATGTCCTTGCCCGGTGCGTCATAGCGCGCGGTGAACTTCTCGCGGTTGGCCGCGCAGCGTGCACGCCAGCCGTTGCAGTTGCCGCGGATGCCGGTCAGGGCCTGCACGCCGGCCTTCAGATTGCCGGGGATGGCCAGGTCGGCGCTGCGCAGCTTGGAGATTTCATACGCATCGGCATCCAGGTGGATGACGCGGGCGAACGGCGCAAACTCGGCCAGCTTGCCGGTGGCACGGTCGTCAAAACGCGCGCCGACCACGATCAGCAGGTCCGACTCCTGCACCGCCATGTTGGCGGCGCGGGTGCCGTGCATGCCCAGCATGCCCAGGTACTGCGGATGACTGGCCGGCAGCGCGCCCAGGCCACGCAGGGTCAACACGGTGGGGATGCCGGTAGCTTCGACGAACTGGCGGAACTCGCCAACCGCGTCGGCCAGGCCGATGCCGCCACCGCCGTAGATGACCGGCTTTTCGGCGGCGGCAATCATTTCCACCGCCTCGGCCAGGCGCTGTGCATCCGGTGCCGGCACCGGATCAACCGATGCCGGCGTGTGCGCGGGCAGGTGCGAGGCATCGGCCAACTGCACGTCCTTGGGCAGGTCGATCAACACCGGCCCGGGCCGCCCTTCGCGGGCGACGCGGAACGCTTCGGCAACCACCTGCGGCAGCTCATCCACGCTGCGCACCAGCCAGCTGTGCTTGACGATGGGCATGGTCATGCCGAACACGTCCAGCTCCTGGAATGCGTCGGTGCCGAGCAGCGGCGTACCGACCTGGCCGGTCAGGCACACCATCGGTACCGAGTCGAGCATGGCATCGGCAATGCCGGTGACCAGGTTGGACGCACCGGGGCCGGAGGTGGCCACGCATACGCCGACCTTGCCGCTGGCGCGGGCGTAGCCGTTGGCAGCCAGTGCCGCGCCCTGTTCGTGGCGCACCAGGATGTGCTTGAGGCTGGAATCCACCAATGCGTCGTAGAACGGCATGATGGTGCCGCCCGGGTAGCCGAACAGCGTTTGCACGCCTTCGGCCTCCAGGGCCTGCGTCAGCCAGCGTGCACCGTTGCGCGGTGCAGCTTGGGTGGAAGTGTTCATGCAGCGACCTTTGCCTTTATCCGGTGGGGGACCGCGGATTACGCCGTCTGGCCTTGCAGCCAAACCATCTTGGCGCGCAGTTCCTTGCCCACCTTCTCGATGGGGTGTTCCATGTCGGCCTGCTGGAACTTCTTGTAGTTCGGCAGGCCGGCGTCGTACTCGGCTTCCCAGTTCTTGGTGAAGGTGCCGTTCTGGATATCGGTCAGCACGTCCTTCATGCGTGCCTTCACCGAGGCATCAATCACGCGCGGGCCGCTGACGAAATCGCCGTACTGCGCGGTTTCGGAGATGAACTCCAGCATGCGGGTGATGCCGCCTTCGTAGAACAGGTCCACGATCAGCTTCAGCTCGTGCAGCACTTCGTAGTAGGCGATTTCCGGCTGGTAGCCGGCTTCCACCAGGGTTTCAAAGCCGGCCTGCACCAGCGAGGAAGCGCCACCGCACAGCACGGCCTGCTCGCCGAACAGATCGGTTTCGGTTTCTTCCTTGAAGGTGGTCTTGATGATGTTGGCGCGGGCGCCGCCCAGGCCGGCCGCATAGGCCAGCGCGAACTGCTCGGCCTTGCCGCTGATGTCCTGGTAGACCGCGTAGATGCACGGCACGCCGCGGCCGATTTCATACTCGCGGCGCACCAGTGCACCCGGGCCCTTGGGGGCGACCAGCACCACGTCCAGGTCGGCGCGCGGCTCGATCATGCCGAAATGCACGTTCAGGCCGTGCGCGAACAGCAGGCAGGCGCCCTGCTTCATGTTCGGTGCCAGCACGTCGTTGTAGAGCTTCTTCTGCACCATGTCCGGGGTCAGCACGGCGACCAGGTCGGCGTCCTTGACCGCTTCGGCCGGGGTCTTGACGGTGAAGCCATCGGCCTGCGCCTTGACTTCGGTGGGGCCGCCAGCGCGCAGGCCGACGACCACGTCGAAGCCGGATTCACGCAGGTTCATGGCATGGGCGCGGCCCTGGCTGCCGTAACCGACAACGGCGACTTTGATCTGGGGCAGTTCGTTGGTGCTCATGGTGCTTGGGTTCCTTGCGATGAAGAGAGTCGTGCAGTGATGAAAAAAAGGCCGTTGCGTCAGGACGCAGCGGCCGGATGGGACTGACGCAAAGCCATGCACGCCGGGGCGGTGCGCTTGGCGGCGCTTGCGGTGTGCTCGGGTTTTGCGTGATTGGTCGAGAACATGGTTTCAAGTGAAATAGAGGCTGGAAACGAAAAACCCCGCACCGGGGTCGGCGCGGGGTCTTTTATCGAATCTGGCTTTTTTCTGTTACGCGCCAGTTCGCCCCGCACCTGTTGGCTCGGTAATAAGTACGAGTACGAGCAGCGACGCCGCGGCGGAGGCCGGGGTCGAAGTCAGGCGGGCGGTGGTGTTGTGGCGTTGCAACATGAGGCCGAGATAACCATCTGCGCGATGCACCTGTCAACGCTTGCAGGTGTGATTGTCAGGAAAACCCTCGAAAGTCGCATCACAGCGGCTTGGTTGCGGTTGAAACTTGCACGGCCGCTTGTGCGCGGATTGCCAGAGTGCGCGGAAAACACGCCGTTGATGCCCGTTTGCAGAAAGCTTGCTGGCCGATGATCGGGTCTGGCTGCTTTTTCCGGTTAATCAGATAGGGGGCTGCGTGGGCGGGCCTTGAAACGGGGGTTTTAGATGACGCACATGGCGGAATTGGTGGGAGCAGGGGGGGGAATCCCCGATTGCGGGTTGGCAGGGGATGCAGGCCGTGAGCGGATACGGCTGTTGGGCCCGTGCCACGGATTGCCGGCACCCTTGATCTATCGCAAGGCGTGGGCATTGCTGGGCTTTCTGGCCGTGGAGACGAACCGGCGGCATTCGCGCAGCGCCCTTGCCCGGTTGTTGTGGCCCGGGTTTGCGGAGACCAGTGCCCTGACCAATCTGCGGCAGGTACTGAGCAACCTCAACCGTTACTGCGTGCAGGTTCTGGGCCCGGGTGTGCTGCAGATCGAACGCGCAACGGTGGGCCTGATGCGTGGTGAACAGCCGGTGTTCGATATCGACCTGTTGCGGCAGGCGCCGTACGAGCCAATGGAGCTGCTGGTCGGGCAATGCAGCTTTCTCGATGGCATGGAGGACCTGGGCGGGCCGGATTTCCACAGCTGGCTGGAAACCACCCGGCGCAAACTGGATATGCAGTTGGTCGATGCGGCAAAGCAATGCTGTGATGCCTTGCTGGAGGCTCAGCGGTGGGAACCGGCAGTGGAAGTGGCGCGTGCGCTGACCCTGCGCGATCCCTGGAACGAGGCGCACACACGGCGGATGATGCGTGCCCATGCCGGTAGTGGCAGGCGTACGGCTGCGCTCGACGTCTACCGGACCTTCGAGACAATGCTGCGGGTGGAGCTGGGGTTGAACCCCGGTCAGGAAACCCTGCAGTTGCTGGCGCAGATCAGTGATGGGGCATTGCCTTGCGCAAAACCTCGGGAACCTCTGGCCGCTGCCGTGGCTTGAACGTCGAAGCGCCAGCGGACAGGTGCCGTGTGACGGGAGGGTGCCTGCATCGGCAGAAATGAAGTCCGGGCATCGGCTATCGTTCCCGGCAGTTCCCATCGGGTGCCGCCCATGCTCCGTTCCGCTACCTTCCTGCTCACACTTGCGGGCGCCTGCCTGCTCCCGGCTCATGCTGCCGATCGCGTCACCGGCCATGAATTCGCAACGCGCTCGGAGGTCATCGCGCCGCATGCCATGGCCGCCACCTCACAGCCGCTGGCCACGCAGATCGCGCTGGACGTAATGAAAGCCGGTGGTTCGGCGGTGGATGCGGCCATCGCGGCCAATGCCGCGCTGGGGTTGATGGAGCCCACGGGCAATGGCATTGGTGGCGACCTGTTCGCCATCGTCTGGGACCCGAAGACGCAGAAGCTGCACGGCTACAACGGCTCGGGCCGCTCGCCGCAGTCGCTGACGCTGGCCGAACTGCAGCGGCGCGGACTGAAGGAAATCCCCGCTACCGGGCCGCTGCCGGTGTCGGTGCCCGGTGCGGTGGACGGCTGGTTCGCGTTGCACGAACGCTTCGGCCGCAAGCCGATGGCCGACAACCTTGCGCCGGCCATTGCCTATGCGCGGCAAGGGCACCCGGTTGCCGAGGTGATTGCCTACTACTGGGATCGCTCGGTGCCGCGGTTGTCGCCACAGCCGGGTTTCAAGGAGCAGTTCACCATTGACGGCCGCGCGCCGCGAAAGGGCGAGATGTGGCGCAACCCGAATCTGGCCGACACCCTGCAGAAGATTGCCGACGGCGGGCGTGATGCGTTCTACAAGGGTGACATCGCCCGCACCATTGGTGATTTCTTCAAGGCCAATGGTGGCTACCTGAGTTACCAGGACATGGCCGCGCACCAGGGCGAATGGGTGGAGCCGGTGAGCAGCAACTACCGTGGCTACGATGTCTGGGAGCTGCCGCCCAACAGCCAGGGCATCGCCGCGCTGCAGATCCTCAACATTCTTGAAGGCTACGATTTCTCGAAGATCCCCTTCGGTTCCCCCGAGCACATCCACCTGTTCGTCGAGGCCAAGAAGCTGGCCTTTGCCGACCGCGCCCGCTTCTACGCTGACCCGGCATTTTCGCCGGCGCCGGTGCAGCGTTTGATCTCAAAGGATTACGCGGCAGAGCGTCGCGCGCTGATTTCCATGGACAAGGCCTTGAAGGAAGCCCAGCCCGGCACGCCGAAGCAACTGGAGCAGGGCGACACCATCTACATGACCGTGGCCGATGCCGACGGCATGATGGTGTCCTTGATCCAGTCCAACTACCGCGGCATGGGCAGTGGCATGGCGCCGCCGGGGCTGGGCTTCATCCTGCAGGACCGCGGTGAGATGTTCGTGCTGCAGAAAGATCACCCCAATGGTTATGCGCCGGGCAAGCGCCCCTTCCAGACCATCATTCCGGCCTTCATCACCAGGGATGGCAAGCCGTTCGCCAGCTTCGGTGTAATGGGCGGGGCGATGCAGCCGCAGGGTCATGCGCAGATCGTGATGAACCTGGTGGACTTCGGCATGAACCTGCAGGAAGCCGGCGACGCACCGCGCATCCAGCATGAGGGCTCAACCGAACCCACCGGGCCGGCGACGGCGATGCGCGATGGCGGCGAGGTCAACCTGGAGACCGGCTTTTCCTGGGAGGCCGTGCGCAGCTTGATGCGCAAGGGGCATCGGGTGACGTTTGCCGATGGCCCGTATGGCGGCTACCAGGCGATCATGCGCGACCCGCAGAGCGGCGTGTATTACGGCGCCTCGGAAAGCCGCAAGGATGGGCAGGCGGCGGGGTACTAAGTGGTAGCTGCGTAGGCTGGGATCAAATCCCAACAGCCTGACGGGATTACGAGAGCAAAAGCATCCCTCCCCAAATCTCCCCTGCGCGTTGCGCAAGGGAGGGGCAGAAGCAGACGTGCACGGAGACGGCGCAGTAACCGGCGCGCGCAAGTGAAGCAGCTGAAGCAACAGATGCAGCAGATGCAGCAGATGCACGATTTTCCCCCTCCCTTTGCCGCAGGCAAGGGGAGGGCCGGGGAGGGGTAGCCCTTACTTCTCCCGGTTTAAATCCCAACAGCGCCTACGCTACTGATCAACGCGACCCACCCGCTCAGCTTCCAGCCGCGCTTCCTCCTGCGCGGCCTGCTCGCGTTCGATCCATGCCTCGATGATGTGGCGCGTGCGCTGCGCAAGGCGGCGCTGGCGGTTGTATTCCGCATCCAGCACCCGGTACAGCGACACCATCACCAGCAGCATCAACAGGGCGAAGGGCAATGCCGCGATGGTGATCATGCCCTGCAGCGCCTCCAGCCCGCCGGCCAACAGCAGCACCGCGGCGATGAGCGCCACGGCCACGCCCCATACCAGCTTGCGTGACAGCGGCGGATCGCCGGCTTCATCGGTGGACATGCTGGCGAGCACCAGCACCGCGGAGTCGGCCGAGGTCACGAAGAAAATGGCCAGCAGCACCAGCGCCAGGATCGACAGCAACAAGGGTGCCGGCAGGCTGTCGAACATGGTGAACAACACCGTCTCGTAGCCGTTGCCCAGGGCCTGCACCAGATCGACATGGCCGAACAGCTGCGACCACAGCGCGGTGCCGCCGAATACCGAGAACCACAGGAAGCCGAGCAGGGTGGGCGCCAGCACCACGCCCACCACGAACTCACGCACGCTGCGGCCGCGTGATACCCGGGCAATGAAAGAGCCCACGAACGGCGCCCAGGCAATCCACCACGCCCAGTAGAAAATGGTCCAGTCCGCGACCCAGGTGCTGCCGCTGAACGGCGACATGCGCAGGCTCATCGTCACCAGCTGGTTGAGGTAGGAACCCAGCGTGGTGGTGAAGGTGTCAAAGATGAAGCCGGTTGGCCCCAGCACCAGGATTGCCGCCAGCAGCAATGCCGCCAGTGCAAGGTTGAAGTTGGACAGCCACTTGATGCCGCGCTCCACGCCGCTGCTGGTGGAGATCATGTAGAGCACGAACGCCACCGCGATGACGGTCATCTGCAGCGGCACGCCGGCGGTGATGCCGAACACGCGCTGCAGGCCGGCCGCGATCTGGATGGTGCCAAAGCCCAGCGTCGTTGCAACGCCGATGGCCGTGGCAACGACTGCGGCGATGTTCACCACCTTGCCGAACGCACCGCGATGATGGTGGCCGATGACCGGCTGCAGCATGTCACTGATCAAGCCGCGGCCATTGCGGTTGTACTGGAACCAGGCCATTGCCAGACCAATCAGCGCATAGATCGCCCACGGGTGCAGGCCCCAATGGAAGAACGCATAGCGCATGGATGCACGCGCGGCGTCCATGCTCTGCGGCTGCAGGCCTTCCGGCGGGGTGACCAGGTGCGATATCGGCTCGGCCGCGCCCCAGAACACCAGGCCGATGCCCATGCCGGCGGCAAACAGCATCGACAGCCAGCTGGCGCGGGAGAAATCCGGCTCGGCATCTTCACCGCCGATACGCAGGTTGCCAAAGCGGCCGAACGCCAGATACAGCAGGAAGGTCAAGGTCAGGAACACGATCAGCAGATACAGCCAACCGGCGCCGCGCACCACCTCGGCCAGCGCGGTCTGCACCACATCGTTGAAGGGACCAGGCGCGATGCCGGCAATCAATACCAGCAGTGCGACCAGCGCAATGGAAACACGAAACACCATGGAGGAGCTTCTCCGGTCAAAAGGTTGAATGAAGGGAGCGAGCCTGGAAGCGCAGAACCGCAATCTACAGAGGACGGGTTGCAGGACGGCCGGCGTGCATGTGGCCGGGCAGGAAAGGGACGGGACGCGCGCTGTTGGCTGGTCAACCCCCGTACCAGCACCACGCTGGGCAGGGATATTACTGAACGGAATGTCACGGTTCCGTTAGCAAGGCCGACGCACGGCGCCATGCCGCTGTCGTCGCTTTGTGGTTTAATGCCGCCCGAAGCGGGGGTACCGCGGCTTGAGGGCCGTGGTTGAGACATACCCTTAGAACCTGATCCGGCTCATACCGGCGTAGGGAAGCTTTGTGTGCTGCCAGTAGTGCCCATACCGGGCCAACGCTGCGCAGCGTGCGCCTTCGCTTCGTTCCGCCATGCCGCTACGCGCATGGCCCTTGCACCCCGTGTGGATTGACCAGGACGAATGCCGATGAACGCACAGCCCAGCCTGCAGCAGCAGGCCCAGCAACTATCCGAATCCGTGACGCGGCCGATTCCCGGCTCGCACAAGATTTTCGTAACGGGTTCGCGCGAGGACCTGCAGGTGCCGATGCGCGAGATCGTGCAGACGCGCACGCCCACCCTGTTTGGTGGCGAAGAAAATCCGCCGATCACCGTATACGACACCTCCGGCCCGTACACCGACCCGAACGCCAGCATCGACCTGGCCGCCGGCCTGGCACCGTTGCGCGCGCGCTGGATTGAAGAACGTGGCGACACTGAGCAACTGACGGGCTTGAGTTCGGCGTTTGGCCGCTCGCGTGAGGACAATGCCCGGCTTGATGCGGTGCGCTTCCCGGGGCGGATGCTGCCGCGGCGGGCCATTGGCGGCGCCAATGTCACGCAGATGCATTACGCGCGGCGCGGCATCGTCACTCCGGAAATGGAGTTTGTCGCCATCCGCGAGAACCAGCGCCTCGAAGCGGTGCGCGATGCCGGCCTGCTGGCGCAGCATCCGGGGCAGAGCTTCGGCGCCAACATCCAGAAGATCATCACGCCGGAATTCGTGCGCGATGAAATCGCACGCGGCCGCGCGGTGCTGCCCAACAATATCAACCACCCGGAAAGCGAGCCGATGATCATCGGCCGCAACTTCCTGACCAAGATCAACGCCAACATCGGCAACAGCGCGGTGTCCTCGGGCATTGCCGAGGAAGTGGAGAAGCTGGTGTGGTCGATCCGCTGGGGCGGTGACACGGTGATGGACCTGTCCACCGGCAAGCACATCCATGAAACCCGCGAGTGGATCATCCGCAACTCGCCGGTGCCGATTGGCACGGTGCCGATCTACCAGGCACTGGAAAAGGTGGATGGCCGCGCCGAGGAACTGACCTGGGAGATATTCCGCGACACGCTGATTGAGCAGGCCGAGCAGGGCGTGGACTACTTCACCATCCACGCCGGCGTGTTGCTGCGGCACGTGCCGCTCACCGCCAAGCGCGTGACCGGCATTGTCTCGCGTGGTGGTTCGATCATGGCCAAGTGGTGCCTGGCGCACCACAAGGAGAACTTCCTCTACACACACTTTGAAGACATCTGCGACATCATGAAGGCCTACGACGTGTCCTTCAGTCTCGGCGATGGTCTGCGTCCGGGGTGCATTGCCGATGCCAATGACGCGGCGCAGTTCGGCGAACTGGAAGCACTGGGTGAGCTGACCAAGGTCGCGTGGAAGCATGATGTGCAGACCATCATTGAAGGGCCCGGCCATGTGCCGATGCACCTGATCAAGCAGAACATGGAAAAGCAGCTGGAAGAATGCGGCGAAGCCCCGTTCTACACGCTGGGGCCGCTGACCACCGACATCGCACCGGGCTACGACCACATTACCAGCGCCATCGGCGCGGCGATGATCGGCTGGTACGGCACGGCGATGCTCTGTTACGTGACGCCAAAGGAACACCTGGGCCTGCCCAACCGCCAGGATGTGCGCGACGGCATCATGGCCTACAAGATCGCCGCGCATGCGGCGGACCTGGCCAAGGGCCACCCCGGCGCGCAGGTGCGTGACAACGCCTTGAGCAAGGCACGCTTCGAGTTCCGCTGGGAAGACCAGTTTCATCTCGGGCTGGATCCGGAGAAAGCCAAGGAATTCCACGACGAAACCCTGCCCAAGGACGCGCACAAGCTGGCGCACTTCTGTTCGATGTGCGGGCCGCACTTCTGCTCGATGAAGATCACCCAGGACGTGCGTGACTACGCAGCGGAGCAGGGCGTGGATGAAGCCGGCGCACTGGCCGCAGGCATGGCGGAGAAGTCAGCCCAGTTCCGGGAGCAGGGCGCGGAGGTCTACCGGGCCGGGTAAGGCCCGGGCATCCCGTGGGGCTGCCCTGCGCGCTTCCGCAGGAGCAGCCTGCGCAACGGGAAGCACATTACGGCCGCTGGCCGATGCCTGATTCCGGCGGCCTGCGGCTTCCCTGGCGCGGGCCGCTCACATAACCGCGGGCCTATACACGCCGGTCCCTGCACCGGCGTGGTAGCGTTTTGCCAGTCCAGACCGGGGGTATTGCCATGAAGCTTCATACCATGTTCCGTCTTGTGATCCTGGGTGCATTGCTGCTGCTGGGCGCCTGTGCCAGTACGCCGCGGGTGAGCAGCCAGGTTGATCCCAATGGTGAGTTTTCGCGTTATCGCAGTTTTGCGTTCTACACGCCGCTGGCGCTGGAGCAGAGCGGCTATACCACCATCACCAGCAATCGCATCCGCGATGCGGTGCGCACGCAGATGCTGGCGCGTGGTTATGTCCATGACGAGGCCAATCCCGACCTGTGGATCAACCTCAACGCCTACCTGCAGGACAAGACGCGCGTCACCACGATGCCGGAAGTGGACTACGACTATTACTACAGCTACCGCGCGCGCAGTTATATGGCCGTGCCGTATTGGCGTGATCGTACCGATGTGCATCAGTACACCGAAGGCACGCTCAACGTCGATGTGGTGGATGTGCGACAGAAGCGCCTGGTGTGGGAAGGCGTGGCAGTAGGGACGGTGGGTCGTGCCACGCAGGAAAAGCGCAATGCGCAGATCGATGCGGCGGTGGCGGCGATATTTGATCAATACCCGTACCGTGCGGCGGGTTCGCCGCGCTAAGCAGCGGCAGCGCATTCTGCCAATTCCGTACGCACCGCAGGGGCACGAGGAAACATCGGCATGGCATCACGCTTGAGGTGGATCGCGCAGGCGCGACGGCACCCTTCGGCCTGGTTGTTGGCGGTGCAATTGCTGGGCGTGTTGTTGTACCCGGCCATGGAACACATGCCGGCCGGGCGCGCGCTGTTTGGCGCGTTCGGCATGGCCGTGCTGGGCTTGGCGGTGTGGGTGGTGCGGCGCAGCCCGCTGACGATCTGGCTCGCACTGCTGCTGGCGGTGCCTGCGGTGATCTTCTCCGTTGCCGGTGCATTGTTCGACAAGCCGTCATTGACAACGGCTGCGCAGATATTCGAGTGCCTGCTGTATTTCTATACAGCCTGCAGTCTGATTGCCTACATGCTGCAGGATCACAAGGTCACGCGTGACGAACTGTTTGCAGCGGGCGCGTCCTTTACCTTGTTGGCATGGGCCTTTGCGTTTGCATATTCAGTTTGCCAGCAGTGGTATCCCGGCAGCTTCGTGGCAACCAGCGAAGGCGATTTCAGAAGCTGGATGGAGTTGCTTTATCTGAGCTTCAGTTTGCTCTCGGGCGTCGGTCTCAGTGACGTCGTGCCAGTGCACCCACAAGCACGCGCATTGGTCATGCTGGAGCAGTTTTCAGGGGTTATGTACGTGGCGCTGGTGGTGTCGCGACTGGTGGGTTTGACCATCCACAAAGCGTCGAAAAACTGAACGCCAGATAAAAAAATCGCGCCCGAAGGCGCGAATCATGTATCGATTATGTGTATTCCGTCGGCGAGAGAGAGCCTGATGTCTTCCGGTGTAAGCACACCGGCAACTCTCATAGAGTAATATCCGTTCCAGATGGAATATTTGCTCTTTGCGCCGATGGATTTTGCTGATTCTGGCGACTGGGCGCTTTGTCTTTTGGCATGCATGACACCGGAGTTGTGTCCTGCCTGCATTCTTTTTAGATCGTAATGCAGACAGTCGACAATCCGAAGCCGGACGCTGACCGGCTTACCATCGGCGCATGTGCGGTACTGCTTTCCTCGCGTGAGGTGCACGGTCCTGGCACGCGCAACGTGCAGCGGCTTACCCCGAAAAGTGTGGGCGTGCTGGTGGCGCTGGCGCGTCGTGCGGGCCAGGTGGTGACGCGCGATGAACTGTTTGCGGATGTGTGGCCGGACACCATGCCGACCAACGATGTACTGACCCAGGCCATTACCCAGCTGCGCAAGGCGTTTGCTGCTGCCGATGGCAGCGACAACGGCACTGCCTACATCGAGACCATTGCCCGGACAGGCTATCGATTGCTGGCGCCGGTGGCCTGGGACGATGCCGACTCGGCGAGCGCTGCTGCCGAAGCACCTGGGGCTGATGCCGCATCAGCGCCAGAGAATACGGCGGCATCGGCCGATCCGGCGCGCGCGACCCGCGCGGCACAGCGCAAGTTGCGCCGTCATGTGCTGCTGGCTGTGGGCCTGCTGTTGCTGGCGAGCACGGTGGTGATGGCATGGCTGCTATGGGAGCGCGCACCGGCCGATGCGGCGGAGACCAGCGGCACCCGCGTGGTCGGCAGCCCCGAGCGTCCCTACCGATTGATCACGTCCAGCGCGTCGTTCGAGACCAACCCCGCGCTGTCACCCGACGGTGCGCTGGTGGTATTTGCCAGGGAAGCGGAGGGGCGCTCGACCCTGTGGGTGCAGAGCACCGGCAGCACGCCGCCGGTGGCACTGGTCGTTCCCCCGGCTGATGCCTCCGATCGTTTCCCGGTCTGGTCACCGGATGGGCGCCAGATTGCGTTTGCCCGCTTCGGTCCGCACGCGGCCTGCGAAGTGTTGCTGGTGTCCGCGACCGGCGGCGATGCACGTCGCGCCACCCGTTGTGATGGCACCGACATGCTCAGTTTCAGCTGGGCACCCGATGGTCGCAGCCTGCTGTTCGGTTCGATGACGGGCGCCTATGCCAGCCGCGGTATCCGCACGCTTGAACTGGCGTCGGGGCGTTGGTCATCTCTGTCCTATGAAATGGGCAGCGATGATTTCGACTACGCGCCACAGTACTCGCCGGATGGCAGCAGGATTGGCTTCGTGCGCAACCCGCAGGTGGGCGACCTGTGGGTGATGAATGCCGACGGTGGCAACGCCGAGCGCCTGACCAACGATGCAGCCGAGATCCGCGGTTGGAGTTGGCTGCACACCGATGAAATCGTGTTCGGCCGGCGTGTGGACAGTGAGTCGCGCCTGTATCGGCTGGATGTAGCCACGCGAACGCTGCGTGACATGGGCATTGATGATGCCGGCAACCCGGCGGTGTCCCGTCGTGGCGGCAATCTGGCCTTCATGCGCGACCGGCCGCTGTACGGGCTGTTTCGCCTTCCCCTGACCGAGCAGGGCGGTGCACGCATGCGCTTGTTCGCGTCCTCCGGGCGGGATTCGCAGCCGATGGTGTCGCCGGACGGGACACAGCTTGTCTTTACCTCGGACCGCTCGGGCACCTTTGCGCTGTGGTGGGGCCGCTTGGCCGAGCCGGATTCATTGCGGGTGATGGATGGGTTGCGTCCGGAGGCCCGGCAGCCGATGGATTGGGCGCAGGACGGGCGCAGCGTGCTGGTGAGCGGGCGGGATGCTGACGGTTTGCCCGGCATCTATGAAGTGGTGCCGGAAGACGGGCGCTGGAAGCGGCTGGAGGTGCCGGTGCGCGAACCCTTGCAGGCGATCTACGGCGACAGGCCGGGCACCTTGCTGGTGGTGGAGCACGGCGAAGATGAGCGGATGACGTTGACCCTGTTCGACCGCGCGCAGACACCCTGGAAGCGCTTGGCATCGCTGGAAGGTGTGTCGCAGGCGCGTCTGGACCGTGCCGGCAACCGTGTCCTGTTCACCCGGCTGGCCAGCGGCGGGCTTTGGCAGATCCAGCCGGACCTGGCGGCCGACAGCGTGCAGTCACTGAATACCGAAGTACCGACACGCTGGCGCTATCGCACCTGGGCGGTGGACGGCACCGGCACGGTGGGTTACCTGAACATCGGCAGCGGCTGTGCCACGCAGTTCAGCGTCATCGCCGGCCAGGGCCGCAGCCAATGTCTGGACGACAATCAGTTCAGTTCCGGCAATGGCATGAGCCTGTCACCTGACGGCAGCGCCGCATTCGTTGCGCTGACGATCGCCGACGGTGCCGATATCGGGCTGATGCGGGTGCCCAAGCGTGCGCCCCGCAGAGTGTTCGGCGTCGCCAAGTGGTTGCCCTGGCTGGAAAAACCGCTTTCGTAGTTCTTTCGTAAATGCTCTCCGGAATCTTTCGGAGCAATCTCGCAGGATCGTCCTGACGCTGCCGGCCAGACTTGGCAAAACCATCGCCCATTGAAGGCAAAGAGATGGTGTAGTCATGCGTCAGGTTTCCTGGGTCGATCGGGGGCAGTCGGTTTCGTTCGAGAAGGCCGAAGACGGCCCGCGTCCCAACTGCGTGGGCGTTGCACGGCTGGGCAGCCTGCAGACCTCGGGCACGGTGTTCACGGTGTGGCTGCAGCTGCGCGGTACGGCTTGGGTCGAATCGAAGGAAGGCAAGTTCCGCCTGCGTCAGCGTGAGTGGATTGCCTTTGAGAAGGAGTCGCGCCCGCTGATCCAGGCCGGCCGCGATGGCATCTGCATCGGCGTCAGCCTGGATGCCGATGCGCTGCGCATGCTGGGCACTGTGGCGGACTGCAGCGTCTACACCGGCCGTGGCCGCATGAGCCTGGCCGAGGCGCGCATGGCGCTGCGCCTGTGGCGCGAAGCGCAGGGCCCGGGCAGCAGCATCCATCAGCTGCGCCCGCTGTTGCTGCATCTGGCATCGCTGCAGCGGGAATTGTCCGGCACCGTGCAGCGTTGCCCGGGCCGCTCGCGCATGCGCAAGCGCCAGGTATTCGGCCGCATGCAACGTGCGCGCATGTACCTGGAAGGCAACAGCCATCGCGTGGTGCGCATTGGTGAGTTGGCGGAGTTGACCAACTTCTCCAGCTGGTACCTGTCCAAGACCTTCCAGAGCCTGTATGAAGAAAGCCCGCAGTCATTGTCGGCACGCCTGCGCCTGGAGCGTGCGGCGATGCTGTTGCGCGATACCGACATGATGATCGGCGAAGTTGCCTCGGCCAGTGGCTTCGACAATTGCTGCAGTTTTGCCCGTGCATTCCGTGCCCGCTTTGGAACTTCGGCAACGCGTTACCGCGACATGCCGGAAACGCTGAAGCCAGATTCGGCAAAGTTTAAGAGCGGTTCGGGCAAAACAATCGGCGCTGCGTGAACGTAACGTTCAGGGGTGTTTAACGCACCACTAACGTAATCGGAGAGATTGATGAATTTTCGTACTCCCGCTGTGCGGCTGGGCCTGCTCCCGGCTGGCATCGCACTGGCACTGACGCCGGCCTTTGCTTCGGCGCAGGACGCCGCTGCCGGCGCCACCACTCTTGATCGCCTGGAAGTCACCGGCTCGCGCATTCGTGGCGCGAACATGGAAACCCAGCAGCCGATCCTGACCTTGAGCCGCGAAGCGCTGGAAAAGCAGGGCTTCACCTCGGTCGCCGACGTGCTGCAGAACCTGACTTCGGCTGGTTCGCCGGCCATCTCGCGTTCGCAGTCGCTGTCCTCGGGCGAGAACGTGGGTGGTTACTACGTCGACATCCGCAACCTGGGCGCACAGCGCACCCTGGTGCTGATGAACGGCAAGCGTCTGGGTGCCACCACCGCGGGCCTGCAGGATCTGAGCCAGATCCCGATGGGCGCAGTTGAGCGCATCGAAATCCTGAAGGATGGCGCTTCGGCCATCTACGGTTCGGACGCGATTGCTGCCGTGGTCAACGTGATCACCCGTAAGCGTTTCGACGGTGCTGAAGTCAGCGCCTATGTCGGCCAGTACGGCGAAGGCGACGGCGAGACCACCCAGTACTCCCTGACCCTGGGTGCGGAAGGCGAGCGCGGTGGCATCACCATGTCGGCCGAGTACTACCAGGCCAAGCCGGTCTGGGCAAAGGACCGCAGCTTCAGCGCCCATGGCAATTCCGGCCCGAACTACCCGGGTGCCGGCGCCAGCGCCATCAACGAAAAGGGCTCGTTCTGTGACCCGTGCGCAACCCCGGGCATCAAGAAGGGCGAGCCGGGCTACGTCTCCAATGACGACGTGCTGTGGTACACCCTGAAGGAAGGCGGCGACCCGACCAAGCGTAGCGACTACCGCCTGCAGACCGATGCTGACTCGGTCAATGCCAACCAGCAGATGGGCGTGCAGACCGGCATCGAGCGCAAGTCGCTGTATGTCAACGGCAACTACGATGTGACCGATTCGATCACCTTCAATGCCGACGTCATCTACAACGAGCGCACCACGGACCAGCAGATCGCTGGCTACCCGTACCAGGCCACCGCGATGGGCACCCCGCTGTCGGCTGACAGCATGTTCAACCCGAACGCAGGTGACACGACCTTCCGTCGCCGCCTGTGGGAAGTGCCGCGTACCACCGAAAGCAAGCTGAAGACCCTGCGCTTTGCGCCGAGCCTGGAAGGCTACTTCGAGTTTGCCGGTCGTACCTTTGATTGGGACGTTGGTGCCCTGTGGAACCGCAACGAAGTCACCAAGACCGGCCACGGCGACATGAGCCTGATCGCTTCCGAGCAGGCCCTGGGTGCATCGTTCCTCAACAAGGACGGTGTTGCTCAGTGCGGTACCGTTGCCAACCCGATCGCACTGTCTGATTGCCGTCCCTGGAATCCGCTGCTGCCGTACGGTGTTGCAGGCCATGGCTCGCTGGCCGATCCGGCCACGCAGGCCTTCCTGTTCCCGCAGTTCACCGACACTGGCGTCACCAAGACCACCAGTTTCACCGCCAACCTGGCAGGTTCGATCGTGACCCTGCCGGCCGGTGACCTGGGCTTCGCCATGGGCGTGGAACACCGCGAAGAAGAAGGCCGTTTCGTGCCGGACGCATTCGCACAGTCGGGCCAGAGCACGGGCCTGGGTTCCACCACCACCTCGGGCAAGTACGACCTGGACGAGGTGTACCTGGAGCTGAACATCCCGGTGCTGGCTGACATGCCGTTCGCCAAGGAACTGAGCTTCAACGTTGCCAGCCGTTACTCGGACTACAGCAACTTCGGTGACACCCTCAATTCGAAGTTCGGTATGGTCTGGCGTCCGATGGACGAGCTGCTGGTCCGCGGCACCTATGCCGAGGGCTTCCGCGCTCCGACGATCGACAACCTGTACGGCGGCATCAACAGCAGCTTCGAGACGTACACCGATCCGTGCGGCATCGGCGCAACCAACAGCGTCAACGGCAATGCGGCCTGTAACGCAGCGGGTGTACCGCTGGGCTACGCTCAGCTCGACCAGAGCATGAAGCCGTGTACTTCGTACCCGTGCGCCACCCCGGACCAGTTCATCTCCGGTGCCAACGCCAACCTGAGCCCGGAAACCTCCACCAGCAAGACCGTTGGTCTGGTGTGGAGCCCGCGCTGGGTGCAGGGTCTGGACATCTCGCTGGATTGGTACCGCTACGAGATCAAGGACATGATCATCGAAGACAGCGTCGACCGTATCTTGCGTGACTGCTATGTGCTGGGTAATGCCGCACGTTGCGCCGGCGTCACCCGTGCGTCCGACGGCCACATCAGTGCCATGACCTACGGTCTGGCCAACCTCGGCCAGATGGAAACCGAAGGTTATGACCTGGGCGTCAAGTACCGCCTGCCGGAGCTGGCCATCGGTCAGTTCAACATCGATTGGCAGACCAGCTACCTGTCCAAGTACGACGAGCAGGGTCAGAACAGCGCCGGTGACAACATCACCATCGGTCGTGTCGGCGAAGCCGGCCTGTTCCGCGTGCGTTCCAACGTGGGCATCAACTGGGCGTACGGCGATTTCGGTGTGAACTACACCGCGCGTTACTACTCGGGCATGAAGGAAAGCTGCGTCACCAACCGTCCTTGCACTGAGCCGGATCACATGGCCAACGGCGAGCGCGATGCAATCCGCAAGACTGGTTCCAACACCTTCCACGACATGCAGGTCAGCTGGAAGGCACCGTGGGACGCAACCGTGGCCGTGGGTGCGAACAACCTGTTCAACCACCAGGGTCCGATCATGTTCTCGGCACCGAACTCGAGCTTCCCGTACTACGGCGGCTTCGACATCGGTCGCTTCATCTACATGAAGTACACCCAGCGCTTCTGATCCATCGAAGTTCTGTGCAACACGACAAAGGGTGGGCCTTCGGGCCCACCCTTTTTCTTTGGCGGGATGTTTTGAAGTGCGTCGCCGCGTGATCGAGCGATCAAGCTGTAGTGCCGAGCCATGCTCGGCAGCTGTATTCCTGGAAGAAGTCTCCGGGCAGCATGGCTGCGCTACATATTCGTTGTATGGCGTGCCGCCACCAGCCTGCGTTCGCGCAAAAAAAAACGGCCGCACAAGGCGACCGTCTTATTTGTATCGATGTCATTGCAACTCAGGCGTCGACGCTGATGCCCATCATGTCCTCGGCCATTTCGCGCCATTGCGCCAGCTTGGGCAGCACGCCCACCCGCGCCAGATAGTCCTCGTTGACCTCATGGCCGGAGGCCAGTGCGCAGGCAACGTGTACGGCACCGGCTACCCAGAAGCTGCGCACGTTGGAACGCTGCGGCTGCAGGTGGAAGGCCACCGCCTCGATGATTGGCATCGGCAGGCCCCACAGGCCCAGCAGATAGGCGCCGGCTTCGGCGTGGCCGGGACGCTCGTCGCCGGCTTCCAGTGGCAGGCGCTCGTCGCGCACGCCTGCCAGCAGCAGGCCGATGTCGGCCAGCAGTGCCGCGGTCGCGCCCAGCTCCGCACTGGAGGCCGGCAGCATTTTGGCCGCCAGGCGCGAGGCCATCAGTGCCCGCGACTGCAGCGCGCTGCGCTCGCTGCCGGACATGTTGGGCAGGGCGAACACTTCGCTGGCCAGCACGAGGTCGCGCAGCGTGGACAGCCCCAGTCGCGTCACCGCACCACGCAGGTCGGAGATCGCGCGGCCACTGTTGAAAAAGGCCGAATTGGACAGCTGCAGCACCTTGGCGGCGATGGCTGGGTCGGTGGAGACCAGCTTGGCGATGTCGGCGGCGTTGCTGTCCTCATCGGCCTCCAGCGCGTGCATCAGGCTCAGGTACAGATGCGGCGGCGAGGGCAGTTTTTCGATGCGGCCGATGGCCGTGCGCAGGCGCGGCCCGTCCAGCAGCTCGCGCAGTTCTTCCAGGCTGGTGAGCGCCTCCAGCAGTACTTCCGGTGCCAGCGGCAGCGGCAGGAAGCGGTGGGCCACGCCGATGATGCGTGCCGACGGCACGCGCTGGCTGCTGTCGGCATCAATCAATGCAATGCGGATGGTTTCCGGACGCAGGGTACGGATCTGGCCAAGCAGCGTGACAGGCGAGAGGTCAGGCAGGGCGGGGGCGGTAATGACCGCATCAATCGTGGCCGAGGCCACCGCCACGATGGCGGCGCTGCCGTCAGGTACCGATTGCACTTCCCATTCGTCACCGAGGTCGTCGATGTAATGGAGAAGCTCGACGGGCAGGCAGGTTTCGCCGCCGACTAACAGGATTCGCAAGATACTTTCCCCTTGGAAAAACACACGCCCACATACATTTACAGGCCGGATAACCGACCTGTAAATGTAGCTAATCGCTGGCAACGGGTCATGTTCCGGGCAGGCGAAACGTGATCGCTGTCGCTGCGGGCGGCCGGCTTGCGGCGCCCCGCAGCGGGGAATCAGCCTTCCTGCTGCGTGGCAAGGAACGTCTGGTGGGCTTCGACCAGGATCTTCTTGGCTTCGGCAGCATCACCCCAGCCTTCGATCTTGACCCACTTGCCCTTTTCCAGGTCCTTGTAGTGCTCGAAGAAGTGGCCAATGCGCTCCAGCCAGTGGCTGGACACCTGGTTGATGTCTTCCACATGGGCATAGCCGCTGAAGATCTTGGCCACCGGAACGGCGAGGATCTTCTCGTCGCTGCCGGCTTCGTCACTCATCTTCAGCACGCCGACCGGACGGCAACGCACCACCGAGCCCGGTACCAGCGGCAGCGGCAGCACCACCAGCACGTCGGCCGGGTCGCCATCGCCGCACAGGGTCTGCGGCACGAAGCCGTAGTTGCAGGGGTAGCGCATCGGCGTGGAGAGGATACGGTCGACGAAGATCGCGCCGCTGTCCTTGTCCATTTCGTACTTCACCGGCTCCGAATCCTTCGGGATCTCGACGATGACGTTGATTTCTTCCGGCGGGTTCTTGCCCGGCGAGACAAGCTTCAGGCTCATTGCGCTGACTCCGAGTCGTGATATGTAGGGAAACCGCGCATTCTACGCCCCACCTTATTGCGCTGCATCAAGCCACTGCTCAGATAGTGGAGGACATCCGTTTGCGATGCATGTTTTTGCTTTTAAAAACAATGGGTTGATGGGTGGCTTGGTTGGGGTTCACGGTTTGGCGCCGGCTCCGCAGGCGGTGGGGGCGCTTCATGCATTCCGGTTTCTATTGCAGCAGCGGTCCGCGGCAAAGCCTGAAAACGGCATATGCCCGCCGGAGCTGTGCGGCCAAGCTGCACGGCCATGCTTCGGTTGCTTACAACGCGCCGCCAACATGAGCACAGACAGGTAGCCTGTCGCCATGGACTCCCTGATCACAGCGTCCGCGCGTGCCCTTGCCGCAGGCGATGTCCTGGCCGCGCTCAAGCACATTGCACTGCGTGACGATCCCTCTGCGCTGGCCCTGCGCGGTATCGCCATGGCCCAGCTGGGCGAACTATCGCGTGCGCGGGAGTTGTTGCGGCGTGCCCGGCGCGGGTTTGGCGCGCATGAAGTGCTGGCGCGTGCGCGTTGTGCGGTGGCCGAAGCCGAGGTGTCGCTGGCGATGCGTGAACTTGGCGGCTCGTCACGTCCCTTGTTGGATGTCGCAACGGTTCTGGAAGCGCGCGGCGATCATGCCAACGCGCTGCAGGCCTGGTTGGTCTTGGCGCGCCGGTCATTGCTGCTGGGCAAATTGCAGGAAGCCGCTGCCGCTCTGGCCAAACTCGATGGACAGCGGTTGCCGCCCGCGTTGGGAGCGATGGCCGGACTGACGTCGGCGGCACTGGCGTTGCGCTCGCTGCAGATCGCCGCCGCGCGTGCTGCACTTGATCGCGCACGCGAGGCCGCAAGCAAAGCAGGTATCCCGGCATTGCAGGCCGAGGTCGATGCCGCTTGCACGCGGCTGGATCAACCGGCGGCACGTCGTATCGGTGCCGGCAGCGAGCAGCCGCTGCGCATTGAGCAGGCACAGGAATTGTTGAACTCCGGCGCGTTGATCGTGGATGCCTGCCGTCGCGGCATACGCGTGGGCGAGAGCTGGCAATCACTGGCGCGGCGGCCGGTGCTGTTCGCACTGGTGCGTGCGCTGGCCGAAGCCTGGCCGGCGGCAGTCGAACGCGATGCGTTGATCATGCGCGCGTTCGGTCTGCGTCATTACGACGAAACGCTGCGCGCACGGCTGCGGGTGGAGATCGGCCGCCTGCGGACACTCATCGCCGCGCAGGCCCACATCGAAGCGACTGCGGAAGGCTTCCGTCTGATAGCGAATGCCGCAAGCCAGGTATGGGTGCTGGCACCACCGATCGAAGGGGAGCAAGCGGCCGTGATCGCGTTGCTGTCCGACGATGCAGCCTGGTCCAGCTCGGCGCTGGCTCTGGCACTGGGCACCAGCCAGCGCAGCGTGCAGCGGGCGTTGGTCGAGCTGGAGGACGCCGGGCGGGTGCGTTCGAGCGGCCGTGGTCGCACGCAGCGTTGGCGGTCGGTGCCGCTGAGTGGATTCACGACGATCTTGTTACTCCCTGCCGCGCTGCCGATTGACTAGGGTCGTCGGCAGGCACCCAACCCTACGTGCCAGGAGATTGCAGCGATGAACACTCAAACCCTCACCCCCGCAAAGGCCACAGCCAGCGTGCGCCCGGCCGAAGTGGTGCGCGATTACGGCCCGTTCGCGGACTCACACTGCATCAACGGCGTCAGCTTCGACGGCAAGAACGTATGGGCCGCCACCGGCGCCGCGCTGGTGGCGTTCAATCCACAAAGCGGTGAGCCTGTGCATTCGCTGGCATTGCCGTGCGATGCCGGAACCGCCTTCGATGGCACGCATATTTATCAGATCGCCGAAGCGCGCATCGACAAGATCGACCCACGCAGTGGGCAGGTGGTGTCGTCGATTCCCGCGCCTGGCGGCGGCACCGATTCAGGCATGGCCTGGGCCGAAGGCAGCCTGTGGGTAGGGCAGTACCGGCAGCGCAAGATCCATCAGATTGATCCATCCAACGGCACCATCCTGCGCACGATCGAATCGGACCGCTTCGTCACCGGCGTGACCTGGGTGGACGGCGATCTCTGGCATGCCACCGGCGAAGGCGAGCAGAGCGACATCCGCCGCATCCACCCGGAAACCGGCGATGTGCTGGAGCGGCTGCAGATGCCGGACGGCATCAGCGTCAGTGGCCTCGAAGCGGATGGCGGTGAACTGTTTTATTGCGGCGGCGGTCTGGATGGCAAGGTGCACGCCGTGAAGCGGCCACGTTCGCGCTGAGCGGTGCATCCGGCAAGTGCTGGCTCGCAATGGTTGGCTCTCGCGAAGTAGTGATGTGAGCCAATCACCGAGAAGACGCTGCAGGTCAGGGCAATCCACTCAACTGCAACAACCCAAAAGCCCCTCTCCCCTTGCGGGGCGACGGAGAGCAGCTTGCGAATCATTGATTCGCGGCTCTCCTAGCGCCTTCGCGTCTAGCGAAGGCCGGGGCGCGGAGCGGGGGTTGGGGTGAGGGGCGCTCTCCCCGTATTCAATGCGGCTTACAACAACGGCACCAACAGCAGCGCGACAATATTGATGATTTTGATCAATGGATTGATCGCCGGCCCGGCCGTGTCCTTGTACGGATCGCCAACGGTATCGCCCGTGACTGCGGCCTTGTGCGCTTCACTGCCCTTGCCGCCGAAGTGACCGTCCTCGATGTACTTCTTGGCGTTGTCCCAGGCGCCGCCGCCGGTAGTCATCGAGATCGCCACGAACAGGCCGGTGACGATGGTGCCGATCAACAAACCACCCAGCGCCTTGGGCCCGAGCAGCAGGCCAACCACCACCGGCACGGCGACCGGCAACAATGACGGCACGATCATTTCCTTGATCGCCGAACGCGTCAGCATGTCCACCGCCTTGTGGTACTGCGGCTTGGCCGTGCCCTGCATGATGCCGGGGATCTCGCGGAACTGGCGGCGCACTTCTTCCACCACCGCACCGGCCGCGCGGCCCACCGCTTCCATCGCCATCGCACCGAACAGATAGGGAATCAAACCGCCGATCAGCAGGCCGATGATCACCGTGTGGTCGGACAGGTCGAACGCGAAGACTTCGCCCGGATGCGCCACCTGCAGGTTGTGGGTGTAGTCGGCAAACAGCACCAGCGCGGCCAATGCCGCCGAGCCGATCGCATAACCCTTGGTCACCGCCTTGGTGGTGTTGCCCACCGCATCCAGCGGGTCGGTAATGTCGCGGATGTCCGATGGCAGCTCGGCCATCTCGGCGATGCCACCGGCGTTGTCGGTGATCGGGCCGTAAGCGTCCAGTGCGACGATCATGCCGGCCATCGACAGCATCGCCGTTGCAGCGATGGCGATGCCGTACAGACCGCCGAAATGGAATGCCGCCCAGATCGCCACGCACACCGCGATCACCGGCAGTGCGGTGGACTTCATCGACACGCCGAGGCCGGCGATGATGTTGGTGCCGTGGCCGGTGGTTGAAGCCTGCGCCACATGCTGCACCGGCTTGTACTGGGTGCCGGTGTAGTACTCGGTGATCCACACGATCAGCCCGGTCAGCACCAGGCCGATCAAGGCGCAGATGTACAGGTTGGTGGCGCCATGGCTGGAATCGGCCATCAGCTGCGTGGTCACCGGCCAGAAGGCGATGGCGGCCAGCACGCCGGAGACAATCACGCCCTTGTACAGCGCGCCCATGATCGAGCCGCCGGCTTTCACCTTGACGAAGAACGCACCGATGATCGAAGCGATGATCGACACGCCGCCCAGCACCAGCGGGTACAGCACCGCGTTGCGGCCGACTTCGGCCATCATCATGCCGCCCAGCAGCATGGTGGCGATCACCGTCACCGCATAGGTCTCGAACAGATCCGCTGCCATGCCGGCGCAGTCGCCAACGTTGTCACCGACGTTGTCGGCAATCACCGCCGGGTTGCGCGGGTCATCCTCGGGAATGCCGGCTTCGACCTTGCCGACCAGGTCCGCGCCCACGTCCGCACCCTTGGTGAAGATGCCGCCGCCCAGGCGCGCGAAGATCGAAATCAACGAGCTGCCGAATGCCAGGCCCACCAGCGCATGCAGGTTGTCGGCCTGGCTCAGGCCCATGCGCTGCAACAGCAGGTAGTAACCGGCCACGCCGAGCAGGCCCAGGCCCACCACCAGCATGCCGGTGATGGCGCCACCACGGAACGCGACATCCATCGCCGCGCTCATGCCATTGCGTGCGGCCTCGGCAGTGCGCACGTTGGCGCGTACCGAGACGTTCATTCCGATGTAACCGGCCGCGCCGGACAGCACCGCGCCGATTGCAAAACCAATCGCGGTGTACCAGCTGAGGAAGAAACCGACCAGTACAAACAACACCACGCCGACCAGGGCGATGGTCAGGTATTGGCGGTTGAGGTAGGCCCGCGCGCCTTCCTGGATGGCGGAGGCGATTTCCTGCATGCGGGCATTGCCGGCAGGTTGGCGCAGGACCCATTGGGCCGAGATGATGCCGTAGACGATGGCGACAGCGGCACAGACAAGCGAAAGCACAAGACCGTACTGTTCGAGCATGACCCCTCCAGCGTTGGTGGATGCCATCCAGCTGTGGATGAAGCGGGGACACGCCGGGTAGATCGAAGCACTGGAACAGACCCGGGCCGCGTGCGGCTGTGGTACGTGTCGCTGTGTTCAAACACTCTGAGGCGCGTCGAGTATGACCGGCAGCTGTCTCGGCCGCCAGCGGCCGCCGGCCTTGCCCGAGGGTTCAGCGGCAGGCTGGCAACGTCAGCAACCTGTTGCTACGGAACCGCCGATGATGAAAGCCGCCTTTGCCCTGACCCTGCTGGCCGCGCTGCCGTTGCCACTGCTGGCTGCCAGTACCAAGCCGGAAATCGAACGCCCCGCCGCCAGCGCACAGGCCGATGCGGCCGTGCACACGGTGCGGCAGATTCCCGAAGCCTGTACCCGTATCGAAGGCCGTTTCACCGGCGATGCCGCCGCGCCGTATGACATGCAGCTGGTGCGCACCAGCGAACACTGCCAACCGCGCGCGGTGTTCCTGGATTTTGCCAAGGTCAACCCGAGTGAGGCCAATGGCTGGAAGCTCAACGAGGCCGTGCGCATCCCCTCGGCTGCGTGCAGCACGCAGCAGGCGCTGGTGGAGGTCTGGCGCAAGCCGGCCGGGCAGCAGGTGGCGCTGGATGGGCAGGGCCAGAACCGCGTCTATCTGGAAGACGCCAAGGCACAGGCGGCGGCCGGGCGCCTGGCTGCGCTGCCGGCATATTCGGCGCGTTTGACCGTGGAAGGCAGGGCCTGCCGGCCGTAACCGGCAAGCCGGGTTTCTTCACGTTGTCATGGGCCGGTGGGTCGTAGCGTTTGACGCCCGGCCCATACAGGAAGGTGTCATGACAACCCGTAGAGAGGTTCTTGTCGGAAGTATCGGCGCAGCATCGGCGGCCAGCCTGCTCGGTGCCTTGCCTGCCTTTGCACAGTCCAGTGCAGCCCCTGCGGCGGCTTCCGGTGGCACGTATCGCGCCGGCAGTGCCGAACGCAAGCTGGACATCATCAACCTCTACGACCTGGAGGAAGAGGCCCGCAAGCTGATTCCCAAGCCGCAGTTCGGCTACATCAGCAGCGGTTCCGGTGACGAATGGACGCTGCGCGAGAATGTGCGCGCCTTCGATGACGTGCAGATACTTCCGCGTTATCTGGCCGGCGTGGACCAGCCGGATACATCCACCACGCTGCTGGGCTCCAGGGTGGATATCCCGATTTTCGTGCCGCCGATGGCTGCCCACGGGCTGGCCCACGTCAATGCCGAGCGCGATACCGCCAAGGGTGCGGCTGATGCCGGCGCGCTGTTCACCGCGCAGACGCTGGCCAACGTGCCGCTTGAGGACATCGGCCGCGTCAGCAAGGGGCCCAAGTGGTTCCAGCTGTACTACACCAAGGACCAGGGCGTGAACCGTGAGCTGATCCGCCGCGCCAAGGAAATGGGGGCGACGGCGATCGTCTTCACCGTGGACCTGGAATGGGCGGGGAACCGCGAGGCGGACAAGCGCAACGGCTTCGTGTTTCCAGCGGACCTGGCCTTCCCCAACGTGCCCAATGCGCCCAAGGGCGCGACGTTGGCGCAGCTGTTCACGGTGTTCAAGCGCAACCTGGATTTCACCGACCTGGACTTCATTGCCAAGGAGTCCGGTCTGCCGGTGGTGGTGAAGGGCATTCAATCGGCCGAGAACGCCAGGGAAGCGGTGGCGCGTGGCGCAGCGGCGATCCAGGTGTCCAACCACGGCGGGCGCCAGCTCGACACCGTTCCCGGCGCCATCACCTCATTGCCCTATGTCGCCGAAGCCGTAGGCGGGCAGGTGCCGGTCTATCTGGACGGCGGTGTGCGGCGCGGTGTGCATGTGTTCAAGGCACTGGCGCTGGGGGCCGATGCGGTGGCGGTGGGGCGGCCGGTGCTCTATGGCCTGGCGCTGGGCGGTGCGGCCGGCGTCACCTCGGTGCTGGACGCGCTCAAGACCGAGTTGAAGCTGGCGATGAAGCTGGCAGGCACCGCCACCATTGCCGACATCAACGGCAAGTTCATTACCCGCCTGAGGGCGTGAGCAGGGCAGCGGAACGGACGCATGCCGCGCCCGTTCCGCGCTTGCATGGTTGTCAGCCTTCCCAGCCCGGCAGCTTCTTGGCAACGGCCACGTTCTTCAGCGTCACGTACTTGGGCAGGCCATCGCGGCCATACGGCAGCGGCGCTTCACCGCGGATCAGCGGCTGCAGATAGCGGCGGGCCTTTTCGGTGATGCCAAAGCCATCCTTGCGGATGAAGCCGGCCGGCATCTTCTTTTCGTGATTGGCGACCTTGGACAGCGGCGCGGCTTCGATCTTCCAGCGGTACGGCACATCGGCGCTGCGCACGATCACCGGCATCACCGAGTTCTGCCCCTTCAACGCAAACTGCACCGCCGCCTTGCCCACGGCCTGCGCCTGTTCCCAGTCGGTCTTGGAAGCAATGTGGCGGGCCGAACGCTGCAGATAGTCGGGTAGGGTCCAGTGCACCTTGAAGCCCAGCTCGGCCTTGACCCGGCCAGCCAGGTACGAGGCGACGCCGCCAAGCTGGGTGTGACCGAACGAATCCTTGCCACCGCCGGCATCGGCGACGAACTTGCCATCGGCGGTATGGATGCCTTCACTGGCCACCACCACGCAGAAGCCGACCTTGGCCACCACCTGCTTCACCTTGGCCAGGAAGGCAGCCTCGTCGTAGGCACGTTCGGGCAGCAGGATGATCTGCGGTGCGTCGTCAGGGTTCTCGCCGGCCAGGCCGGCGGCGGCGGCCAGCCAGCCCGCGTGGCGGCCCATTGCCTCGTAGATGAAGACGCGGGTGGAGGTCTCGGCCATCGCCGCGACATCCAATGCAGCTTCGCGCACCGACACGGCGGTGTACTTGGCCGCCGAGCCGAAGCCCGGGCAGGTGTCGGTAACCGCCAGGTCGTTGTCGATGGTCTTGGGCACGCCGACACAGGTCAGCGGGTAGCCGTATTCCTTGGCCAGCTGCGAGACTTTCAGCGCGGTGTCGGCCGAATCATTGCCGCCGTTGTAGAGGAACCAGCGCACGTCGTGGGCCTTGAACACCTCCAGCAGGCGCTCGTACTTGGCCCGGTCCGCGTCCAGCGACTTGAGCTTGTAGCGACATGAACCGAAGGCGCCGCCAGGGGTATGGGCCAGTGCGGCGATGTTGGCGGCGGACTCTTTGGAGGTGTCGATCAGCTCCTCGCGCAATGCGCCAAGGATGCCGTTGCGTGCAGCCAACACCTTGATTTTCTTCGACCTTGCCTCGGCAATGACGGCCGAAGCGGTGGCGTTGATGACGGCGGTGACGCCGCCGGACTGGGCGTAAAGCAAGGTGCCTTTGGACATGAGGGATACTCTCCGGGCGGGGGGCATTTCCGGGACATTGGCCGGATGCGGTAAGCTGCGCATATTGCGGTGCAGCGTGAATCGGCCCATGAGTCTAACGCCGCTGTCCGTCCCGTTTACTCAAAACATATGGGAGTCAGGAATGCGATTGGTTCTGTTGGGACCGCCCGGTTCGGGCAAGGGCACGCAGGCAAGCCGCCTGAAGGAAGAACTGAATATTCCGCACATCTCCACCGGCGACCTGCTGCGCGCCGAAGTGGCCGCCGGCACCGAGCTGGGCAAGCAGGCCAAGGCGGTGATGGATTCGGGCAACCTGGTTTCCGATGACATCCTGCTGGGCATGCTGGAATCGCGCCTGTCCCAGGCCGATGTCGCCACCGGCTTCATCCTTGATGGTTACCCGCGCAACGTGGCCCAGGCCAATGCGCTGGGCGAGCTGCTGGCCAAGCTCAAGCAGCCGCTGGACGCCATCGTGCAGCTGGACGTGCCGACCGAACTGCTGGTCGAGCGCATTGCTGGCCGCGCCCAGGAACAGGGCCGTGCCGACGACAACCCCGAATCGGTGCGCCAGCGCCTGCAGGTCTACAACGATTCCACCGCGCCGGTCATCGACTTCTACGCGGCCAAGGGCACCCTGGCGCGCGTGGATGGCGTCGGCGAGCTGGATGACGTGCTGGCCCGCATCCTGGCGGCGATCAAGCGCTGATGGAACACGGCTGCGGCGGGTAACTGCCGCGGCCCGCGTCTTGCGCTGATGCCGCAAACGCAAACGCCCGGCTTCAGTACCGAAGCCGGGCGTTTGCGTTTGTAGAGGCCAGCAAATGGGCTTGCTCAGAGCCCCGCAACATGAGCTCCCTGGGGATGGCCTCTTGGGGAGTAGGAC
The DNA here is from genome assembly GCF_056759635.1 of Stenotrophomonas sp. STEN056. NCBI lineage: Bacteria > Pseudomonadati > Pseudomonadota > Gammaproteobacteria > Lysobacterales > Lysobacteraceae > Stenotrophomonas > Stenotrophomonas sp. STEN056. The sequence continues at coordinate 84,199 of NZ_JBRRDL010000012.1, forward strand.
CTGAGGGTGCTGCGGCTGGCAAGCGGCATTCTGGGCGCGAAGTCATTCAAGGGCTATCGGGGATAACCCTACATACGGATGGGTATCTCTTACGCAGATACCCGAGAGTGTTTGCATCAGCGACAATCAGCCAATGAGCAAGATCCATATTCTCGGCATTGCCGGTACTTTCATGGGCGGTGTCGCCGCCTTGGCCCGCGAACTCGGTCACCAGGTCGAAGGCAGTGATCAGGCGGTGTACCCGCCGATGTCCACACAGTTGGAAACGCTGGGCATCACCCTGTCGCAGGGCTATCTGCCCGGAAACATCGCTGACGACTGTGATGAGATCGTGGTTGGCAACGCGCTTTCGCGGGGCAATCCGGCGGTGGAAGCGGTGCTGGATGCGGGCCGGCGCTACACCTCCGGTGCGCAGTGGTTGTCCGAGCGGGTGTTGCCCGGCCGCGACACGCTGGCGGTGGCCGGCACGCACGGCAAGACCACGACGACGACGATTCTGGCGTTCCTGCTGCAGGCAGCCGGGCGCGAGCCGGGTTTCCTGATCGGTGGTGTTGCCGAGGATTTCGGCGTGTCGGCGCGCTTGGGCGGCCAGCCTCTCCGGGAGGGGGACAGCGCGTCCGCGCAGGCGGATCGACCGCTGTTTGTGGTGGAAGCCGACGAGTACGACACCGCGTTCTTCGACAAGCGCAGCAAGTTCGTCCACTACCGGCCGCGGGTGGCGATCCTCAACAATCTTGAGTTCGACCACGCCGATATCTTCCCGGACGTGGCCGCCATCCAGCGCCAGTTCCACCATCTGGTGCGCACCGTGCCGGGGCGCGGTCGTCTGATCGTCAATGGCGAGGACAAGCACCTGGCTGAAGTGCTGGCGATGGGCTGCTGGACGCCGGTGGAACGCTTTGGTTTTGATCCGTCGCTGGAATGGAGCGCGCGGCTGATCAACCAGGAAGGCAGTGCGTTTGCAGTGCTGCATCGTGGCGTGGAAGTGGCGACCGTGGTGTGGTCGCTGCTGGGCCGGCACAACGTGCTCAATGGGTTGGCGGCACTGGCTGCGGCCCATGCGGTGGGCGTGGAGGTGGCGAGCGTGGCGCCGGCCTTGGCCCGTTTCCAGAGCGTCAAACGCCGGATGGAAGTAATTGGCCTGGCGCAGGGCGTGACCATCTACGACGACTTCGCCCATCACCCGACCGCCATCCATACAACGCTGGAAGGCCTGCGCGCGAAGGTGGGTGACGCACGCATCGTGGTGGCGATGGAGCCGCGCAGCAATTCGATGCGTCTGGGTGCGCATTCCGATGCACTGGCGCCGTCGCTGGATATCGCCGATGCGGTGGTGTTCCTGGCGCGTCCGGAGTTGCCGTGGGATGCGGTCAGGGTAATTGCCGCCGTGCGCGGTGAGGCGCAGGCAGTGGCCGATACCGATGCATTGCTGGCGCGGCTGGGCGGCGTGGTGCGCGAGGGCGACCACGTGGTGTTCATGTCCAACGGCGGTTTCGACGGCGCGCCGCGCCGGTTCCTGGCGCAGTTGCAGAACAGCTGATACCGCGGAGCTTTCCCGTAGGGGAGGCTTCCGCCGCGACGCTTGAGTCGGTGGGCTGGCAATACCGGAATTGCAGTTGGTGCCGTTGTCTGGGGGTTGCCGGCTTCGCGGCCAAGGCCGCGCCTGCGGGGAGCGGCTTCAGCGCGAAGTCTTGCCGGTGTATCCCATCGCTGCCGAAATCTGCGCGGCGGCTTCCAGTAAGGCCTGCACATGTGCCGGGTCCGGCGTGCTGGGCAGGTAGTGGATGGAGCCGACGATGGCCAGCGTGCCGAACAGCTCGCCGTTGGCCTGCAGCAGCGGAGCCGCCAGTGCGTTGATGCCGATGTACAGCTCTTCCGGTGCATCGGCCCAGCCACGCTTGCGCACCAGTTCGATTTCCGCCGCCAGGCGATCCGGGTCAACGATGGTGCGTGGCGTGCTCGCGGGGAGCGGTTGGGTGAGATAGGCACGGCGCAGTTTCTCCGCACCGAAGGCCAGCGCGATCTTGCCCTGGGCCACGCTGTTGTGATGGAAGCGGGTGCCGGGGCGCAGGCTGATTTCCACCGGCGCGGTGCCGCGCAGCAGGTCGATCACCACCACTTCGTTGTCCGAGAAGGTGGAGATCACGATGGTCTGGCCAACCTGGTCGCGCAGTTGCTCCAGGATCGGTTTGGCCAGGCTCATCACGTCGAAGCGGCTGGTGCAGGCACGGCCGAGCAGGAACATCTGCCAGCCCACGCGGTACTGGTTGTTGTCCGGATCCTGGTCGACATAGCCATGCTCGCGCAGCACGCTCAGGTGCCGGTGCACGCGCGCCTTGGGCATGCCCAGCAACTGGGCCAGGCGGGTGACGCCCAGGCCGCCGGGTGCCGAGGCCAGCGCCTCGATCACTTTCAGCGAGACGATGGCGGTGGGCAGGCCGTGATCGGCGGTGTCGTCCTGGGCATCCCTGCCGGCGGCGGCATTGGGCAAATCCTTTTTATCGATCACAACTTGACGGGACATCGGCTACCTGTAGGTGTTTGCAGGGTCGAGCGCCGCCTGCCTGGCAGCGCACATGTGCCGATTATGGCAGGTCGATGTATCGCTCTGCGAAAACCTTGTACCGCTGGGTCTTCTGCGCGGCGGCGTCCTCCGGGCGCACGTAACGGATCGAGCTGCGCCCCTTGAGCTGGCGCGGCAGCAGGAAACAGCGGATGAAACGTGTCTCCTCGTCCTCGGTGGTTGGTGCCAGCACCGGCGCGTGGCCGAGCTCGAACCAGGCATGGCCGGGCGGGTGGTCCTGGCGCTGGCCCAGGGTCTCGATGCTGATCCGGCCGTAGTCGCAGATACGGATGCCCGGGCCCTGGTGGACATGGGTGAGGGCGACGCCCCCCTTCGGGAAATCCACCCGGTCACAGCGCATCAGCCATTCAAAGCGCCTGTCCAGGGTGATCGGCGCTTCCAGCTTGAGTTCACTGCGGGTTGCCGGTGCCGACGGCAGGACACCGGCGGGCTGCTTGGCGTCGGTCAGGTCCCAGCGCCACAGCACCGTGTCCTGCCCGCCGTTGAGCAGGGTGAGCGGGCTTTGGCTGACGCGCGCCTGGGCCGGGTCAAGGGACTGCGCGTCCTGTGGGGATTCCACCATCAGCCCCCCCTGGCGCACATACAGGGCCCTTGGGCCGGATGGCAGATAGACCGGCGGGCAATCGGCGGGCAGGTGGTCTTCATGGAGGCGGAGGATCAACTCGGACATCGGAATCTCGCGATTGTTACGACGCATGTATCGTATATCGATACGAAAACATTTGTAATGTTCCATTTTTGCGAAAAGTCGGATATTTTGTGTTCGCAGTATCGTTCACCGATACTTTCGTATCAGCCAAGATTCCGGAGGGGAAGCCAATGGCGCAGCGTGGTTCGACAATCCAAGCGGTAACGGCCGGCAACGGCCGCTGGTGGCAGGGCGCCAGCAAACAGCAGTGGGGAACATTCCGTTCGGCCTACCTGGGCTGGATGCTGGATGTCATGGATCTGATGCTGTTCGCGATGGTGCTCAAGCACGTCAGCGCGGACCTGGGCTTCGACAAGTCGCAGGCGGGCATGGTGATGTCGGCCACGCTGCTGGCCACCGCATTCGGCGGGCTGCTGTTTGGTTACCTGGCCGACCGCATGGGCCGCGCCAAGTCGATGATGCTCAGCATCATCTGCTATTCGATTGGCACGGCCTTGTGCGGTTTGTCGGACACGCTCGGCCAGCTGATGTTGTTCCGGGTCATCGTGGGCCTGGGCGTGGGCGGTGAGTGGTCCGCCGGCTCGGCGCTGGTGAGCGAAAGCTGGCCGGCACAGCACCGCGGCAAGATCCTGGCGTGGATCCAGAGTGCGTTTGCCTCGGGCTACGCCGCTGCGGCCATCATTGCCGCGCTGGTGGTGCCGACCCTGGGGTGGCGCTGGGTGTTTGCGGTGGGCCTGTTGCCGGCACTGCTGGCGTTCTATGTGCGCCGCCACGTCAAGGAGCCGGAGATCTGGGTCAACCAGAAGGAACGGCTGAGTTTTGGCCAGACCATGGGCCAGTTGTTTGGTGCGCATGCACGCAGCACCGTGGTCGGGCTGGCATTTGTCACCGCGGCCATGTGCGGTTACTGGGGCTTGTTCACCTGGATCCCGACCTACCTGGCCACGCCGGTTGCCGACGGCGGCCCGGGCCTGGACATGGTCAAGTCCACGATCTGGATCGTGGTCATGCAGATCGGTGCTGCGCTGGGCTTTGTCACCTTTGGTTATATCGCCGACTGGGTGGGGCGCAAGAAGGCCTTCATGATCTTCTTCGTGTGCTCGGCCTTGACCGTGCCGCTGTTCGTGATGATCAAGTCGCCGATGCTGCTGATGGGCTTTGGCATTGTCGTGGCGTATTTCGGCACGGGCTTCTACAGCGGTTTCGCACCGACCTTTGCCGAAATGTTCCCAACCACGGTGCGCGCCACCGCGCAGGGTTTCGTCTACAACGGCGGCCGCGCCATCGCCGCCATCGCGCCGGCGCTGATCGGCTTCCTGGCCAACAGCTACGGCGTGGCCAGCGGGTTGATGGCCACTGCCGGTTTCTTCGGGCTGGCTGCATTGATCGTGCTGCTGTTCCTGCCCGAGACCAAGGGCGTCGAGCTGACCTGATTGCAACCGCAGGAGTAAACCCATGCCAATCATCCAGGTGACCCTGGTGCAGGGCCGTGACGAAGAGAAAGTGCAGCGTTTCATCCGCGAAGTAGCGCGGGTGGCACATGCCGAGCTGGATGCGCCGATGAGCGCAATCCGGGTGATGGTCAACGAAGTACCACCGCAGCGTTTTGCGGTGGGTGATGTGCTCAAGAGTGATGCGAAGGAAGTGAAGGCATGAGTGCTGTTTCCCTGGGGGCCGAGGCCATTGCGCGACACGGTGCCGAACTGCATGCGGCATTGCGCAGTGGTGCAGCCATCGAGCCGCTGAGCGAGCGCATCCCCGGCCTGGCGCTGGCCGATGCGTATGCGATTTCCAACGACCTGCTGGCGCGTCGCCTGGCCGAGGGCGAGCGCGTGGTTGGCAAGAAGATTGGCGCCACCTCGGTGGCGGTGCAGCGCATGCTGAAGGTGGACCAGCCGGACTTTGGTTTCCTCACCGATCGCATGCAGGTGGCCAATGGCGGCGAGCTGTCGACCACCGGCATGATCGCGCCGCGTGCGGAAGGTGAAATCGCCTTCCATCTCAAGCGTGACCTGGTGGGCCCGGGCATTACCCATCACGACGTACTTGCCGCCACCGAGGCGCTATCGGTGTGCTTTGAGATTGTCGATTCGCGTATCCGCGACTGGCGCATCGGCATTACCGACACCGTTGCCGACAACGCCTCCGCGGCGGCCTATGTGCTTGGTGAACTGCGCGTGCCACCGAAGAACCTGGACCTGGGCACGCTGGGCATGGTGGTGGAGAAGAACGGCGAGCTGGTGGCCACCGGCGCCGGTGCCGCCGCGCTGGGCTCGCCGGTCAACTGCGTGGCATGGCTGGCCAATACGCTCGGCCGCCTCGGTACACCGCTCAAGGCCGGTGAAGTGATCCTCTCCGGTGCGCTGGTGCCGCTGATCCCGGTTGTGGCCGGCGACCACATGCGCGTGCGTGTCGGCGCACTGGGCAGTGCCGATATCCGTTTTGCATGACGCCTGCTTCCTCCCCCCATTGAACGACAGGAGTTCTACATGACCCTGAAAGCAGCCATCGTCGGTCCCGGCAACATCGGCACCGATCTGATGATCAAGATCCTGCGCCATGGCAAGCAATTGCAGATGGCGGCCCTGGTCGGCATCGACCCGGCATCCGATGGCCTGGCGCGCGCTGCACGCATGGGTGTGGCAACCATCTCCAGCGGCGTGGCCGGTTTGATCGAATCCGAACTGTTTGCCGACATCGACATCGTGTTCGATGCCACCTCGGCGTCGGCGCATGTCGCCAACGACGCGCTGCTGCGTGCCGCCAAGCCGGGTATCCGCGTGGTTGACCTGACCCCGGCCGCCATCGGCCCGTATTGCGTGCCGACGGTGAACCTGGAAGACAACATCGAGGCGGCCAACGTCAACATGGTCACCTGTGGCGGCCAGGCCACCATTCCGATGGTGGCGGCGGTGGCTTCGGTGGCCAGGGTCAAATATGCGGAGATCGTGGCCAGCATCTCCAGCAAGAGTGCCGGCCCCGGCACCCGGGCCAATATCGATGAGTTCACCGAAACCACTTCGCGCGCGATTGAAAGCGTGGGCGGTGCGCAGGTTGGCAAGGCGATCATTGTGCTCAACCCGGCCGAACCGCCGTTGCTGATGCGCGATACCGTCTACGTGCTCAGCGAGGTGGCCGACACCGCTGCCATCGAGGCCGCTGTGACCGACATGGCCGCACGTGTGGCCGCCTATGTGCCGGGCTACCGGCTCAAGCAGCAGGTGCAGTTCGAGCAGCTTGACGAGCCGGTCAATGTGCCGGGCGTGGGCATGACCACCGGCTTGAAGACCTCGATCTTCCTGGAAGTGGAAGGCGCCGCGCACTACCTGCCCGCTTACGCCGGCAACCTGGACATCATGACGTCGGCCGCGCTGGCTACCGGGGAGCGCATGGCCGCCTCGGTGCTGGCCGCGCGTGCCGCAGCGTGAGGACAACAACATGACTGCCAACAAGCTCTATATCTCCGACGTCACCTTGCGCGATGGTTCGCACGCGGTGCGTCACCGCTACAGCATCGACCAGGTGCGCAGCATCGCCGCCGCGCTGGACAAGGCCCGCGTCGATTCCATCGAGGTCGCCCATGGCGACGGCCTGCAGGGTTCTTCGTTCAACTATGGCTTCGGCGCACACAGTGACGTGGAATGGATCGAGGCGGCCGCCAGCGTGGTGTCGCATGCCCGGATCGCCACGCTGCTGCTGCCGGGCATCGGCACCGTGCACGACCTGAAGAACGCGCATGCCGCTGGTGCGCGCATCGTGCGTGTGGCCACGCATTGCACCGAGGCCGATATCTCGCGCCAGCACATCGAGGCAGCCAATACGCTGGGCATGGATGCGGTCGGCTTCCTGATGATGAGCCACATGACCACGCCACAGGCGCTGGCCGTGGAGGCGAAGAAGATGGAAAGCTACGGCGCGTCCTGCGTGTACGTGGTCGATTCCGGCGGCGCATTGAACATGAATGATGTGCGTGACCGGGTCAGTGCATTGCGCGATGCCTTGAAACCGGGCACACAGATCGGCATCCACGCCCATCACAACCTTTCACTGGGCGTGGCCAACTCCATCGCTGCGGTTGAAGCCGGTGCGTATCGCATTGATGCCAGCCTGGCCGGCATGGGCGCCGGTGCCGGCAATGCGCCGCTGGAGGTGTTCATTGCCGCTGCCGAGCGCATGGGCTGGAACCATGGTTGCGAGCTGTACACCCTGATGGATGCAGCTGACGACATCGTGCGCCCGCTGCAGGATCGCCCGGTGCGGGTGGATCGCGAAACCCTGGCCCTGGGCTATGCCGGGGTCTATTCCAGCTTTCTGCGGCACGCCGAGATCGCATCGTCGCGTTTCGGCCTGAAGACCGCCGACATTCTGGTCGAGCTGGGCAAGCGCCGCATGGTCGGCGGGCAGGAAGACATGATCGTTGACGTCGCACTGGACATGCTGCGTGCGCGTGGCGAACAACCGCAGGAGAAGCAGGCATGACGCTGGACCGTTCCATCATCGAGAACTGCGCGCTGCAGTTGCTGGCCGCAGAGCAGGAAAGGCGCGAAGTGACCAAGATCACCGATGCGCACCCACAGATCGATGTCAGCGCCGCCTACGACATCCAGGAATGCCTGCGCAGCATGAAACAGGCTGCGGGCGTACGCATCGTGGGCATGAAGATGGGCCTGACCTCAAGGCCGAAGATGCAGCAGATGGGCGTGGATACGCCGATCTATGGCTTCCTCGGTGATGACAATGCGGTGGATGACGGTGCGGTTGTCGATACCGCTCGCCTGATCCATCCCAAGGTGGAAGCCGAGATCGCTTTCGTCATGCGCGAGGAACTGGCCGGCCCGGGCTGCGACGTGGCCCGGGTGCTGGCCGCGACCGACTATGTGGTGCCGGCCATCGAGCTGATCGACTCGCGCTATGAAAACTTCCGCTTCGACCTGCCCAGCGTGATTGCAGACAACACTTCGGCATCACGTTATGTCCTGGGGTCGCGGCCGACGGCGGTAGAGGGTTTGGACCTTGAGACGCTTGGCGTGGTGATGGAGAAGAACGGCCAGGTGGTCGAAGTGGGGGCCGGTGCCGCGGTGCTGGGCAATCCCGCCGATGCGGTGGCAATGCTGGTGAACATGCTCGCCGAGCGCGGCCAGGTGCTGCCGGCCGGCAGCGTGGTGCTGTCCGGTGCCATCACCGCCGCCGTTGCGGTTGCCGCAGGTGACAACGTACTGGTGCGCGCTGATGGCATCGGCACCACATCGATGCGCTTTGTGTGAGGTGTCGATGGCGCGGGCGTCGCGCGCTGGATCCACGCGACGCCAGCTCCATGCCACCCGCTGCACGGCACTGATGGCTGCCCGGTAGTTCCCGGCTCACGCCGGCGCAGGGCAGGAAAAACGTTCGACAAGCACCGGCGCTCCCGGCGAGCGCCGGAACGGTGTTCTGTTGCCCTGGGAGGGGAAAAACAATGATCGGTAACAAGAAACTGGCCGTACTGGCCGCCACCGCGGCCTTGGCTGCAATGCCACTGAGTGCGCTGGCCCAGGCCATGGATGCAGCGGCCATGGAAACGCGCATGGCACAGCTGGAGCAGGAGGTGCAGCAGATGCGCGACATGCTGCAGGCTTACCAGCAGCGTGACGCAGCCAATGCCAATGCGACTACGGATGCTGCGCCGTCAGCGGCGGCGCTGGATGCCAGCCGTGTGGCTGCAGCGCCCGCGGCCCCGGCTGCGGTTATGCCCAACGCCATGCCGGGCACGAAGTTCTCCTTCGGTGGCTTCATCAAGCTGGATTCGATGTATACCCGTACCAGCGACGGCGAGATTGCCGATGGCTCGGCCGGCCGCCTGTTCTACTTCCCGGGCGCAACGCCGGTGGCGGCCGATGGCAATGGCCGCAGCGCCAGTTACACCGACGTACATGCACAGTTCTCGCGGTTCTGGTTCGGTGCCGATACCACCACCGACAACGGTGACAAGCTCAAGGCCTACATCGAGGCTGACATGTACGGCGGTGGCAGCAATGCCTTTGCCGGCAACGAGGTCATCACCAACACCTATGCCGTCACCTTGCGGCAGGCCTATGTGAGCTGGAACAACTGGCTGGCCGGCCAGACCTGGTCAAACTTCCAGGATGTGGCCGCATTGCCGGATACGGTGGATTTCACCGGCCCTTCGGAAGGCACCATTTTCTCGCGCCAGGCGCAGTTGCGTTACAGCAAGGGCGCCTGGTCGTTCTCGGCCGAGAACCCGCAGACAACCATCACCCCCTTCGCTGGCCGTGGCGCACGGATCAACAGTGGTGACGATGTCATGCCCGACCTCACCGCACGCTGGCTCAAGCGCGGTGATTGGGGCCACTTCACCGTCGCCGCGTTGCTGCGCAACTTCCGCTATGACGGCCACAACGATACCGGCGGTGCATTGAGCGTCTCGGGCAAGTTCAACCTCGGCGCGAACGATGATCTGCGTTACATGGTCAGTGGCGGCGCGGGTGTGGGCCGTTACCTCGGCTTTGCGCTGGGCAGCGACACGGTACTGGATGCCGAAGGCCGCCTGCATGCGATGAATGGCTACGGCGGTTTCGCTGCGTGGCGCCATGCATTCTCGCCGAAGCTGCGTGGCAACCTGGTGTACTCGGTGGCGGTGCTGGACAACGATGCCGCGCTCACGGGTTATGAAGTCACTGAAAAGGCGCAGTCGGTACGCGCCAACCTGATCTATTCGCCATTCCCCAAGCTGGACGTGGGCATGGAGTTGAGTCATGCGCTTCGCCGTCTTGAGAACGGGCAGGAGGGCGACATGAATCGCGTCCACACGCATGTGAAGTACAACTTCTGACGTAAGTGCCACGCATCGTTCGATGCATGCGGGATGCACCGTGGTGGGCCGGGAGGTAACATCGATCCCGGTCCACCGTTCGTGCTGCTGATGAATTCACCGCAAAGCCTGTCCTTGTTTCCCCTGCATTCGGTGTTGTTGCCGGGTGCGGTTCTGGGTCTTCGGGTGTTCGAGCCACGTTATCTGGACCTGGTGCGCGAGTGCGGGCGCAATGGCAGCACCTTTGGTGTGTGCCTGATCCAGGAAGGCGAAGAGACCGGCGCGCCGGCAATACCCGCAGATTGGGGGGTCGAGGCCGTGGTCGAGGATTTTGATGTCGGTGCCGATGGCGTGCTGGTGCTGCGGCTGCGTGGCGCACGGCGCTTTCGCGTGGATGACACCCATGTGCGCGACAACGGCCTGGTCGTCGGCGAAGTGGAATGGTGCGAGCGCGACACCGATGATGAACTGCAGCCGGAACACGCGCTGCTGGGCACGTTGCTGGAACGCATTCTGGAACAGTTGGGCGGCGAGTACGCGTCTGCAGGGCCGGCCCAGTTGGACCAGGCCGCGTGGGTTGGCTGGCGGCTGGGGGAACTATTGCCCCTGCACGCCCAACAGCGCTTGATGCTGCTGCAGCAGGACGATCCGCATCGTCGGCTGGATCTGCTGCTGGAGTGGATACCCGAATTCGACGTGCCGCAGGAAGAAGACCTCTGAAGACGGCTGCTGCCTGAGCCGGCGGCGCTTCACCCGGCCCGGCTGCGCTGCGCATGCCGGGGCCATCGAATATTCCGTTGTGTTGGGTTTCCTGGCAGCGGTCAGTTTGCCGGTGATTGCCCGCTGCGGATCATCAGCAGTGGCAAGCCGGTTTCCGGCTGCGTGTGTTGCTGGCTCTGCATGCCGTCCACCGATTGCTTGACCGCATCCAGCGCCGGATCAACGCCACGCAATGGCCGCCACATGCCAAACAGCTTGAGGTGGCGCTGATAGCGCAGGGTCTGCGCGCTGCCCAGCCACACCGGCTCCTGGCCCGGCTGCAGGCGCACCGCCGATGGCCACAGCCGCAGTGCATACATTTCATCCGGGCGCGTGCCCGGGCGCAGCATCAGCAGTGCTTCGACATTGGTGTCCAGCGTGGCCGGCAACACCGGCACTTCGTGCGGCCCGGCCTTCTGGTCCAGCATCACCAGTGCCTGCTGCCAGCCAGCCTGCGGCTGCATAGTCCAGCCGTTGCGCTCCAGTTGCTGCTGCAGCGGCGCCAGCGGGCCGGCCACCTGCACGTCCAGCGGCCAGCGCTGGTCGTCATCGAACTCATTGCGACGCGCCGGCAGCTCGCTCCAGCCGTGCTGCCACCACTGGTCGGTATTCATCAGCCGGGTTGCCTGGGCCACCGGCTCGAACTTGGCCAGCTTGGCCGGTACATTGCGCGGCGCGTACCAGAAGGCCGCCAGCGCGAACACGCCATAGAACAGCCACGCCACCGGCTTGACCCAGAACGAGCGGTTGAAGCGGCGGCGGTAGGCCACGCCCAGCAGCAACAGCCAGAAGATGCCGAACAACATGCCGCCGATGACATCGCTGAGCCAGTGTGCGCCCAGGTAGATGCGGGCAAAGCCAATGACCGTGACCACCACGCCGGACAGCAGGTACGGCCAGACGCGGGTGCGGCCGGGCAGTTCGCGGCCGATCAGCACGGCAAAGAAGCCAAAGGTGATGGTGGCCATGGTCACCGCCACCGACGGGAAGCCGAAGCCGCTGCTGGCCGATGGCGGGCGTACCACGTCCACGGTGGTGCCCAGCAGTTTGGTCAGGGCCAGGCCAAAGGCCAGTGCCGCCAGCCAGTGCAGCACCGCCATCCAGCGCCGCCGCCAGGCCAGATAGCCCATGCCGGCAGCGATGGCCGGCAGCAGCACCTGCCAGTCGCCCAGCGAGGCCAGCGCCGCCATCGGGTAGTCGGCCAGCGGATTGCGCAGGGCCAGCATCAACTCGTGTACGGCCAGGTCCAGTGCCAGGGGCTCACCGTGGCCGACCACCACCATCAGCAGCACGAACCAACCCCAGCCCAGCAGCAACAGCATCAGCGCCAGCATCGCCAGCGGCACCGATTCGCGCCGCTTGGGGTCAAACAGGTCGCTCAGGGCGCGCCCCAGCGGCCGGGGGTGGCGCTGCGACCAGTGCAGCAGGCGGGCCAGCCAGCCGTCCATGCGTGCGGCCGACCAGCGGTAGCTGTACAGCACGATGGCCCAGACCAGGCCCAGGATGGCGCCGAGCAGGGCAATCACCAGGAACAGGTGGCCGACCACCGCGGCCACTGCGTCATAGGCCTGGCCCAGTGCCCAGCCCGGCAGCAGGAACAGCACCGCCCACGACAGGCAGGCGATGCCGCTGGCCTTGAGGTATTTGATGAAGGGCATGTTCGCCATGCCGGCGATGGCCGGCACGAACGGCCGGATCGCACCGACGTAGCGGGCCACCAGGATGCTCTTGAAGGCATTGCGCCGGAACAGCAGTTCGCCACGGTCCAGCAGCTGCGGGTAGCGGCTGAACGGCCACACGCCGCGCAGGCGGTCGCCCCAGCGCCGGCCCACCCAGTAGCTCAGGCCATCGCCGGCAAAGGCACCGACCGTGGCACACGCCACCGCGTAGGGGCCGGACAATTCGCCCATGCCGATCAGCACCCCCACCGCGATCATCAACGGCAGCGCGGGCACGATGGCGCCCAGGATGATGACGGCGTCGCAGAAGGCGATGGCGAAGATCGCAGCACCGGCGAGTACGGGATGAGCAGCAATCCACGCCAGCGTGGTGTCGATCCAGGAATTCATCGGCCGATTATAGGGGCAGGGTTCTGTCAGACCGGCAGATGCGCTGCAGGTTCCTTGCGGTTGCCCAGCCGGGCATTCACCTGGCGGGCGTTGGCTGAACGCCGTGAAATCCGCCTCACCGCCTAGAATGGCGCGATGGCAGAACCTACCCCCGAGACAACTTTCACCGCGCTGAAGGCGGACAGCTTCGGCCGCATCCTGCTGGTTGATGGCGCGCAGGGCCGCTTCGTGCGCCGGGACTTGGGCGCGACGCCGCTGTGGCTGCGCCTGCCGGCGTGGTGGCTGGCCCGGCGCGAGGCCCGGGCGCTGGCACAGCTCGACGGCATGGAAGCCACGCCCCGGCTGCTGGGCTGGGATGGCCGCTGGCTGGACCGCAGCTACATGGAAGGGGCGGCCATGTACCAGCGGCCACCGCATGGCGACCTGGCCTATTTCCGGGCCGCGCGGCGGCTGCTGCAACGTGTGCACCGCCATGGCATTGCCCACAACGACCTGGCCAAGGAGGCCAACTGGCTGGTGCGCGAGGATGGCTCCCCGGCCCTGATCGACTTCCAGCTGGCGGTCTGCGGCAACCCCCGCTCGCGCTGGATGCGGCTATTGGCGCGCGAAGACCTGCGCCACCTGCTCAAGCACAAGCGCATGTATTGCCGGCAGTCACTGACCCCGGTGGAGCTGCGCGTGCTCAAGCGGCACTCGTGGGTCCGCGAGCTGTGGTTCGCCACCGGCAAGCCGGTCTACCGTTTTGTCACCCGGCGCATCCTGCATTGGGAAGACAACGAAGGTCAGGGCCCCAAGCCCTGAGCGGCTGCAGGTACTGCGCCATGCCCGTGGTCGAGCATGGCGCGCCTTGCCGCTGGGTCAGCGCAGTTCCACCAGTTGCCGGCCCTTGAAATTGCGCTTGGCATCGAAGTCGTAGCCAAGCGTGACCTGGCCTTCGTCGGCGCAGGCATGGCAGCTGCGCAGCGGCGTGGTGTAGCGCAGGCGTACGCCCCCATCGGGCAGGGCATCGCTGCCACTGGCCTGTGCCGGGGCGAACGGGCTGGCCTCGGGGTGTTTGTCGTTGAAGGCCTTGTATTCGGGCAGGCCGCGCACGTCTTCACCCAGTACCTGCTCATCCACGTCCACGGTTTTGCCGGCCGCATCCACCAGCCAGGTGCCCTGGTTGGTATTGGCCCGGAACGGGAACTCCAGCGTCGCCACGCCGACGCCCTCAACCGATTGCCAGGCGCTGACATAGCCCGGCTTGCCCTGTGCCGACAGGGTGCGTGCGGCGTTCAATGCGGACGGTGAAGCCCCGCCGGCGCGCAATGTGCTGACCAGGCAGGCATCGGCGGCCGTGGTGGCATCGCGGCAGGCATCCAGTGAGCCATTCCATACGGCGCGGGCGTCGATCTTTGTTGCGGTTTCGCCCAGGCCGGTGGTCTGTGCGGCCACATCCTTGGTGATGGGAGGGGATTCCGCCGCGGTGTGGGGCTTCTGGCACGCAGCAAGTGAAAGGGCCAGAAACAGCGGGGCGGTGTAAAGCAGGGGTTTCATTGCCGGATCCTGATGAAGAGCGGCATCAGTATCGGCGCGGCGCATGAACAGGAAATGTCGCAGCGGTCGGCAATGCGAACAGCCACTCAAACGTGCCGGCATCGGCATAATGCGGGCTGATATCCATGTGGTCGGAGTAGGCATGAGCAGCTTGCAGGGCAAGACCCTTTTCATCACTGGTGCCTCGCGTGGCATTGGCCTGGCCATCGCCCTGCGCGCCGCGCGCGATGGTGCCAACGTGGCCATTGCCGCCAAATCATCGGTGCCCAATCCCAAGTTGCCGGGCACCATCCACAGTGCCGCCGAGGCGGTGAATGCAGCCGGTGGCCAGGGTTTGGCACTGAAATGCGACATCCGCGAGGAAGACCAGGTCAATGCGGCGGTGGCGGCAACCGTGGATGCCTTCGGCGGCATCGACATCCTGGTCAACAATGCCTCGGCCATCTGGCTGCGCGGTGCGCTGGACACGCCGATGAAGCGTTTTGACCTGATGCAGCAGGTCAACGCGCGCGGCAGCTTCCTGTGCGCGCAGGCCTGCCTGCCGCATCTGCTGCAGGCCCCCAATCCGCACATCCTGACGCTGGCGCCACCGCCGAGCCTGGACCCCAGGTGGTGGGCACCACATACCGGCTACACGCTGGCCAAGATGGGCATGAGCTTTGTCACCCTGGGCCTGGCCGGTGAATTCGGCCCGCAGGGCGTGGCGGTAAATGCGCTGTGGCCGCGCACGGTGATCGCCACCGACGCCATCAACATGATCCCGGGCGTGGATGTGGCCGGTTGCCGCAAGCCGGAGATCATGGCCGATGCTGCGCACGCCGTGCTGACGCGCCCGGCGGCAGGTTTCAGTGGCCAGTTCCTGATCGATGACGAAGTGCTGGCCGAAGCCGGCATCACCGATTTGTCAGGCTATGCAATGGATCCGTCGCGGCCGTTGATGCCGGATCTGTTTCTCTGATCGCCTTCCCTCCCTTGTGTGGGAGGCACGAGGGTCGCCCTGTAGTGGGGCGGCCGGCGCGGGACCGCCGGGGACGCGGGCAGCCCCCGCCGCCCCAGGGGCGGCCCCAACGCCCCCCCCCCCACCCCCCCCCAACCAGCCAGATGTGG